>JAHYIT010000164.1 GCA_019429205.1 Mariniphaga sp. | reverse complement strand
GCAAATGTTTAAAACCGGCACAGATAATCTTCGGGTAAGGTTCCTCAGAAATGAACTGGGAGAAAAGTACAGGTACTACGAATATTTTAAAAGATCATCGCAGATGAACGGGATTTATACCCGCATGCCGTATGACATAAACATTAACTAGCTTGCTTTTAGCCTGCGAATGCTGGATCGGTTCATTTTATTTTGGGCATATTCCTGAGTAATAATCAGATATTCTGTTTTTTCAGATGGCATTTCATACATGGCGTCATTCATAATGCTTTCACAAATGGAACGCAGGCCACGTGCGCCCAACTTAAATTCAATGGCCTTTTCAACAATGTGTTGAAGTGCTTCTTCTTCAAATTCCAGTTCGATTTTATCGATTTTGAAAAGCTTTTTGTATTGTTTGATAACTGAATTTTTAGGTTCGGTAAGAATTCTGCGCAGTGCGTTTTTGTCCAGCGGATCGAGATGAACCAAAACCGGTAACCGGCCAATAATCTCGGGAATTAAACCAAAAGATTTTAAATCCTGTGGTGCTATATACTGAAGCAGGTTTTCACGCTCGATTCTGTCCACCTCCTTGGCGGCACTGTAACCAATTACTTTTGTGTTGAGGCGGTTGGCTATTTTCCGTTCAATTCCGTCGAAAGCGCCACCGCAAATAAACAGGATGTTTTTGGTGTCCACAGGAATCAACTTCTGCTCGGGATGTTTTCGGCCTCCCTGGGGCGGAACATTTACCACGGCGCCTTCAAGTAGTTTCAGCAAACCTTGCTGTACGCCTTCGCCTGAAACATCGCGGGTAATGGAAGGATTATCGCTTTTGCGTGCAATTTTGTCAATTTCATCGATAAAAACGATGCCGCGCTCTGCAGCTTCGGTGTTGTAATCGGCTGCCTGCAGCAGGCGGGTTAAGATACTTTCAATGTCTTCTCCAACATAACCTGCTTCGGTAAGCACGGTAGCATCAACAATGGTAAAAGGCACATGCAGCATTTTTGCAATGGTGCGTGCCAGCAATGTTTTTCCCGTTCCGGTTTCACCCACCAGAATGATGTTCGATTTTTCAATTTCGGTTTCGTCTTTATCAAGGGGCTGGGTCAACCTTTTGTAATGGTTGTAAACGGCAACTGAAATAATTTTTTTCGCCTCGTCCTGACCAATTACATACTGGTCAACAAACTCTTTGATTTGTTTTGGCTTCAGGAGCTGAATCCCGGCCAAATCGAAAGAACTATCCTTTTTTATTTCTTCCTGGATAATGGAGTATGCCTGCTCTGCACAGCGATCGCAGATATGTGCCTCGATCCCGGCAATCAGGAGGTTTACTTCCTTTTTTTCACGTCCGCAAAAAGAGCATTTATCCATTCTGATTTTATTTGCCATTGATTATTTTTTTACCTTATCTCTCACTAAAATTTCATCAATCATGCCGTATTTTAATGCTTCTTCCGAAGTCATCCAATAATCGCGATCCGAATCTTTTTCAATTTGTTTGAGTGTTTTTCCGGTATGTTCGGCGATAATATTATACAACTCAGCTTTAATTTTGAGTATTTCGCGTGCGGTAATTTCAATATCAGATGCTTGTCCTTGTGCGCCGCCCATTGGCTGATGAATCATCACCCGTGAGTGTTTCAGGGCCGAACGTTTTCCTTTTGCGCCGGCAGTTAGCAAAATTGCTCCCATCGATGCAGCCATTCCGGTGCATATTGTGGCAACATCGGCTGAAATGTATTGCATGGTGTCATAGATTCCGAGACCTGCGTGAACATGCCCACCAGGTGAATTCAGGTAAATCTGAATGTCTTTGGACGGGTCGGTGGATTCCAGAAACAGCAACTGCGCCTGGATAATGTTGGCAACCGTATCATCAATCGGAACGCCCAAAAAGATAATCCGGTCCATCATCAACCGGGAAAAAACATCCATGGATGCAATATTTAACTGGCGTTCTTCAATAATGGTGGGCGAAATGTAGTTTCCGTAGGCTGAACTATATTGTTGCAACGTTAAACTGCTGATACCTTCGTGTTTAACGGCATATTTTCTGAATTCTTCGTATTTATTCATTTTAAATTCTCCTTATAAAAAAATAACTTTGTAATTCTGCTTTATGTTGAAAACGAACTACAAAGTTATAAAAAAGTTGTTTGCTATAACTTTCAGCAATTGTTATTTAGCCATTTCTTCAAACTCTTCGCGGGTAACTTCTTTATTTTCAAGGGTAACTTTTCCTTTTACCACGTCAATTACCTTGTCTTCCAGAACTTTATTGTACAATCTTTCTTTTTCTTCCGGTTTTTCCAGAATCATTTTGGCAAACGACTCCAATTGGTCTTCCGGTGCATTGTAAATTCCATACTGGCTATACTGGGCGTGTGCAAGTTGTTTGGCTAAACCAAATGCTTCCTCTTCTTCCACCTTTAGTTCATTTTCCTTTACAATGAAATCTTTAATGAGTTGCCAGCGCAGGTCTTTCATGAATCCTTCAAAATCGTTTTCAATCTGTTCGTCAGTCACATCCTGGTTGGCTTCTTTCAGCCAGCGTTTCAGAAACGCTTCCGGTAATTCAGGATTCACTTTTTCAACCAGTGCATCGCGGGTGTCGTAGGCAAATCTCCGGTCAGACGACTGCAACAAACTGTTGGCAATTTCTTCCTTCAGCCTGTTTCTCAGGTCTTCTTCGGTTTTTACGTCAGTGTCTTCACCGTATATTTTTTTGTAGAGTTCTTCATTCAGTTCGGCTTTCCGGAAGTCGAGAATTTCAGTAATGGTGAACCTGAAAATGCTGTTGAGCTCATCGGCCTGTTCATGGCTGATTTTCAGCAGGTGACCCACTTCGTGTCTGTCCTGGTAAGCTGTAACAGGGTCGAAAATCAGTACTTCCTCCTTCTGTTTTCCAATGAACTGCTTTTTAATTTCTTCATCTTTTACCAGGTCAACCGAAAGCAATACACCATCAGCTTTAATTGCTTCTTCTTTCTCATTGCCTTCCTCATCCAGTTCCACAAAATCTCCGCGCACCAGGCTCTTTTCTGCCACTTCGTCAGCATCGGTATTTTCGCCCATTTGCGACTGAATCATCTCCACCTGTTCGTTCACCATATCGTCGGTTACTTTAATGGTGAAGTATTTGAGTTTGTCCTCTTCACTTAACGGAACTTCAACTTTTGGCGCCAAAGCCACATCGAATGCGAATTCAAAATCTTCATCTTTTTCCCAGTCGATGGATTTTTGATGTTCGTTGCTGGCAAGTGGTTCGCCCAAAACCTGCAGCTTTTCATCCATCAAATAGCGGGTGAGGTTTTGCGACAGCATTTTATTGATTTCTTCCGCCATCACCGATTTTTCGAAACGCCTCTTAATGAGCCCCATGGGCGCTTTCCCCGGTCTGAATCCTGGAATAGAAGCCTTTTGGCGATAGTCTTTTAACGTTTCTTCAACTGTTTTTTCGTAATCCGGTTTTTCAATTAAAACCTTAACTACAGCATTTACATTGTCGATATTTTCTCTGGTAACCTTCATATTGAATCGAATAATATATTTTCAGAACCTTTCATTAAATCACCGCCGGCAAAATCACTGGTTGGATTAGCCGGCGGTGTTTGTGCGGACGAAGGGACTCGAACCCCCACGCCGTGTGGCACCAGATCCTAAGTCTGGCGCGTCTACCAATTCCGCCACGTCCGCAAAAACAGGGCGCAAAGGTAATTATTTTTTTGAATAGGGGAAAAATTTATTTCCATTCCACAACTGTTCCACGTTGTTCATTTTGAAGTTCCTGCGGAATGGCATCTTTTATCTCGCGCCACAGCAGATTTATGAGTTTATGCTTTGCAAAATGCCGCGAATAGGCCAGGCTCACCTCGCGCAACGGTTTCAGGTTACTGAATGAGCGCACATTGTCTTTCTTTTGTTCCGACATGTTTAGGGTTGCCAGTTCGGGAATGAGCGTAATTCCGCCTTCACGGTCAACAATATTCATGAGCGTTTCCAGCGAGCCGGCTTCGAAATGGAAAGGCAACTGGCTGTCAACCGTACCGAGGAACGAGCAAAGATTAACCACCTGGTCGCGAAAACAGTGACCGTCGCTCAGCAGCCAGATTTCTGGGATGGCAATGTCTTTCAGCGTGATTTCCTTCTTTTTGTGCAGTTTGCTTTCCGGATTCATATAAATCATCATCTCTTCGTAAAACACCGGCTTTTCAATAATTTTTTCCTCTTTCAGTGGTGTAACCAGAATTCCCACATCAATCAAATCTTTATTCAGAAGGTTTACAATTTCATTGGTGGTTTGCTCCACCACTTTAATGAATATGTTGGGATATTTCCTTTTGTACCGGCCAATAAAAATGGGTAATAAATAGGGTGCCAGTGTGGGAATAATTCCAATGCGCAACATCCCCGAAACCTGGTTTTTGTGGTCTTTTACGATATTGTTCAATTCTTCGGCCTGTTTCAGCACAATGCGCGCCTGTTCAATTATCCGCTGGCCCACATCGGTAGGAATTAAAGGTTGTTTGCTGCGGTCGAAAATAATGATTTCCATATCTTCCTCCAGCTTTTTTATTTGCATGGAAAGCGTGGGCTGGGTGATAAAACACGATTCGGCGGCTTTGCCAAAATGGCGATACGTATCCACCGCAACAATATATTCCAATTGGGTCAGCGTAATCATGGCGCGTAAAATTTGGCCCTAAAAATAGAAATTAATTGCCTGATGCAAAAAGAAAGGCGGGATAAAGTGGGTTTAACCATTCCCTTTTCCTGTTAGACGTTGCTTTCCGGCACAAAAATGGAGCTGATATTGCCGCATGACATCCTGTGTTGTTCTTTTGAAGATAACGTACTTTTAATCCATTAAATTGATGGAATATCAAGTTGTTTACAAATGACTTTACACATCAATTACAAGTTCCGGTGCATCGAATAGATTTTTCTTTAACTTTCGTTTATAATAAGAATCAGTAGTTCAATCCAAATGCCCACAAAGGCACAACATTTTTATAGCCGTATTCAATATCATCTTTTACAATAAAGGCATTGGGCGTGTTTTTGATTTGTGCCTGCGACTTGTTTTTTCCTCCAACTTCAAAAGTGTATTTGTCAATTTTAAAATCGGCAACAGCAGAAGAAGCTATCGCATTATTTACCCGCATTTGATTCATGAAAAATGTTTCGCGGATATTTCCGGTTTCAGCTTCTTTCGCCGATAAATAATAAATCAAATTGGAATTATCTAAATATACTTTTTCCACTTTTCCCAAACCGATTATTCCTGCTGCATGGTCGCGTAAGCGGGAAATAAGTCCCGCATCTTCCATAAAAGTAAGATAATCTTCAAGCGAATTGCGACTCACTTCCAACTTTCCGGCAAGCGACACAAAATTGGGTTTAAACGGTACGCTTTCGGCAACTACAAGCAACAGCTTTTTTAGTTTTCGCGCAGTTGTTACTGATAAATTTGCAAACTGAGGTATATCAACTTCGAGCGTTAAATTCAATATTTGTCCCAAACGGATTGCCAGATTATCTTCGTTTGCCATCGGATAATAGCCTTTATGCAAATATTCACGAAAAAGTGGCAGCGGGTGTTCTATCTTGTCAATTAAAGAGATATGATTGCTGATAATTTCTTTAAACGAATGTACCTGTACGTCAATTTCGTGTTCGAATTTCAAATATTCGCGAAATGAAAATCCCTGCATAGAAAACATCAGCGCCCGACGGCTCAAATCGGCCATTCCTTTGCGAATATCGAGAATGGATGAGCCGGTGAAACAGACCTTTAAACCGGGATAAAAATCATAAATGTTTTTCAATTCAACCGACCAATCTTTATACTTGTGGATTTCGTCAATAAAAAGTCGTTTTCCGCCATTTTTAAAAAATTCATCTGCCACATCTGTCAATCTGTGGTTTGAAAAATAAATATCGTCTGCCGAAACATACAGTATATCCGGAACATTTTGTTCTTTGATATATTGCAGCAGCATAGTGGTTTTTCCCACACCCCGTGGACCAACAAGTCCGGCCATACGGCTATTCCATGGAAATTTGCCGAACATGTACCGCTTGAACGACAAGTTTGTCCGGGCAAGCAATGATTGCTGTTTTTGAATTAGTGTTTCCATTTTTTATTCTGAATGAAATGCACTACAAAATTAGCACAAATATGCAATATTGTTCAACGCGTTGTGCATTTTTTCACAGGCTTGCCGGGAGGGAAGTGGTTCCTTGAAACAGAATATTAGGGGAACTGCTTAATCCTTAGAGATTTGGGTGCGGGATAAAGTGGGTTTTGTTAATTCCGATTGAATGAGTAATATACTCCTAAATTTACAGAAACAAAGGATAACTGATGCCTAAAGAAAATTTTATTGTATGAAATCTCCGTTATAACGGACAGGTTTTTAACTGTTTTTACATCAAAAACAGCGCCTGCCGAAGGTATTATTCCTATTCCGTTTTCAGAAAATTCAGAATCAAAAGGGCCGTCGAATTTTTTTTGAAAATAGCCTGTTCCGAGCCCGATAAATGGTTTTGCCGGATAATTTAAAACTGTAACTCACTGACGGAAATATGCTGAATAAACTTCTATGATAAAGTTTTAAGTTATCGTAAACCGGTATGAATCTATATCCACCTGCCGAAGGATCAGCTACAGAACCCTGATATTTGCGATCGTATAACTCATACAAACCATCCAGAAAGGTTTTGGCAACCCCGAATGAATTTTGGATTGAATTTTCAGGTTTAACATTTTCATTTGATGGCATCCAGTAATCAGAAGAAATTCCTGTGCCCGAAAACGCAAGCAAATGAATGAACTGATTCATTTTTGAAAATGAATACTTAACAGAAAAATCGTCTCGCAGAATATAGTTGATTAATAATCTCAGAACTCCTTACCCCTCGCACTCTGATTTCGCGGTAATTTTATAAATCAATTGCAAATTAGTACCTGGGAAAACTGTTTCGGTTTGGTTTAACAGTTGCGCCAGTTCAGAGGCAGCATTGTTGAACCGGTTTGCCGACAAAGAATGCAGGGTTACGGTAAGTGTTTTATTGATATAGTCGGGGGATATATCTGCATTCGACTGGATGATTTGTTTCACTACCATGCGTTTTTCATCTTCTTCTTTTGCCAGAAAGGGGGCAATATATTCTGCAACAGCAGATTCTGCCCGATAGCAAATCATTCGTAACACATTCATCAGCAGTTTGCTTTCTGTTTTGAGTTTATTGTACCGTTTTTGTTCGGGCATTTGGCTTACTTTCAGGCGTGGTTTTAGCTGGCTCCGTTGTAACAAGAGCGATTTTTCCTGTTTTCGGAAGTCTTCGATTTTTTCTCTGTATTCTGCCTGTTTGCGCGATATAGCGGGCAACTCATCAATAGGCTGGTCAATGGCCAATTGCAACAAAGGGTAGAACCGGGCTTCAATGCGCCGGATTTTTTCCCTTAGCTTTTTGAGTTGGTGGCACAGTTTACGGTATTCAGGGTTCACTATCTCCTTTTCAGGGTTGACTGGTTCTGTCCCGAAAGAAACTATTTTGTCAAAATCGTAATCCTGGATAAGGTACCGGAAGAAGTTTTCCTGGCTCCATCTGGCGAACATTCGCCCGGCAATGAATTCAATTTTTAAGGTAGGGTGAGTGGTAATGATGGCTGTTTGGTGGCCATCTTCGGTCAAGCGCCTGATTTCGCGGAACCAGTAACCGCCCAGTTGTGTCCCAAGCTCGCAGAGTTGCATGTTAACGTTTTGCTGCATCACCTTTACATCAGTGCTTTTAAAGCTTTTATCGGGCCATTTGTCCGTTACATTTTTGCGATAGGTTATAATGGCTATTTTGTACTTCTCCCATAGCCTTTTGAAAAATGCAGGCTGGTAAGCTTCGCGGTCGAAAACAAATGTGCATACGGGTTGATTGTTGTCCACCATAGGCTTATCTGCTGCCAAAAGTTTGGTTTTCTGGAGCTCAGGGATAATTTGTTCTTCGATAACTGTTTGCAGTTTCTCTGTCAGCTCTCCCATAACCATCATCACGGGCATTCCTTTGGCATCGTTTACCCAATACTCGGAAGTGGCATTCAGGCAAAGTTTTTGCCTGGAAACATATTTTACAGGAAGGTTGGCTTTGTTACCGTAATAAATACGCACATGCCCATCGATATATAAAAAATCTGCATCCTGTGATGAATCTTCATTATACCATGAATCAACCAACAGGTTGTTCAGTGGCATGGCCTGCTTTTGAGAGGTGAGCAATTGAAGTTTGCTGCGCAGGCACCTCATCTCGGGAATCCTGTCCAATCCTATAACACGGCCAATTTCACCAGGCTTGCATTGTTTGAGCTGTTCAGGGTTTTTGATGCGCAAAAGCGCCATGAAGGCCAGGGTGAGAACGATAGACTCCAGGCTGTAGTACACTTTCGAAGGCCAGGTATAAACTTCTTTTGTTTTTAGTAAACCCTGCGCAATTAGGGCCGGCAATAAAAACAGAACCCCCGCGCAACTCAATGCCTGGCCTTCTTCAAACTTAATATCAGGTACCCCGCCTTGCCCAAGCGAACAAGCTACGCGTTCTTCAACACGCGAAGCGGCTATGCCAAATGCAGCGTGCTGATCAACCTCATTGCGTTGGTTCAGGGTAGTGCCTAAACCTTCTGGTTGAATTAGCGCGGACTTTTTTTTAAATACCCTTGTTTGATTTGATAGCGTATAGCCGACTCTCTTACACCTTCTTCTTTGGCTATGGAGTAAACACTTTGCCCTTTATCCAACCTGGACTGAATCCTCTCCCGGCATCCGCCAACTATCTTGTAAGCCCTGCCATGACGGGCATCAGCACCAAAAAAACCATCCTTACCTTTGGCCTCATACTTCTTTAATGCCCTGCTTACACTATCTTCGCTAACACCAAAGGCACGCTCAATATCAACATTGCGGCATAAGCCCTGATGTATAAAATTACTGGTGATAAACCGAAAGGAGGCATTGTCGTCCCTGGAATGGGAATAAACTGGCAAACCATTGACTAAATATTGAACAATGCCTTCTCGCTCATACACTCCAAGATGGGCGTTTATCAGCGTGGTATTGCTCGGATAAATTGGTAATATTAATTGCATGTGGCAAATTTACCGCTTTTTTTGTTCGCGCTATTGTGCCCGCAAATACTTATTTTTGTTGAACGAGGTCAGGAGTTCTGAATTCAGTAAAACATGAGGGAAAGCAAGGAAGAACAGTTTTGACAAGCAGTTTGAAAATCATATTTTTACAGTAAAAAAGAAATC
>JAHYIT010000163.1 GCA_019429205.1 Mariniphaga sp. | reverse complement strand
ATTGAAAATGTGTTTAAAGTAATTTGTAAAGCAACAAGTTCATCATTTGTAATTGCATTGCCAAAAGAATATCAGTTCAATCCTGAAGAATACCGGTATTTTAAATTTACGACGTATGCCCCTGAAAAAAGCACTTTTGAAGGGAAATACGAAAAGTTCCAGTGCTTCTGGCCCAGAATTATGAACCGGATGTGGTCTTTTGGTGACAACAGCAATTTTGGTCAGGAATACTGGGATATGGGACATATATGTATCCCTGATGCCAATCTTGAAAAATGGGCTGATGTAACTCTCGATATGTCAAATGCCATAGGAAGACACAACAGGGTAATTGTACTTAATATTGGTACAGAACCCTGGATTGACTTCGATAAGGATATTGTATATTATATTGCCAACATGAGGTTTTCGAAAGAGCCTTAATTTCATAAATAATAGATTTTAGGTAGTGTATGTTCATTCAGAGGAAGTTTTAGGAAGTGTATTTCTAAAGCTTCCTTTTGTTTTGCAGTTATAAATCAATGTCGTTTACTTAATGCTGTAAAGCTTACAGAGGTAAAAATTTTGAAATCAGCAGAATTTGCACAGAATGGAAGAACTAACCAATCGAAAAGCGGAGCAGGCAATTCAGGTTTTTATAGTATATGGGGTTGACGTGGAATCAGATATCTGAAAATCTGTGTCTAATACCAAATTTTGGATAAAAGGAAAGTTTATTCTGTGAAAAAAAAGACAAAATACAAGATGAATACTTTTCCATTTTTTGAACAAAATACATGGATAACGTGAAAAACTAACCGCGAATATTGTTTGCCGGAATGCGTTTTATCAGGAAACCGGATTTTTTAAAAGAGGAAAGAAATCAGTCAGAAAAAGCAAGTTTTTTTGCGGGATTCAGTAATTTGGCAGAAAAGTATGAAATTCATGTTCTAAACCAAAAAAAAACGAATATCATGGCAAAACGTAACATTTTCCACCGCCAGGCCATTGCAACCGCTTCAGCCGGAGCTCTGGGAACGATGGCCATTCACCCGTTTACCGCTTTCAATTATAACAACTCCACCCAGCTTGCTTTGTACGGAGGAGAAAAGGTTAGAAATGCTCCATGGCCTCCGTGGCCGGTTTGGGCTGCAGATGCCGAAAAAGGCGTAATTGATATGCTCCGTAGCGGCCGGTGGTGGCGGAGCAAATGATGATCTAATGGCGCCTATGTCTGGTATCAGAGGAGCAGACCACCAGGGTTGGAGTGTGCTTGTTCCTTCCATGCAGGTATTTAATACATGGGATAACAGAGATTATCGTAAATGGGTGAGTTTTGATGATTCAATTTTAGTAAAGGGGGTTATGGTTCCTTATACTGAATTTGACAATACGCAAAGACCGCATATCGCAAAATATTCAAGATTTCCCGGTAATGCAAGTGGCGACGGCAGATATTCCGATCACAATTATTCTGCTTTCAGGTATGCTGAAATATTACTGATAGCTGCTGAGGCTGGTGCTGAAGCTAACGGTGTACATTCCGAAGTGGTGGGATTCGTGAACCAAATTCGAGCGAGAGCAAGAAACTGGGCAGGCGAAACCGTTTCATTCCCTGAAGATGTTCCGGATGGTTTGAGTAAGTACCAGTTTGTGAATTTGGTTTTGGAAGAAAGACGGATAGAACTGGCATTTGAATATAAACGCTGGTTTGACATTAAACGCAGAAGATTGGGTGATGATGCTTTTAAAGGCCCTAATGCGTTGGAACCACATTCCAATTTCGATGCATCGCGTGATTATTTATTCCCGCTTCCTGCAACTGAACTTGATATCAATCCAAATTTGAGACCGCAAAATCCTGGTTACTAAATATCTTTTTTAATATTTACGGAAAATACGAGTGGCTGTCTCAAAACCGGGGCAGCCATTTTTTTATTATGTTATTTTAGGTCGTGACATTTTTATTTTGATGAACCACTTTCTGAGACTGACTTGAATTATTTTTTTTGGAAATTTCAGTAATTAATTACCGACATTATCAAAAAAATATTTCCCAAACTATAGCAGCAGGCATAGTAAAGATATTATTTTTAGGTTTTCAAAAAATTTGAAACAAGTGGATCCGGAATTTTAATACGGAATGAACTATAAATAAAACGATTAACTATGCAATGGCTTAAAAACTTAAAAATCTACTTTAAATCCCTAGGGCCCGGCTTTATTATCGCTTCGGTAGTATTGGGGCCGGGCAGTATCACGGTTTCTTCGCGGATGGGTTCGGAACATGGGTATGCATTTTTATGGGTCATTGTGCTGGCTGCAATTTCAATGTATATCTACACGTCTATGGGCGCGCGGTTTGGCACTACCAGCAACGATTCCATCCTTCAATCCATTGCCGGAAATTACGGCAGGTGGTTTTCGGCGATAATCGGCATTTCAGCTTTTATGGCGGCTTCCAGTTTTCAGTTTGGAAATAACCTGGGCGTGGGCATTGCCATGCAGGGAATAACCGGCATTGATGAACGGATTTGGCCGCTCATTTTTACCCCTTCTGCCATTGTCCTTCTCTTTTGGGCAAAAAACCTGTATAAAGTACTCGAAAAGCTGATGATGGTTCTGGTGATGATTATGATTCTGGCTTTCCTTTTTAACCTGTTGCTTACAAAACCTGCTGTAAGCGACATCGCCGGTGGATTTGTGCCCAGTTCATTTTCGTTCGGTTCTCTCGATATTATAGCTGCGCTGGTGGGTACCACTTTTGTGTTGCATGCTGCATTGTATCAATCCTATCTGGCCCAAAATAAAGGTTGGAAGGTTGCGGATATGAAAAAGGGACTCAAGGATTCATATGTAGGAATTTTTATGCTCGCGCTCATTTCGATATTAATAATTGTTACTTCAGCAACGGCATTGCATCCATTGGGAATTACCGTAAATTCTGCGGCTGATATGGCGCTGCAGCTTGAATCACTTTTCGGAAGTTATGCCAAAATCATTTTCAGTATTGGTTTGTGTGCCGCCGCTTTTTCTTCGCTTATGGTAAATGCAGTCATGGGTGGCGGCTTGCTATCCGACGGACTTGGCCTTGGCCGGAACATGGACGAAAAAATGCCAAAAGTATTTACCACCATTGCCCTGCTTTTGGGAATGGTCATTGCCGTATTCTTTCGCGGTAATGTGATTTATGCCCTGATTCTCGCTCAGGCTTCTTCCATTCTGGCAGTGCCGCTTATTGCATTTGGGATGTTTCTTATTCTGAATAACAAAAAAGTAATGGGTAAGATGAAAAACAACCCGTGGCAAAACTTTCTGGCCGTTTTTGGATTTATATTAATCAGCCTGATGGTTTATTTGATGTACAGCCGAATCATTGGATATCTGCAATCGCTTTGATTTTAAATTCATTATAAAAGTTTTTGTAAACGATGGAGGATTATCCAAAAAATATAGCAAACGAAGCAGAACTGGATGAGCTTTTATCCCGTCCTTCTTCGGAAACAGTTGAATGGTTTAAAAGGCTTGACGGGGATATTCTTTTTTTGGGAATAGCCGGAAAGATTGGTCCGTCGCTGGCCCGAATGGCAAAAAGGGCCTGCAATGAAGCCGGTGTGAAAAAACAGATTACCGGGGTTTCCCGTTTCTGTAATACGAATGAAAAAGCCCAAATTGAAAAGTGGGGCATTGAAACCATTCCCGGCGATTTACTCGACAGGAATTTTCTGGAAAGCCTGCCCAAAATGAAAAATGTATTTTTTCTGGCCGGAATGAAGTTTGGTTCCGAAGAAAATCTTTCGTTGACCTGGGCCATGAATTCTTACCTGCCGGCACTTGTGGCCGAAAATTTTAAAGATTCGAGGATTGTGGCCTATTCTACCGGTTGTGTCTATCCGCTTGTGCCGGTGGAGTCGGGAGGTTCTAAAGAAACCGACAAACCCGAACCGGTTGGAGAATATGCACAATCGTGCCTGGGCCGCGAGCGGATGTTTGAATACGGGAGCCAAAAATATAAAACTCCGGTGGCGCTCATCCGCCTGAACTATGCCGTGGAACCGCGTTACGGTGTGCTGGTTGATATAGCTTCCAAAGTAAAAAACAATCAACCTGTAGATTTAACCATGGGCTGGTTTAATGCAATTTGGCAGGGCGATGCCAATAACATGGTGCTTCGTTCCCTGGAACATACTGCCAGTCCGGCTTCGGTTCTGAACATTACCGGCCTAGAAATTTTAAAAGTGCGGGATGTGGCGCTGGAGTTTGGAAAACTCTTTAAAACAAAGGTTCAGTTTTCCGGCAATGAGGCTGAAACCGCTCTTTTAAGCAATGCCGAACAGGCATTCAGGTTATTTGGAAAACCACAGATTCCTGTTCATAAAGTAATGGATTGGACCGCGCGATGGATGGAAGAAGAGAAAAAACTGCTGGGAAAACCGACACATTTTGAAGTGAGGGATGGGAAATATTAAAGGAGATTAAGTCGAGATTTATAGTGATTGGTGGAGATTGATTGGGATTGGTGGAAATTAAGTTGGGAATTGTGGATATTTATAGAGATTAAGTCGAGATTTATGGGATTAACTACTATAACAGAAAGATGAATTACAAAGAACTACCTTCCGAAATATTAACCTCATTACATAAAGGAGTTGTCATTCCGGCGCTACCGCTGGCACTGAACAAAAACCGAAAGTTGGACGAACGCCGGCAGCGCGCATTAATGCGGTATTACCTCGATGCCGGAGCAGGTGGTGTTGCCGTTGGTGTGCACACTACTCAGTTCGAAATCCGGTTACCTCAATTTAATTTGTACAAACCGGTTTTGGAAATCGCCCGCGAAGAGTTTGACCGTTTTGAAGCAAAAAACAAAAAACCGGTTATTCGCATTGCCGGTGTGATTGGCCAAACCAAACAGGCCGTTGCCGAGGCTGAACTTGCCCTGCAAACCGGTTATCATGCTGTTTTGCTTAGTGTGGCTGCTTTTTCTGAATCATCCAATCAGGAAATTCTGGAACATTGCCGGACTGTTGCCGAAGTAATTCCGGTTATCGGTTTTTACCTGCAACCCGCTGTGGGCGGTCGAAAACTGGATGTAAATTTCTGGCGTGAATTTGCCCGGATTGAAAACGTTATCGCAATAAAAATGGCGCCATTCAACCGTTACCAAACACTGGATGTGGTGCGCGGTGTGGCCGAATCGGGCAGGGCAGATTACATTGCGCTGTACACCGGCAACGACGACAATATCCTGGTGGATTTGTTGGCGGAATACAGGTTTGAGGTGAACGGAAGAACGGTTAAAAAACGCATTGTTGGCGGATTGCTGGGGCACTGGGCTGTCTGGACGAACAAAGCTGTCGAACTTTTGGAAAAGGTTCAGAAAAATCAGTTATCTGACAACATGCAGGATGTGTTGGCGTTAGCCAACCAGATTACCGACTGCAATGCCGCCTTTTTTGATGTGGCGAATGATTTTAAAGGCTGTATAACCGGCATTCATGAGGTGTTACGCCGGCAGGGACTGCTTGAAAACATCCGGACGCTGAATGAAAATGAAGGACTTTCACCCGGACAAAAAGAGGAAATCGACCGCGTGTATGCCGTTTATCCTCATTTGAACGACGATGATTTTGTAAAAGAAAACCTCCACAGGTGGCTCGCCTGAAAACATTGAACATTAAGGATATTCAGCAGGCTTTGGTGCTTTCAAATGCTGAAGGGTGGAACCAGACCGAAAAGGATTGGCTGCTTTTGGTTGAAAATCAGGGAAATGTTTGTCTGGCAGTTGAAGAAGGTGGTAAAATTGTGGCCACTGCAACAGCCATAAATTACCAAAATCGGGTAGCATGGATTGGAATGGTTTTGGTTGAAAAGAGCCACCGCGGCAGGGGATTCAGTAAATTGCTATTAGCAGAAATTCTAAACCGGTTAAAAGCAATCAAAACCATAAAACTCGATGCCACACCTGCCGGTCAGCCGGTTTATCAAAAATTTGGGTTCAAAAATGAAAGAGTCATTAACAGGATGATTTTGGAATTAATTAACAAAGACTTGCCGGATTTCGAAAATGAAAATCTCCCGATAAGGATTCATTCAGCTGATATACCTGAAATCATAAAATGTGATGCAAACGTTTTTGGAGCCGGGCGAAATTTTCTGGTAGATTTTTTAATTCAGGAAAGCCCCGAAAATGCCTGGACGATAAAGCAAAACAACGTTATGAGAGGAATTGCTTTGGGAAGAAAGGGCGCCCGGTTTTTTCAGGTTGGCCCGGTTTCGGCTGATTCTGAAAAGGAGGCAAAAATGCTCATTATTCAGTTACTTAAAAAAATTCCTTTTCAACCCATAGTTATTGATGTTTTGGATGATAAAACGGAATTAATCACCTGGCTATACACAATCGGATTTAAAAACCAAAGACAGTTTGTCCGGATGGTTTTGGGTGAAAATTCTCCGGAAATTCCTGAAAAACAATTTCTGATTTGCGGGCCGGAGTTTGGATAAGGAAAATTAAAAAAAGTTGGATATTTTTATGGGAAATTTAAAACAATCTAAACCATCTTTATATGAACCGATTTGCCATTCTTTACTTTCCGATTGTTCTCTTTTTTATCGTTGGGTGCAATTCCAAAACCGCCCCCGAAGTTTTCGACCTCCGTTGCGAAAGCCTTCAAAATCCGTTGGGCATCGACAAAACAACGCCCCGGTTTAGCTGGAAAATCAGCAGTGAAAAAAACGGGACTGAACAAAAAGCCTTTCAGATTCTGGTTGCCGATGAACGTTCGGATTTAACAGAAAATAAAGCCGATTTGTGGAATTCCGGAAAAGTGGAATCCTCTGCGTCTGTTTTTGTGCCGTATCAGGGCCAAAAACTGAACCCCGGCCATGCAGCCTGGTGGAAAGTCCGCGTTTGGGATGAGGCCGGGAATGTCTCCGGCTGGAGCGAACCGGCCCGGTTCAGCATTGGGGTGCTCAGTGAAAACGACTGGCAGGCCGTTTACATCGCTTTCAATACCGAAAACGGTTACCGGGAATGTCCGCAACTTTATCAGGCTTTTGAAGTGGACGAAACGGATTCAAATTATTTTCTGCATGTAAATTCGCTGGGGTATCACGAAGTTTTTCTCAACGGCAAAAAAGTAGGTGATGGTGTGCTGGCGCCGGCGGTTTCACAATTCGACAAACGTTCGCTTATCAACACTTACGATGTTTCCGAACTCCTGCAAAATGGGGAAAACGAAATTATCCTCTGGCTGGGCAGTGGCTGGTACACCGAAGGATTGCCCGGAGTGGTGAACAACGGTCCGGTGGTGCGGGCACAACTGGAAAAGGTTAAAAACAACCAACGGGAAATCATTCTGGCAACCGATGAAAACTGGCAGGGACGGAAAAGCAGCTACACCCGGCACGGCAACTGGCGGCCTAACCAGTTTGGCGGCGAGATAGTTGACGGAACACTGGCGAAAAATGATTTGAAAACCGAAAATCCCGAAAATCCCTGGCAGCCGGTTTCGCTGGTGGATATTCCTGCACATAACGCAAGCCCGCAAATGACCGAACAAAATGCCATTACCGATACCATCAGCCCGGTCTCCATAACAGAAATTGCACCCGACACGTTTCTGGTGGATATGGGAAAAAATTTAACCGGGTGGGTGGAAATGCATTTTCCCAATCTGCAAAAAGCACAGGAAGTAAAACTGGATTACTGCGACCATTTAATTAACGGCGAACGGTTTAACGACAGGAACCAATGGAATAAGTATATTGCCTCCGGGTCTTCGCCCGAAATGTTCATCAATAAGTTCAATTACAATGGATTCCGTTATATTCGGATTACCGGGCTGAACGAAAAACCGGCTGCTGAGTCAATTAAAGCTTACCTGATTCACACCGATTTTGAGCTGGCTGCGACATTCGAATGTTCCGACCCCGATTTGAATGCCATTCACGATATGCTGTTTTACACTTTGCAATGCCTGAGCATTGGCGGCGATTTTGTGGATTGTCCGCAAATCGAGCGCCTCGGCTATGGTGGCGACGGAAATGCATCCACTTTAACGGCGCAAATCATGTTTAACCTGGCGCCGGTGTATAACAACTGGCTGCAGGCCTGGGCCGATGTTATCCGCGAAGACGGCGGGATGCCGCATACCGCCCCAAATCCATACCGGGCCGGCGGAGGTCCCTACTGGTGCGGATTTATCATCACCGCTTCGTGGCAAACGTATTTGAACTACGGCGACACGCTGGTGCTGGAAAAATATTACCCGGTGATGCAGCAGTGGCTGGGTTATGTGGATGCACACACGGTTGACGGCTTGCTGAAACGCTGGCCCGACACCGACTACCGCGGCTGGTACCTTGGCGACTGGGCCACGCCGGAGGGAATCGACCAGACCGATGAAAGGTCGGTTGACCTGGTGAACAATTCGTTTATCGCCGTTTGTTTGGACAACATGGAACGCATGGCCGGAATTCTCGGAAAGCCTGAAGATGCCCGTTTGTACGCTTCGAAAAAACAGCAGTTGCAGGAAAAAATTCATGAAACTTTTTTCGATGAAACAACCAATACGTACGCTACCGGAACGCAGGTTGACCTGGCTTTTCCGATGATTGCCGGCGTGGTTCCCGAAGACATTCTGGAAGCTGTTGAAAATTCATTGTACCATGAAACCGAGGTGAACCGGAACGGACATCTGGCCACCGGATTGGTGGGATTGCCTGTGTTAACCGAATGGGTGGTGGAAAACAACGAGGCTGATTTGATGTATTCCATGCTGAAAAAGCGCGATTACCCCGGTTTCCTCTACATGATTGACAACGGCGCCACCACCACCTGGGAGCACTGGAACGGCGCCCGGAGTCACATTCACAACTGCTACAACGGCATCGGTTCGTGGTTTTACCAGGCAGTTGGCGGAATCCGTCCGGTGGAAAATGTACCGGCATACCGCAAAGTCCGCATTCAGCCGCAAATCCCCGATGGCGTAACCTGGGCCAATACATCGCAGGAAACCCCTTTTGGAAAACTGGTGGTAAACTGGAACCTCGCCGGCGAAATGCTAAACCTGGACATTGAAATTCCGGTGGGAGTGGAAGCGGAAGTTGTTCTTCCTGTTTCAGTAAGCTATTACACAGTAGATGGAAAAGAATATGAATTGGTTGAAATGGAAGAAAAAGCAGTGGATTTGAAGAGTGGAAAATACGTGATGCAATTGAAGTGGTGATATGTCAACTGGCAGACACCAACTCAATAAAATCTACAAAATTGGTGTTTGATAAATAGTAAAGACAGGTACAAATCGTTTTCCACGCGATTCATTCAAAATCAC
>JAHYIT010000017.1 GCA_019429205.1 Mariniphaga sp. | reverse complement strand
TTCTTAGCGGAAACTTGTTAAATAGTATGATGCATGTTGTAATAACCTGCCCGCTAACAACAAAAATAAAAGGTTACAAAGGCAATATTGTTTTAGTGCCAAACGAAACAAACGGTCTGATGGAAAAATCGGAAGCTGTAATATTTCAAATCCGGTCAGTTTCAAAAGAACGGCTGGTCAAAAAAATTGGAGAAATTACACAGCAACAACTTCAGGAACTCAAACAAGGCCTGGATGATATTCTGCGGTATTAAAAAGGATTCCTTCTTTTTACAGAATCGATTGTTTCATTTTTTAAAGATTGCAACCGAAACTTTCCCCTAAATTAATTCTCAAAAAAATAGAATCCTTTTCGAATTACAACTGTTTAAAGAAGTCGTTCCCTTTGTCATCCACTATAATGAAGGCGGGGAAATTCTCCACTTTTATCTTCCGTACCGCTTCCATTCCCAAATCCGGGAAATCAATCACATCAACAGATTTGATGCTGTTTTTAGCCAAAATAGCTGCCGGGCCGCCAATGGAACCGAGGTAAAAACCGCCGTGTTTTATGCAGGCTTCGGTTACCTGTTGTGAGCGGTTTCCTTTGGCCAGCATCACCATCGAACCGCCATGACTCATAAACTCATCAACATACGGGTCCATTCTTCCGGCAGTTGTCGGTCCGAAACTTCCAGAGGCCATTCCCTTGGGCGTTTTCGCCGGACCGGCATAATAAACCGGGTGGTTTTTAAAATATTCTGGCATGGGTTTACCATCATCAAGCATCTTTTTGATTTGGGCGTGGGCAATATCGCGGGCCACAATCAACGTTCCGTTCAGGTTTAGCCGGGTTTTCACCGGGTGTTTGCTCAGCTCTTTCAGAATATCTGCCATTGGCTGGTCGAGATCAATGTCAACAGCGGGTTGCATATGCGGCGCTTCTTTGGGCAAGAAACGGGCCGGATTTTTCTCCAGTTTTTCCAGAAAAATGCCATCGGCAGTAATCATTGCCTTAATGTTGCGGTCGGCGCTGCAACTCACACCCAGCCCAACCGGACAGGAAGCTGCGTGGCGCGGAAGCCGGATCACGCGTACATCGTGCACAAAATATTTTCCGCCAAACTGGGCACCGATTCCGGCTTCGCGGCAAATTTGCGTTACTTTTTCTTCCCATTCCAAATCGCGGAAAGCCTGGCCGCCCTCGTTTCCTTCGGTAGGTAAATTATCGTAATAGCCTGCTGAAGCTTTTTTAACCGCTGCCAGCGTAGCTTCTGCCGAAGTGCCGCCAATAACAAGCGCGAGGTGGTAAGGCGGACAAGCCGAAGTTCCCAAATCGTTAATCTTTTCTTTCACAAATTTGGTCAGATTTTCCTCGGTTAACAACGATTTGGTTTGCTGATACAAAAAACTTTTATTGGCCGAACCGCCGCCTTTTGTAATGAACAGAAATTCGTAACTATTCCCTTCTTCAGCGTAAATATCGATTTGCGCCGGCAGGTTGGTACCGGTATTTTTCTCTTCGGTCATGGTAAACGGAACCACCTGAGAATAACGCAGGTTTTTTTCCTTAAACGTATCAAAAATGCCTTGCGACAGATGTTTGGCATCATTAACACCAGTGAATACGTTTTCACCCTTTTTACCCATAACAATTGCTGTTCCGGTATCCTGGCAGGTTGGTAATTCGCCCTCAGCCGAAACCACCTGGTTCAGCAACATGGTATGCGCCACAAAACGGTCGTTATCGGTTGCTTCCGGGTCTTTCAGAATATTTGCAAGTTTTTCCAAATGAGCTGCCCGCAGGTAAAACGACACATCTGTAAAAGCTTCGCGGGCCAGTAATTCCAAACCCTCGGGAGCCACATTCAGCAGTTTACGGCCATCGCATTCCACTTCTGAAATATAATCTTTGGTAAGCAACCGGTATTCGGTATCGTCTTTTAATATCGGAAAAGGTTTCTGGTATTTAAAATCTGCCATTTTTTAGTTGTTTAAATTAAACCTGATGCAAAGATATAACTTTCGGGGTTTTGATTTTAACAAATCTGGCTTGATCATCACGTTTAACAGAATTTTCTAAATTTGGCTTCGAATTAGCAACTTTCGTATTTTAAATATTACCGGTAAAAACAATTCGAATGAAAAAGTTACTTTTTATTTTTCTAATAGCCTTTCTTGTTTTTGTTCAGCAAAGCCGGGCTCAAAACGGTTCCCTTTCAGTAAAAACAAGGGTTTCGGAAGAAGTTCAGAATGAATATGAATCAAGCGGGAGAATTTTCCTGTTTGTCAGCACAAGCCAAATGGATCAGCCACGCAGAAACACCTGGCCAAATAAATCGAATATGATTTTTGCCAAAAACCTTGAGAACTGGAAAAAAAACGATCTTTTCACAATTGATGCATCTGAGGAGTTCACCAAATCGGTTGATATTTCGCTCGATGAACTGCCGGTTGGAAGATACACCGTTCAGGTTCTTTGGGATCAGGACAGGCAGGAATCGCGCATAAATGCACCAGGAAATTTATACAGCGAATCTGTGCGCATTGATTTGGAGGCAAATCAACAACTGGAGTTGGAGCTGCCCATGAAATTTAAAATAGAACCACAACTTCTGGCTGAACATCAACTTTTAAAAGAAGTTGACTATGAAAGCCCTTTGTTGTCAGAATTTTGGAACAAAGAAATGCGCGTAAAAGCTGCGGTTTTATTGCCTTCTTCATTTTATAGCGAACCAGACCGCAAATATCCGGTGCGATACAACATTGCCGGTTACGGTGGCCGCTACACCCGGGCCAACCGCTTTGTACAGTGGGACAAGTCGTTTCTCGACTGGTGGCAATCTGACGAAGCGCCGCAAATCATCAATGTTTTTCTGGATGGCGAAGGTCCGTTTGGCGATTGCTACCAGCTCGATTCTGAAAATAGCGGGCCTTACGGTACCGCTTTAATCGAAGAGCTGATCCCGTTAATAGAAACACAATTCCGGGGAATTGGTACACCGGAATCGCGGTTTCTGGACGGTTGCAGCACCGGCGGCTGGGTTTCGCTGGCTTTGCAACTTTTTTATCCTGATTTTTTCGGAGGCTGTTTTTCATACAGTCCCGATCCGGTAGATTTTGAAAACTTCCAACTCATAAATATATACCGCGATGAGAATGCTTTTATAAACGAGCACGGATTTCTTCGCCCAATAGTGAGAGAGATTTCAGGAGAACCGGTTGTCTCGCAAAAAGATTTTATTCAGTTTGAAAATGTGTTGGGTTGGAATGATACTTACACCACGTCGGGCGGGCAGTTTAGTGCCTTTACCGCACTTTACAGTCCGAAAGGAGAAGACGGATTGCCCAATCCACTGTTCGACCCTGAAACCGGAGAAATTGACCGGGAAGTGGCTGAGCGCTGGCGCAAGTACGATCTGAAACATTACGTTGAAACAAACTGGGAAACACTTGGTCCGAAAATTCAGGGGAAAATCTGGATTTGGATGGGCGACATGGATGAGTTCTACCTTAATCCTGCCCTCCGTGCATTCAATAAAATGCTGGAAAATACGGAAAATCCAAAATCAGACGCCATCATTCAATTTGAACCTATGACAGGACATTGCAGTGGATACAACAACATGAAAGTTTTATTACAAATAGAGGAAAAATGGAAAACAAATCAAAAATAGAACATTTCGAAAAGTCTTGAATTTTTGCAGCCAGAACTAATTTTCATTCCACTCCAGTTTACGGTCAACCCGAAAAACAATTTTATGATTATCTAAAAGCCATTTTATTACTTCCATTGTTTTCTCGCGATTTCCTTTAAACTTTAAAAGCAGATTTTCATACGAACTTGGCGTTTCCAAAATATTTTTCACCTGTTTACTGATTTCATTAAACTCAAAAGCAGAAAGCCCGATTTTGTGCATTGACTGGCAAACATCGCAAATGCCACACTCAGGCGAATCGTTTTCACCGAAATACTGCAAAAGCAACTGGCTCCGGCACATAGTATTACTTGAAGCATAATGAATTACAGCGCCCACCCTGGCCAAAAAGTCTTTCTTCCGGAAATCGTAGTTTTCCTTTGATATTTTTAGCCGGTTCAGACTGATTCTTTCTTTGCTGAAATAAATGAACGGATTCCGGTTTCGCGGAACATAGTCTATTATTTTTGATTTCCGCAAGTGTTTCAAAAAATTATACACCGTATCCTGATCGAGTCCTGCCCTGCGTGCCAGCAATTCCTCATCAATGTTCACATAACCGTTAAACAAGCCTGTATAGGAGCGAAGAATGAGTTTCACGAAAGCATCAAATGTTTCGTTCGCAACCTGGAATTTATATAATTCATCCCGGGAAACAGAAAAATAGATTCGGGATGGATTGTCCATTTCCTCGGTAAATTCCAGATACCCTTCACGCTGTAGAATTTTCAGGCTGTTGTAAACCATAGCCTGCTGAAATTTAAAGGTTTGTGCAAAATCCTGCAAGCTGAATTCATAAACCTGACCTTTTCCAAACCCTTCGGCTACCTGCAGATAATTGCAAAGCGCCTGGTAAATGCGTTTAATGTTTTCAATTTCAGGAAACGCAACCGTCACATGCTTTTTCAGTTTGGTTTTGTCGGCATTGTTATACAAAAGAACCGCCGCTGCCTTTTTCCCATCGCGCCCTGCCCTTCCCGCTTCCTGGAAATAGGCTTCCAGTGAATCCGGCAGATCAACGTGAATCACAAAACGTACATCGGGTTTGTCAATTCCCATTCCAAAAGCGTTGGTAGCCACAATCACGCGGGTTTTTCCAGCCAGCCATTCGTCCTGTTTTTCATGCCTGACGCCGGTGCTCAATCCGGCATGATAAAAATCGGCCGAAATTTTGTTCTTCCGAAGCTCCGTTGCTATTTCCCGGGTTCCTTTCCGGCTACGCGCATAGACAACTCCCGAGCCTTTTACATTTTTTAGCGTTTCCAGCAAATAGCCCATTTTATCCTCACGGATCCGAACCAAATAACTCAGGTTTTCGCGCTCAAAAGACATACTCAGCACGTTACGTTTTTCAAAACCCAGTTTATCCTGAATGTCTTCCACAACCTTTGGAGTAGCAGTGGCTGTTAAAGCCAGAAATTTAACGCCTGGCAACAGTTCCCTCAATTGAATGATAGTCATGTAACTTGGCCTGAAATCGTATCCCCACTGCGAAATACAATGCGCTTCGTCAACTGCAATCAGGTTTACATCCATTTTTACCAGACGCTCCTTAAAAAATTCGGAATTTAACCGTTCGGGCGAAACATACAGAAATTTATAATCACCCCAAACCGCGTTGTCCAGCGTCACTTTTATTTCCATTTGCGACATTCCGCTATGAATTTTCAATGCTTTAATACCTCTTCGCTGAAGATTTTCAACCTGATCTTTCATTAGGGCAATAAGTGGCGTAATTACAATACAAATTCCTTTTTGCGAAAGCGAGTAAACCTGGAAGGTAATGGATTTTCCACCACCAGTTGGCATCAGCCCAAGCGTATCTTTTCCTGCTGCAACCGATTCAATAATTTCAAGCTGCAGCGGCCGAAATTCGGTAAATCCCCAGTGCTTGCTTAATATTTGGTTGAAATCTTCCATTCGGTAGCAATCAAATCCATTTTCTGTAACAGCTAATACCGGTAAAATTAATATTTCCTGCCGATTTTAATGTTTAACAATTTTTATTAGTTTGAATGCCGGCATTCTGCGTTAATTTAACCAGCAATAACCTAAATTTTTGTAGTTTTGCGCTTTATTTTTTAATCAAAAAAAGAAGCCCATGTCATTTTTTTCCGATAAGATAATTTTTGAAGGTTTAACATTCGATGATGTTCTTTTAGTTCCTTCATATTCAGAAGTTTTACCCCGGCAAGTGGACCTGACTTCTCACTTTTCCCGTTCCATTCTGATTAATGCACCCATTGTTACCGCAGCCATGGACACTGTTACTGAACACAAAATGGCCATTGCCATTGCGCGCGAAGGTGGAATTGGAGTTATTCATAAAAATATGGATATTGAAGAGCAGGCTCACCAGGTTACCACCGTTAAAAGGGCTGAAAACGGGATGATTTATGATCCGATTACCATTACACAGGATAAAAAAGTTGCCGATGCGTTGGGAATTATGGCCCAGTACAAAATTGGCGGCATTCCTGTTGTTGATAAAGAAGGACATCTTCAGGGAATTGTAACCAACCGCGATTTGCGGTTCGAAAAAGACATGAACCGCCCGATTAAACAGGTGATGACCAGCGAAAATCTGGTAACTACCACCGAATCTACCGACCTGGAAAAAGCTGCAGAAATTCTTCAACACTATAAAATTGAAAAACTACCGGTGGTAGATAAAAACAACAAACTGATTGGTTTGGTAACTTACAAAGACATTACCAAAGCCAAAGACAAGCCACTGGCCTGCAAGGATGAAAAAGGCCGGTTGCGGGTTGCTGCCGGAATTGGCATTGCTGATAACACCATGGACCGTGTGGATGAACTGATTAAAGCTCAGGTTGATGCACTGGTTATTGATACTGCCCACGGCCATTCGAAAGGTGTAATTGAAATGCTGAAACGCATAAAAACCAAATATCCTGAAAAAGATATCGTTGCCGGAAATATCGGAACCGAAGAAGCTGCAAAGGCCCTTGTAAAAGCCGGCGCTGATGCGGTAAAAGTAGGTATTGGACCGGGTTCAATTTGTACAACCCGTGTAATTGCCGGTGTTGGAATTCCGCAGCTTTCGGCAGTTTACAGCGTGTCCAAAGCCATTAAAGGAAGTGGAATTCCGGTAATTGCTGATGGCGGTGTTCGTTATTCGGGCGATATAGTAAAAGCCATTGCTGCAGGCGCAAACTCGGTTATGGCGGGTGGTTTGTTTGCAGGAGTTGAAGAATCTCCCGGCGAAACCATTCTTTACCAGGGAAGAAAATTCAAGTCGTACCGCGGAATGGGTTCCATTGAAGCCATGCAAAAAGGCTCGAAAGACCGTTACTTTCAGGACATGGAGGAAGACATTAATAAACTGGTGCCCGAAGGAATTGCTGCACGGGTTCCATACAAAGGCACATTGTACGAAGTCCTTTATCAGCTTCTTGGAGGGTTACGCGCAGGAATGGGTTACTGCGGGGCCATAAATATTGACCAGCTACAACAGGCAAAATTCACCAAAATAACAAATGCAGGAGTTCAGGAAAGTCATCCACACGATGTTTCCATCACCCGTGAAGCTCCGAATTACAGCGCACGTTAAATGTTTTACAGTATGAAAGGGATAATTTCATTACTCGTTTTTTTTGTAACAATTTCAACTTTCGGCCTGGTTAAAGCACAAAAAAGTGATGTGCTGATTACCATTGACAAAACAGAAATTACCCGGCAGGAATTTGAACGCATTTACCGGAAAAACAATCAAAATCTTTTGGAACAATCAGATATTAAATCGCCAAAAGATTACCTGGATATGTACATTGATTTTAAGTTGAAGGTGGTAGAAGCCATGAACCTGAAAATGGACACCATTAAGTCTTTCAGGGATGAACTGGCCGGATACCGGAAAGAGTTGGCAGCTCCTTACCTCACTGATATGCAGTACGATGAGAAGCTGATTAAAGAACTTTACCAGCGGATGAAAACCGAGGTAAATGCCAGTCACATTCTTTTAAGACTACCTGAAAATGCCAGCCCCGGGCAGGAAGAGACAGTTCTGGCTAAAATCAATACAATTCGGGAAGAAATTCTGAATGGACGTGATTTTAATGATGCTGCCGCAGAATACAGCGAAGATCCTTCGGCCAAAAACAATGGCGGAAACCTGGGATATTTTACAGCCTTTCAAATGGTAACGCCTTTCGAGAATGCCGCTTTTGCCACACCAGAAGGAGATATTTCAAAACCAATTCGATCTTCTTTCGGATACCACGTTGTTAAAGTTCACCATGTTCGCGAAAACCAGGGCGAAATTCAGGTGGCACATATCATGAAAATGTTTCCGCAGGGTGAACCACATTTTAACAAAAGCCAGTTAAAAACAGAAATTGACTCCATTTACAAGGAAATACTTAATGGCGCTGATTTTGCAGAAATGGCCAAAAAACATTCCGACGATAAACGTTCAGCAGCACAGGGAGGCGAAATGCCCTGGTTTTCAGCCGGACGAATGATTCCTGAATTTTCAGTGCCCGCGTTTGCTTTAAAAAACATCGGCGATATTTCAAAACCAGTTGAAACAGCATTCGGATTTCATATTATTAAAAAAACCGGGACAAAGCCTGTGCCTCCGCTTGAAGAGGTGCGTGCCGACATTGAAGCAAGAATTAAACGCGACCCTGACCGCAGCAACAGCACCCGGAAAGTGTTTATTGAAAAATTAAAAAATGAATACGGTTTTGAGCGAGTCAACGAAAATATTGAAAAAGTTAATTCACTGAATGTAAATGAAAACGGCCATGAAAATCTGAACCTTTTTTCATTCGGTGGAAACAATTATTCCCTAAATAATTTTAATCAATTTCTACAGAACAAAAATATTTCCGATGGAAAATACTCCAACCATTTTGATGAATGGGTGGATACCGAAATTATTGCATACGAAGATACACATTTGGAAGAGAAATATCCCGAATTCAGATATTTGATGCAGGAATACCACGACGGCTTGCTGCTTTTCAATATTATGGAAGAAAAAATTTGGAAATTTGCAGCCGAAGATACCCTGGGACTTCAGAATTTTTATCAGAAAAACAAAGGAATATTTAAGTGGGAAGAGCGTTTTAAAGGGTTGATTATAACCTGCAAAAATTCAGAAATCAGGGAAGAAGCTGACAATTATTTTGAGGCAGAAATGCCGGCACAGGAAATTGAAGATTTATTAAACGCGGAAGAACAGGCCATTAAAATGGAATCCGGCGCCTGGGAAAAAGGAACAAACTCAACGGTTGATTATTATGTTTGGGACGGTTCAAAACCATCAGGATTTAACCCCGAACTGACTTTTATAAGAGGTGATTTAATTCCGCCTGAACCTAAAACTTTGGATGAAGCCCGCGGATTATATATTTCGGAATACCAGAACTTTTTAGAAAAAACCTGGTTAAAAGAACTACGCAAAAAATATAAAGTAAAAGTGAACAAAAAACTACTGAAATCTATACCGCATGTTTAAGTCGTTTTTTAAATACAATACACTGATTTTAACTGCCGTAGTTATTTGGGGTTGCAATCTCGGCATGCCTGCTGACGACAAAGTTGTTGCCGAGGTAGGTAGCAAAAAATTAATATTATCCGAAGTTGCATCAGTTATTCCGAATAACCTGGAGCCGGAAGACAGTGCAGTTATGGCTAATGATTATATCAGAAAATGGGTACGACAGGAGCTTGTGCTTCAAAAAGCAGAAGAAAACCTTTCTACGGAATTAAAAAACGTTACACGTGAACTGGAAGAATACCGAAAATCGTTGATTATTTTCAGGTACAAAAACGAGCTGATGGCCCAGCGAATGGACACGGTTGTCAACAATTCGGAAATAAAGGATTATTATGCTCAAAATGTGGAAAATTTCAAACTGGCAAAAGCAATTGTTAAAGCTGTTTTTATAAAAGTGCCAACCGATTTAGCCAATCCTTCCATGCTGAAAGAATTAACCAGTGACACATCCGCTCCGGGAATCAATGAAATCAGGGACTATTGTCTCCGGTACGCCAAAAGTTTCGGTATTTATACCGACCAGTGGATAGAACTTGATGCAGTGATGCAGAATCTTCCGATTTCGGTTGAAAACCCGGAACAGTTTTTGAGTAGAAACCAATTCGTGGAACATACCGATCCCAGCTACTATTACCTGGTTGCCATTCAGGATTATATGCTGCGAAGCAAACAGGCGCCTGTGGAATATGTGGCGGATAAA
Organism: Mariniphaga sp.; assembly: GCA_019429205.1. GTDB lineage: Bacteria > Bacteroidota > Bacteroidia > Bacteroidales > Prolixibacteraceae > Mariniphaga. The sequence goes on along the minus strand of JAHYIT010000017.1, from coordinate 48,836 downwards.
ATTAAAAGTTTAATTTTGAACCGCAGAAAAATAACTTTCCTGAAAGAAGTGGAAGACAATATTTTCAGGGAAGGCAGAAATAAAAACAGTTTTAAAATATATAATTCAGAAACAGATGAAACAGAATAAAGTATTGAAAATAGGATTTGTTGTATTGTTTACCATCTTAACAACCGGCAGTTTATTTGCACAGGATAAAGTTGTGGATCAGATTGTTGCCATTGTGGGTGGAAACATTGTACTGAAATCTGACATCGAAAAAATGTACATGGACCAGCAAGCCCAGGGAATAACTTCGGATGGTGATATGAAATGCGAAATCCTCGAAAATTTTCTTATCGACAAATTGCTTATTGCCGAAGCTGAACTCGACACCCTGATTGAAGTAACCGACAGCCAGGTGAATCAGCAAATGGACGGGCAAATTCAAATGTACGTTGCCCATTTTGGCTCGGAAAGAGCGGTGGAAAATTTCTTTAAAAAACCCATTGCCGACATTAGGGCTGAAATGAGGCTGGTAATCAGAGATCAGATTATGAGTTCACAAATGCGGAATAAAATTGTTAAGGACATTACCGTTACCCCATCAGAGGTGCGGCAGTTTTACCGCAGTTTGTCTGATGATGAAATCCCGGTAATTCCCACCCAATATGAGTATGCCCAGATTACCATGCGCCCGGAAATTGAATTGGAAGAAGAGAACCGGGTAAAAGCCGAATTGCGTGAAATAAAAAAACGGATTGAGGCAGGTTCCAGTTTTGCTGCAATGGCCGTTATGTATTCCGAAGGTCCGTCAGCTAACAACGGAGGCGAAATTGGCTACCTGGGCCGCGCTCAACTCGATTCAGAATACGCTGCGGCAGCTTTCAACCTGAAAGGAGATAAAATTTCCAACGTGGTTAAAAGTGAATTCGGATTTCACATTATTCAGCTTATCGACAGGAAGGCTGACAAGGTTAACACCCGCCATATTTTAATGACTCCAAAGGTTTCTATTGAGGCAAAAGAATTGGCTGTTAGCCGGTTAGACAGCCTTGCAAATTTAATCCGTAAAGAAGAAATTACTTTTGCACAGGCAGCAGCCCGGTTTTCATTTGATAAAAACACCCGGAATAACGGCGGATTGGCGATAAATCCCAATACCCTTTCTTCAAAATTTACCGTTGAAGAACTGGAAGGAAACATCAGTAAAGTTATTTCAGACCTGAGAATCGGTGAAATATCTGATCCGTTTGAAACCATCGATCCTGAAAGCAGGCAATCGGTTTATACCATTGCAAAACTGGTAAATAAAATTGAAGGCCACAAAGCTAACCTGCAAAACGATTATCAGCATCTGGCAGATTTGTTTCTGGCTAAAAAAAGGGAAAAAGCACTGCAGAAATGGATTGATGACAGGCAGGCTCAAACCTACATCAGAATTGATCAAACCTACGCAAATTGCAATTTTGAGTTCAACAACTGGATGAAATAATTCCAAAATCCCCCTTTAATAAGGATTAATCTATATGGAAAAAAAATTTAAAAATGATGTGGAGGCGCTTGACGCACTGCGCAATAAATACGGAGAATTATTAAAAGAAATTACTAAAGTTATTTATGGCCAGGACGAAATTGTTACCCAGGTTTTAGTGTCGCTTTTCAGTCGCGGACATGTGCTTTTAATTGGTGTGCCCGGACTTGCAAAAACATTGCTGGTAACAACTATTGCCAAAATTCTGGGACTGAAATACAACCGGATCCAGTTTACCCCGGATTTAATGCCTTCTGATATTATTGGCACTGAAATTCTGGATAAAGAACGTCAGTTCAAATTTATTCAGGGCCCGTTGTTTTCCAACATTATTCTTGCTGACGAAATTAATCGAACGCCGCCCAAAACGCAATCGGCATTGCTTGAAGCCATGCAAGAAAGATCTGTTACTGCTGCCGGGCAAAGGTTTGAACTCGATAGCCCGTTTTTTGTTCTGGCAACACAAAATCCCATCGAACAGGAAGGAACCTATCCCCTGCCTGAAGCCCAGCTCGACCGGTTTATGTTTTCGGTATGGCTCGATTATCCAAAATACGAAGACGAAATTACAATTGTAAAAAATACGACCTCAACACTTCAGTTCGATTTAAATACGGTAATCTCGCGTGAAGAAATCATTTATTTTCAGGACATCATTCGGAAAATTCCTATTAACGACAATGTTTTGAACTATGCTGTTAAACTGGCTGCAAAAACCCGTCCGGGAAACGGAATGGCTGCAGAGGTTTCCAACCAGTACCTGAAATGGGGAGCCGGTCCGCGCGCTTCTCAATACCTGGTTGTTGGGGCAAAAACCCATGCTGCGCTTCATGGAAAATATTCACCCGATATTGAGGATGTAAAAGCCGTGGCGCCATCAATTTTACGACATCGGATTATTAAAAATTACAAGGCTGAAGCAGAGAATATTTCCGTGGAAGAAATCATTAACAAACTGCTCTGATTTCAGGTTCGGCTTAATTTCATTGCAATTCATTTTTGCAATCCATTGAAACATCAACAAAATAAAAATTGATTTTCAACATTAAAAATAGAACTTGTGCCGTAGGTTTTTCCTTAAAATTAACGATTTCCCGGCAGATTATCAGCATTGAAAATTTGCTGCTTCTGTTTGTTTTGTTTTTTTTGTTTTCCCCTGGTTTTTCTTTCGCTCAGGAAAAAAAACGCGTTGATATTGAACAGGCTGATTACCTGGAAGCTGATAAAAACATTGCACCAAATGCACAGCGTATTGTAGGGAATGTACGCATCAGGCACCAGGATGTTTTAATGTGGTGCGACAGCGCTTACACCTACACGGGAACCAATCGGGTGGATGCTTTTGGAAACGTTCGGATAAAACAGGGCGATACTTTGAATTTATATGCCCGGAAAATTTATTACAACGGAGATATCCAGGAAGCCATGGCTTATCAGAATGTCAGGCTTGAAAACAAAAATACAACCTTATTTACCGATACACTCCATTATGATATGGCAGCCAATATCGGTTATTACGAGAATAACGGAAAAATTGTGGACAGCACGAACATACTTACCAGTGTAATTGGAAAATATTTCATTGACACCGACCTGGTTCATTTTTACAAAAATGTGGAAGCATATAACGACAATTATACACTGACAAGCGACACACTTTATTACAATACCGAAACCGGACGTTTGTTTATAATGGGTCCTACCACCATTCGCGATTCTTCCAATACATTGTATGCCGAAGATGGATGGTATGACTCCAAAACCGGTGAAGCCGAATTGCTAAAAAATCCGTTGATTTATAATGAAAACCAACAGTTAAAAGCCAACTATATTAAATACAACGAAGCCGACGGCAATGGGAAAGCATTAGGTAACGTGCATATCGAGGATTTCGAAAACAAAATTATTGTTACAGGAAACACTTCCAATTATAACGACAAGCAGGAAATAGCCACCGTTACTGACTCGGCGCTTTTTATAATGTATTCAGAAAGTGATACCTTATTCATGCACGCTGATACACTTCGTACAATGCCCGATACCGTTGATGGAGAAAAAATAATACTGGCATATTATGGAACACGCTTTTATCGTAATGATTTACAGGGTGTTTGCGATTCGCTGGTTTACTTTACAAAAGATTCAGTAGTGCAGCTATACAAAAATCCGGTCATTTGGTCTGAAATGCATCAGCTTAGTGCCGACCAGATTGAATTGAAACAAAATACTGATTCACCAGACGAGCTTCGCCTTCGAAATAATGGCTTTATCATTTCAAAACTCGATTCAGGGCGATTCGACCAAATTAAAGGAAAACAGATGACTGGCTTTGTGGTTAACAACGAATTGAACAGAATTGAGGTGAACGGCAACGGGCAAACGCTTTATTATGCCCGGCAGGAGGAAGAAATTATCGGGTTGAACCGGGTGGAAAGCAGCCGCATTTCCATTCGTTTTCGTGAAGGAAAAATATTTCGTATTGCATTTTTGCAAGCTCCTGAAGGATTGCTCAAACCCCTTTTTGCTCTTACCGAAGAAGAAAAAACTTTATCTGGGTTCGAATGGAAAATCAATTTGCGGCCACTTTCCAGGCATGATGTTTTTAAACGAAAAGTACCTCCTGTGCCACCTGAAATTGAAAGCACCCCGCTTAGCGGAAATGAATAATTTTAACGATTAATTTATTCCGGTAGCCGCCAGCAATTATCCCATTTCCAAATATTTATTTTCAACCAATTTTATCGACTATATTCAGACAAAACCATCTGTTTATTAATTTTTATTAATAAAAAGAGCTTATTTGTTTTCATTTTAAAAAAATATTCTAATATTTGCAGCAAATTGTAAGAAAAAAGAATGAAATTAAAAAACAACATAGTACTTCTCAGCCTGATTATTGGTATTATTCTTCTAATTAAGAAGAATTGAGAATGGTGTGTTGTTAATAATAAAACAAGAAACGGAATAGCCATTCTCAGATAAAGAGGATGGCTTTTTTCATAGAAAAAAATAACAATTCATAAAGTAAAAAACATGAGTGACAAACTTTTCATTTTCGACACCACCCTGCGAGACGGCGAACAAGTGCCGGGATGCCAGTTGAACACAGTGGAAAAAATTGAAGTGGCCAAAGCCTTGCAGGATTTGGGTGTCGATATTATCGAAGCCGGATTTCCTATATCAAGTCCCGGCGATTTCGAATCGGTGGTGGAAATTTCAAAAGCGGTTACATGGCCAACCATTTGTGCCCTTACCCGCGCGGTGCAAAAAGATATTGATGTTGCAGCCGAATCGCTAAAATATGCGAAAAAAGGAAGAATTCACACCGGAATCGGGACTTCACCATTTCACATTAAATATAAACTCAATTCAACCCCCGATGCCATTCTGGAGCGGGCTGTTGCTGCAGTAAAATATGCAAAAAAACATGTGGAAGATGTGGAGTTTTATGCCGAAGATGCCGGGCGAACCGACAATGAATACCTGGCCAGGGTGATTGAAGCCGTGATTAAGGCAGGTGCCACAGTAGTTAACATTCCCGACACAACCGGTTATACATTGCCTTTTGAATTCGGTGAAAAAATCAAATATCTGGTTGAAAATGTAAAAGGCATTCAAAATGCTGTTATTTCAACCCATTGCCACAACGATTTGGGCATGGCAACCGCCAATACCATTTCAGGTATAATGAATGGCGCCCGCCAGGCTGAAGTTACGATTAACGGAATTGGCGAACGCGCCGGAAATACTTCGCTTGAAGAAGTAGTGATGACTTTAAAAAGCCGGTATGCCGTTTTAGGCATTGAAACAGGAATAAACACCAAAAACATTTACAACACCAGCCGGTTGGTGTCAAGGCTGATGAACATGCCGGTGCAACCCAACAAAGCGGTGGTGGGACGCAACGCGTTCGCCCATTCATCGGGCATCCACCAGGACGGGGTGTTGAAAAACCGCGAAAACTATGAAATTATGGACCCGGCAGATGTGGGAATCAATGAATCTTCGATTCTGCTTACCGCCCGAAGCGGACGTGCCGCACTGAATCACCGGCTTGAATTGCTGGGATTCGAACTGTCCAAAGATAAACTGGACGAAGTTTATGAACAGTTTCTGAAACTGGCCGACAAGAAAAAAGATATTCGCGACGACGATATTGCCCTGCTGGTTGGCGATGCCACCCGCCAGGAACGCCGCATAAAACTCGATTTTCTGCAGGTTCTTACCGGAAAAAGCCTAACGCCAATGGCCATTGTCAGACTTGATATTTCAGGCGAAAAATTTGAGGCTACCTCATCAGGAAACGGCCCGGTTGACGCAGCCATCAAAGCGGTTAAACAAATTATCCACCGGCAGGTTACTATTGAAGAGTTTTTGGTACAGGCTATTACCCGTGGCAGCGACGACATTGGAAAAGTGCACATGCAAATTGAATACAACGATGGCATTTTTCACGGATTTGGTGCTCATACCGATATTGTTACGGCTTCAGTAGAGTCATTTCTTGATGCGGTAAATAAGTTGCCGGTGGCGCAGTAGAGTTCATCCCGATAGCTATCGGGACAGAGTTCAAAGTTCAAAGTTCAAAGTTCAAAGTTCAAAGTTCAAAGTTCAAAGTTTAAAGTTTAAAGTTTCGAGTTTAAAGATTTAAGCACTCAATAAGAGTTCATTATATGGAAAAGAAAACATTGTTTGATAAAATCTGGGATGCGCATGTGGTAAAAGAAGTAGCAGGCGGTCCCAATGTGTTGTATATCGACCGTCATCTGATTCACGAAGTGACCAGCCCGGTTGCCTTTTTGGGATTGAAAACCCGGGGATTGAAAGTATTCAGGCCCGAACTGACCACGGCCACACCCGATCATAATGTGCCCACCGAAAACCAGCATCTTACCATTGTGGACGAGTTGTCGCGCCACCAGGTGGAAATGCTGAAAAGAAATTGTGAGGAACACGGAATATTCTATCATGATCTTCAAAGTGATGGACATGGAATTGTGCACATCATTGGTCCTGAGCTGGGCCTCACACAACCGGGAATGACCATTGTTTGCGGCGACAGCCACACCTCCACCCACGGAGCCTTTGGCGCCATAGCGTTCGGAATTGGAACCAGCGAGGTTGAAATGGTTTTGGCAAGCCAGTGCATTATGCAGCCCAAACCCAAAAAGATGCGCATTACGGTAAACGGTGAATTGAAAAAAGGTGTTACGGCAAAAGACATTGCGCTTTATATCATATCACAAATTTCAACCAGTGGCGGAACCGGACATTTTATCGAATATGCAGGTTCAGCCATCACCAGCCTTTCTATGGAAGGCCGCATGACGCTTTGTAATTTAAGTATTGAAAGTGGCGCGCGTGGAGGAATGATTGCACCCGACGAAACCACCATCAATTACGTAAAAGGACGTCAATATGCTCCCCAAAGCGAAGAATGGGAAAAAGCGGTTGCCCGCTGGCAAGATCTGAAAAGCGATGAAGATGCAGTTTTCGATACTGAATATGCCTTCAGTGCCGACGACATTGAACCCATGATTACCTACGGAACTAACCCGGGAATGGGCATTGGAATTACCCAAAAAATTCCTGCAACAAACGGAATGCAGGGAAGCGACAAAAACACTTTTCTGAAATCACTGCAGTATATGGGATATTCCGAAGGAGAAAAAATGTTGGGCAAGAAAGTAGATTACGTTTTTGTGGGAAGCTGTACCAATGGTCGGATTGAAGATTTCCGGGCATTTGCCGGATTTGTGAAAGGCCGCAAAAAAGCGGAAAATGTAACCACCTGGCTGGTACCGGGTTCACAAAAAGTAGAGAAACAGATTCGTGCCGAAGGTCTGGTTGAAATTTTGGAAGCTGCCGGTTTTGAACTGCGCCAGCCCGGATGTTCTGCCTGCCTGGCTATGAATGAAGATAAAATACCGGAAGGAAAATATGCCGTTTCTACCACAAACCGGAATTTTGAAGGCCGCCAGGGACCGGGCGCCCGTACCATGCTGGCCAGTCCGCTTACTGCCGCTGCAGCAGCAGTTACAGGTGTAATTACCGACCCGAGAGAGATGTTGTAAATGATTACTGATAAGTGATTATTGATTAATGACGCATAAAAAACATTTGCTATGGATAAATATGAACTTAAAAAGAGAACGAAACTATTTGCACATCGATGTGTAAAATTTGCTTCATCACTGCCTAAAAATAAATTAGGGTCACATATTGAAGGCCAGTTAATGAGATGTGCAACCTCGGTGGCAGTAAACTACAGAGCTGTTCTTTTGGCTCATTCCACACCGGCTTTCGCTGCAAAATTATCAGTTGTACTGGAAGAATCGGATGAGTGTGATTTTTGGGTTGAGTTTGCACTCGATGAAGGGTTAACAACTCCTGAAATGGCACATCCATTAATGAAGGAAGCAAAAGAATTAACAGCAATATTTATTGCGTCAAGAAAGACAATTCAAACCCGTTAGTTCTATTAAATAATCATTAATCAATTATAAATAATAAATTACATGGCTTACGATAAATTTTCAAAAATAACTTCGCCGGCAGTTCCGCTTCCGGTTGAAAACGTGGATACCGATCAGATTATACCGGCCCGATTTTTAAAGGCCGTTGAACGCAAAGGATTTGGCGACAACTTGTTTCGCGACTGGCGTTACAATAAAGATGGCAGCCCGAAAGCGGATTTTCCGCTAAACAATTCGAAATATTCAGGAAAAATTCTGGTAGCCGGAAAAAACTTCGGAAGTGGCTCCAGCCGCGAACATGCTACCTGGGCCATTTACGATTATGGTTTCCGGGTGGTGGTGTCAAGCTTTTATGCTGATATTTTTAAAAACAACGCACTGAACACCGGGCTGCTTCCGGTTGTTGTTTCACCTGAATTCCTGCAAAAAATATTCGATGCAATTGAAAAAAATCCTGACGCGGAATTCGAAACTGATTTGAAGAAACAAACATTTACCATTCTTGAAACAGGCGATTCGGAGGAATTCGAAATTAACCCGTATAAAAAACACTGCCTCCGGAATGGGCTCGACGATATTGACTATCTGGTGGAAATGAAAGAGGAAATTGCAGCATTTGAAGCTGCAAGTTAAATTTAAGAAAGAAAAAAAATGACAGGCAAAACAGTTGAAATAGAAGGGAAGTGCCTCACAATAATGGACACCACCCTCCGCGATGGCGAGCAAACTTCGGGAGTTTCGTTTAGCGAAACGGAAAAACTTAGTGTAGCAAAAGTCCTGCTCGAAGATGTAAAAGTCGATCGGATAGAAATTGCTTCGGCAAGGGTTTCTGAAGGCGAATTTAAAGGAACCCAACGCGTTATGAAATGGGCAGCCGAAAAAGGTTATTTGAAAAGAGTGGAAGTACTTGGTTTTGTTGATGGGAACATTTCATTGCAGTGGATTGCCGATGCAGGAGGCAAAGTGGTTAATTTGCTATGTAAAGGTTCCTATAAACACGTTACCGAACAATTGCGAAAAAATCCGGAAGAACATGTAGCCGACATAAAAAAAGTGCTGACATACGCACAGGAAATGGGTATCAATGTAAATATTTACCTGGAAGACTGGTCAAATGGAATGCGCAATTCAAAAGAATACGTTCATTTTATGATTTCGAACCTCAAAGATGAAAAAATTGAACGTTTTATGCTTCCCGATACATTGGGTATATTAGATCCGGATGAAACCTATGATTTCTGCAAAGAAATGATTGAGACTTATCCCGGGGTTAACTTCGATTATCATGCCCATAACGATTACGATTTGGCCATTGCAAATGTTTTTCATGCCATTAAAGCCGGTATGCGTTGTGTACACACCACCGTAAACGGGTTAGGTGAACGGGCCGGAAATGCACCGCTATCGAGCGTGATTGCAACCATAAAAGATCACCTGAAAATGAAAACCAATGTAAATGAAAGCCAGTTAAATAAGGTTTCAAAATTGGTTGAAACGTTTTCAGGAATTCGCATCCCTACAAACAAACCGCTCATTGGTGAGTTTGTTTTCACGCAATGCAGTGGAATCCATGCAGATGGCGACAACAAAAACAACCTCTATTTTAACGACCTGCTTCCCGAGCGTTTTGGCAGAACACGGCAATATGCACTCGGAAAAACTTCAGGAAAAGCCAACATAAAAAAGAACCTTTTAGACCTGGGAATTGAACTGGATACCGAATCGCTGAAAAAAGTGACCAACCGCATTATTGAACTTGCTGACGAAAAAGAAACCATAACAAACGATGATTTGCCTTATATTGTTGCCGATGTGTTGGAAAACGAATACATGGAAGAAAAAGTAAAAGTTATTAATTACTCGATAAATCATACTATGGGATTGCGTCCGGTAGCAAATTTGGCCCTCGAAATTGATGGACAAGTTTACGAAGAATTCAGCGATGGTGATGGTCAGTTTAATGCTTTTGCAAAGGCTGTCAGGAAAATTTACAAACGCCTGAAAAAACCACTTCCCATATTGGGCGATTACGTGGTTACCATTCCTCCCGGAGGCAGAACCGATGCTTTGGTTGAAACCGTTATCACATGGAAAGGAAAACGTGAATTTAAAACCAAAGGCCTCGATTCCGACCAAAATGCGGCTGCCATTAAAGCTACTATTCGAATGTTGAATGTGATTGAAAATGAATTCAATCCTGAAAAACTGGAGGAATTAATAAACATAGAAAATAGCTGAATTAAAAATCACTTTTCACTAAAATTGGGTGTATGACAAATTTCATAATTTTATGTGTTTTGGGAAAAAAGTATCTTTTACACCGTGCCCATTAAGAGAATTAAATGCTAAAGCCGAAAAAAACTCCGAAAAGGTAAACACCGGGCTAAAGATATGAGCACCAGTGTAAAAAATTGACTAATTTTGTGATAAAACAATAAGGATGAAAGCTATTGAGATTAAGGCAAAAACCGATGATACCGGAAATCTTAAACTGGACATTCCTCTGAAAAGAAAAAACAGGCAGGTAAAAATCCTGATTCTTTTCAAAGAAGATGACGAATTGCTTGATAATGAAAACGTGTGGTTATATTTCAACTCGAATAATCCTTCTTTAGATTTTCTCAATGAACCAGAAGAAGATATTTATTCATTAACTGATGGAGAACCAATCAACCATGATTAAGAACAGCATCGTTTTGGTTCCTTTTCCTTTTGATGATTTTTCAGTTTTTAAAGTACGTCCAGCAATTTGTCTCACCTCAGAAATCGGACAATTTGAGCACATTGTTATCGCATTCATATCAAGTAATACGAAGAAAAAACCAGAAAAATCTGATATTTCTATAAATAAAGACAGCAGATTAGCAAAGGGAACAGGCCTGGCAGTTGACTCAGTCATAAAATTACATCGAATGGTTACAATCCCCAAAAATCTTATAAAAAGGAAATTAGGGGAAGCCAATAGCGAACTGAAACAAACGATACAATTCCAATTGAAAACATTATTTGAAATAGATTAAAAATGAAATTAAAAATTGCCATTCTTCCCGGCGACGGCATCGGACCGGAAATCATTGAACAGGCCATGAAAGTTGTAAAGGCTGTGGCCAAAAAGTTTAACCACGAACTGGAATACGAATACGGATTAACCGGCGCCACCGCCATCGACCAGGTTGGCGATCCCTACCCCGAAGAAACGCATCAGTTGTGTTTGAATTCGGATGCGGTGTTGTTTGGCGCCATCGGCGATCCGAAATTCGATAATAACCCCAAAGCGCCGGTGCGCCCCGAACAGGGTTTGCTGGCCATGCGTAAAAAACTCGGATTGTACGCCAACATTCGCCCGGTGGAAACGTTTGAATCGCTGCTGCATAAATCGCCGCTGCGCCGCGAACTGGTGGAAGGCGCCGACTTTGTATGCATCCGCGAACTCACCGGTGGCATTTATTTTGGCGAAAAAGGCCGCAAAGACAACGGAAATACCGCTTTCGACACCAACACCTACACCCGCGAAGAAATTGAACGCATCCTGAAACTGGCCTACGAATTTGCCGGAAAACGCCGCAAAAAACTTACGGTGGTTGATAAAGCCAATGTGTTGGAAAGCTCTCGCTTGTGGCGCGAAATTGCCCAGGAAATGGCGCCAAAATATCCCGACATTCAAACCGAATACATGTTTGTGGACAATGCCGCCATGCAAATTATCCAGTGGCCAAAAAACTTCGACGTAATGGTAACTGAAAATATGTTTGGCGATATTTTAACCGACGAAGCCAGCGTAATTACAGGTTCACTTGGGTTGCTGCCGTCGGCTTCCATCGGTATTTTCACTTCGGTTTTTGAACCCATTCACGGTTCGTACCCGCAGGCTGCCGGAAAAGACATTGCCAACCCTGTTGCAACCATCCTTTCAGCAGCCATGATGTTCGAATACGCTTTCAGTTTGATGGACGAAGGAAAAATCATCCGCGACGCAGTTGCTGCTTCCATGACAGAAGGTGTTGTTACTGAAGATATTGCAGAAGGCCAGGCTTACAAAACTTCTGCAGTGGGCGACTGGATTGCGCACTGGATAGAAAAAAATTAGAATGAACCGCACAGAAATTTCTTATTTTCCGCAACTTCAGGATATCACCCAGGCAAAAATTACCCTGAAAGATGTGGTATTGCACACACCACTTCAGCAAAACCAAGATCTTTCAGAAGAATTTAAAGCCAATATTTTACTTAAACGTGAAGATTTACAAATTGTCCGTTCCTACAAAATTCGCGGGGCTTTCAATAAAATTGCTCAACTTTCCAAAGCAGATTTGCAGAAAGGAGTAGTTTGTGCCAGCGCCGGAAACCATGCACAGGGCTTGGCTTTTTCATGCAGCAAGCTGAATATAAAAGGTAAAATTTACATGCCGGCCACCACGCCCAGGCAAAAAATCAGGCAGGTGGAAATGTTCGGAAAAAACAATGTAGAAGTGGTTTTAACCGGCGATACATACGATGCCGCCGAAGCCGCTGCCTTGAACGACTGCCGGAAATCGGGAATGGCGTTCATTCACCCATTTGACGATGAACAGATTATAGAAGGCCAGGCTACAGTGGGGCTCGAAATTCTTCAGGACACGGAAGAACCCATCGATTACCTGTTTATTCCGGTAGGCGGTGGCGGATTGATGGCCGGAGTGGGCGCCTACTTCAAACAAATGAGCCCTCACACCAAAATTATTGGAGTGGAACCTGCCGGGGCGCCTTCCATGCAAAAGTCGCTGGAAGCAGGGAAAGTAGTTGAACTGGGCGAAATCGACAAGTTTGTGGATGGCGCCGCAGTGAAAAAAGTGGGCGAGATTTCCTTTTCGGTATGCCGGAAAGTAACCGACCAGATGGTAACCATTCCCGAAGGCCGCGTTTGCACCAAAATTCTGGAACTTTACAACCACGATGCTATTGTAATGGAACCGGCAGGCGCGCTGTCCATTGCTGCGCTCGACCTTTTCAAAAATGAAATAAAAGGTAAAAATGTGGTGTGCATTGTAAGCGGCAGCAACAACGACATTACCCGTATGGAGGAAATCAAGGAACGCTCGCTTTTGTATGAAGGGCTGAAACACTATTTTATTGTGCGTTTCCCTCAGCGGGCCGGGGCTTTGCGCACGTTTGTAGATCTGGTGCTCGGTACAACCGACGACATCACCCATTTCGAATATTCAAAAAAAACCAGCAGAGAAAAAGGCCCGGCCGTAATCGGAATCGAAGTGCAAAAAAAAGAGGATTTTAACGGCCTTGTTCAACGAATGGAAGAACACGAATTCGTATTTGAATACCTGAACGAAAAACCCGATTTGTTCCAGTTTCTCATTTGAAATTCCTAAAATGAACTGTATTTTCGTTCCTGACTAAATTTTTAAAAATGAAACAAGTATTCCTTTACCTTCTCCTCATTACCTTAGCCATTTTTGCGACTTTTTTCGCATGGGTAAAAATTCAGGAAAAAATTGTTGAAAAAACAGCGGCAGAAAAACCCAATATCATTTTTATTTTAAGCGACGACGTGGGTTATTCCGATGTGGGTGCGTTCGGCTCCGAAATTAAAACGCCCAATATCGACAGGCTGGCCGACGAGGGAATCCGGTTTGCCAACTTTTACAATATGTCTAAATGCGAACCATCGCGTTCCACGCTTTTCACCGGATTGTATGAAGGCGGAAAAAACGCTGTCAATTTTGCACAATTACTCCGCAATTCGGGATATTACGTGATTCACTCGGGAAAAGAACACTGGATGAACTGGGCGCCGGATCATGTTCGGGCTAAAAATGTTTCAGACCAGTCGCTTACTTTTTGGGCGATGAGTGAGTTTTTCGAACCGCCTTCAAAAGAATGGTCTAATCCATTTATATTAAACGGAGATACGGTTGGTATTGATAAAATATACCACGAACAAAAACCTTTTTTCAAAACCGATGCTTTAACCGACAATGCTTTGCGCTGGCTGGAAGAACCGGTGAGTAAAGACCAGCCGTTTTTTCTTTTTATGGGTTACGGAGCCGCGCATTACCCGTTGCAGGCCCGGCCCGAAAACATTGCCAAATACCGCGGAACCTACAAAAAAGGATGGGATAAAATCCGTGAGGAACGTGTGGAGCGGCTAAAAAAAATCGGGTTGTTTCCTGAAAGTGCAGAATTGAGTCCGCCCAGTTCGAATATTAATAAGTTCAGAGGACACCCAAAAGGAGATGAAGAGCGCCGTGCAAAAATTCCACTTTACACGCCGTGGGAAGAACTGAACGAACAGGAACAGGACGAACTCGACCTGGAAATGGCCGTGTATGCTGCCATGGTTGACCGTATGGACCAAAACATTGGCAGATTGCTGAATTATCTGGATAAAAAAGGAATTGCAGACAACACCATCGTGATTTACATGTCAGACAACGGATCGTGCCCCTACGACAGCAACCGCGATTTCGACTTCCCTCCCGGAGTGGCCGAAGGTTTCCGCACCCTTTGCGCAGCTTGGGCCAATGCCGGCAACACGCCGTTCCGCTACTTCAAACAATTTGGACATGAAGGCGGAACAAATAACCACTTTATTTTGCGCTGGCCCAAAAAAGTAAAATCGGGCTTAATCACGCGCCAGCAGGGGCATATTGTAGATGTGGCTCCTACCCTTCTGGAAGCAGCCGGTGTGAAATATCCTGAAAAATTGGGTGAAATCTCGCCGCAACCTTTGCACGGAAGTTCGCTTATGCCCATTCTTCTGGGCGAAAAAAGAACCGAACCGGAATTTTTCATGTCGGGCTGGACCGACCGTTTCCGTATGTTTCGAAAAGGCAATTACAAAATTGTAAAAGCCAACGACGAAACCTGGGAATTGTACAACCTGAAAGATGATCCCACCGAAATAACGAATCTGGCAGAACAACTCCCGGAAAAAGTTAAGGAACTGGAGAATGAATGGCTGAAGAAAAAAGAAGAATATAAGCAGGCTGCGAAATAATAGATAGGCATACATCCACTTTCCCAAACAGGTTTTTAATTCATTTTAAAAATATCTGAATTAAATGCATTGAATTATCAAAAATTCTTTTTTACTTTGCATTTCAAAGTACTTTTTAAAATGAAAAAAACTGAAAATTATTTGGCAGAAATAAAGGAAATCCGGAAGATGATGGAAGAATCGAGCCGGTTCCTTTCGTTAAGCGGATTATCAGGAGTCCTGGTCGGCATTTATGCACTGGCCGGTGCTTTTATGGCGGAAAGCCTCATTTATTCAAACAAATTGTTTGGCTGGATATTTAACTTCAACATTTTGCCCGACCTGCTTTTTATGGCAGCTATTGTTCTGATTTTATCGTTGCTAACCGTAACTCTGCTGACTTACCGCAGGACAAAAAAGGCTGGCACAAAAATCTGGAATCCGGGTTCAAGGTTAATGCTCATAAATCTGGCAATTCCTTTAACTGCCGGTGGTGTAGTCATTTTAATATTTGTTTTCAAAGGAATTTATGAAATTGCCGCGCCCGGCTGCCTGATCTTTTACGGACTGGCCCTTATTAACGCCGCAAAATTTACCCGTCAGGAAATCTTTTTTATGGGATTAATTCAGGTTTCACTGGGAATTCTGGCAGCCCTGTTTCCTTCCCTGGCATTGCTGTTTTGGGCAATTGGGTTCGGCGTAATCCATATCATTTACGGTACGGTAATGTATTTCCGGTATGAACACAAATCAAAAAAAGTAACGGGGTGAAAAACAGTTTTCAACATCTGAATAAAGCTTTCGACAACAAAATACGGCTGGGAATTATGTCGGTTTTGTCGGTGAATTCGAGGGCTTCGTTCAATCAATTGAAAGAGGTACTCGAAGTTACCGACGGCAACCTGGCCAGCCATATCAAATCGCTTGAAACTGCCGGCTACATTGCTGTTATTAAACGATTTAAAAACCGAAAACCAAATACCAGTTACGAAATAACGCCCGAAGGCGCCGAAGCTTTTGAAAATCATTTGAAGGCGCTTGAAGAAATATTGAAACAACTTTAGTTTTTTTTATTTCTTAACTTTGAATTTCAAAGTTCTTTGATTAACACAATTTAAAAAAGAAAAAACATGGAAACGAAAGAATCGTCGCAAAACAAACCAAAGGCTATCAACTGGCAAATTACACTTAAAGTGTTGATTATTGGCATGATTACCATTGCCCTGCTCGTGCCGAAATTTATGATACTCGACCTCATCGGGCAGCGGCAACACACGGCTGAAGAAAGTTCCAGAGAGGTGATGCAATCGTGGTCGGCGGACCAAACGGTAAGAGGCCCGGTGCTTACCATTCCCTGGTTTGAACAAACCACGGACAGTAACGGTAAAGAAATAAACAACGAAAAAGAATTTTACCTTTTACCTGAAAACCTGAAAATTGACGGGCTAATTTTCCCCGAAAAAAGAAAACGAAGCCTTTATGAAACGGTGGTATATGAATCGGAAATGACAATAGCCGGGCATTTCGATGTTTCAGATTTAAATGCGTTAAAAATTCACCCTGAAAATATTTTATGGGAAAAAGCAAAAATTCTGGTGGCTGTTCATGATTTGCGCGGAATCAATAACCGGGTTGAGTTTACATGGAACGATTCGGTTTATTCCTTTTCGCCGGGAATGGAAAACCAACGGGTTGGCAGCAACGGAATTTCCCTTCAAATACCACAGCTTTCGCAACAGGATTTTCCTGCACATTTTCAATTTACCCTCAATCTGAAAGGTTCAGAATCGCTGAACTTTGCTCCGCTTGGCGAAACCACCGAAGTGACACTTCATTCAGATTGGAAGGATCCCGGATTTATTGGAAGTTTTCTGCCTGCTGAACATACAATTAACAATGAGGGTTTCACTGCTTCGTGGAAAGTGCTGGATTTTAACCGCAACTTTCCGCAGCAATGGAAAAACGAAGAATACCGGGTTACCGATTCCGATTTTGGGGTAAGGCTGGTCACGGTTGCCGACCATTACCAAAAGAGTTCGCGGGCAGCAAAATATGGCATTTTAGTCATTCTGTTTGTTTTCCTTTCTTTTTTCCTGAATGAAATAATCACCAAACAGAAGGTTCACCCGTTTCAATACATTCTGGTGGGATTTGCAGTGCTTGTGTTTTATCTTCTGCTGCTTTCCATTTCCGAACAACTGGGATTTAACATGGCTTACCTCATTTCTGCCATTTCGGTTTTAATCATGATACTGCTCTATTCCCGCACTTTCCTGAAAACATGGCTTCATGCGTTTATTCAAACCCTGATTTTAACTTTCTCTTTCGGATTTATTTACGTGTTGATGCAACTGGAAACCTACGCACTTTTGGCGGGAAGCATTGGTTTGTTTGTTGTGCTTGCACTTACCATGTTTGTTACCCGGAAAATAAACTGGTACGGTGAGTGAAGCTAATATTCCGTAGTGAAATTTTCAGGGAATTTTCCCCGGATGCCTTTTTCGCGGTAATAGTCTTTCATGCGGCGGATGTCGGCCTGGGCATCATCGGTGAGTTCAAATTTTTCGCCGATGGTAACCTCTTTCCGGCCCCAGTCGAAGCTGCCCAGGTAAACCGGCACATTGGCCAGTTTGGCAATGGTGTGGAATCCGGCTTTCCAGCGAACCACGCGTTTCCGTGTTCCCTCGGGTGTCATGGCCAGGTGCAGATGGTCCAGGGTGTTAAAAAGGTGAACGGCTTGCCGTATTACATTGGCCCCTTTGGAGCGGTCGATGGGCACTCCGCCCATTTTACGGACAAACCAACCGGCAGGCCAGAAAAAAAACTCTTTTTTTACCAATACACTGGCCTTACCACCAATCGAAGCATAAAAAAGGTAGGAAATAACAAAATCCCAGGCGCTGGTGTGCGGCACACCAATGATGATGCATTTGGGCTCGGGCGCCACAGAACCTTTGACTTTCCAGCCCAGCAGCTTCAGTATAAAAGCACTTATTTTTTTCATTTATCCTAAATTCTTAATTTCAAAATTATCAGCCTCCGCATATTTTTTCAGCAGGCTCACGGCCATTTCGGTAGCTTTTTCAAGCCCGGGCAATGCGCCAAAATCGATGATTATCATCAAAAATCTGGCAGTTTCGCTGGTTACAGCAGTTCGCACCGAATCGCTGGTTGGCGAGCCAAAAGCGCCCAGGTTATCGCGAAAAACCGGCAACGATTCAATGTTCAGTTTACCGCGGCCAATGCCTTCGTAGGGTTCGTTAGCATTGCCAATGCCGAATATCACATCTCCTTCCATTTTTTCAGAATCGTAACCGCCAATGGAAAAACCCGTGGAAACGGACACCAGGTTGAGCAAATCGACCACATTGTTTACACGGTACAATCCTTTGCCATGAACCGTACGACGCAAAAGTGCCTCTGCCGACAACCGGTAGCGGGCCGGGTCTTTTCCGCAGGCTTTGTACCCGCGCCGCGAGGCTGCAATGGCCGGCAACCGACTGATATTTTCCACTTTCAGCGAAGCAGCCAGCTCACCCGTTCTTTTATCCATTTCAGACCACAACTCCCCGTTTTCTTCGTGCACCAACACATCGCACTCAATGCACGAAAGGGTAAGCCCGGGCACAAGGGATTTCAACTCTTTTGAAACGGAAACAGGTATCATTTTTCGTTTTTTTCGCCCCAAAACTAACCAAAATGAAGGAAAAGCCATTTAACCGGGGCAGTTTTATTTCTTTCAGGATAAAAGTTCTTCAAAGCAATTGTTTTTTATTCCACATTTTCTGTTTTATAAAAAAATGCTATTGATCAAAAACCGCACATATTGCTCAATGCCGAAATTCAATTCGAACAACCGGTTGTTATATTTGATTTTGTTAACAACCTCTTTTTTAATGATCTGCATTTTGGGAAGCAATCATTTTATAGAAACATGTGGAAATTGATGGAAAAAATTCTTTTCCGAATTTTAACAATGCGTACTATCGAAACCCCTGTAATTCAAAGCATTTTTAAGTTTATTTTAGGGTGGAGAATATTAGTACAACATTGGTTTTGATCAGCAAACAAAAATTGGCATTAAATCATTTAAGAATGAAAATGGTATTGCGGCTGAATTGCATACGAAATTGCCCATATTTATATTAATTCTCTTTATTCCGCCGGGATATATTTATCTGGTTGCCAGTTTGTTTTTACTGGCCACTTATATTCCGCCATTATACAGAGTTATTGAAAAACTCCGGACAAAAGATGAAAAAGACAGGGTTGGTAAAGTGGAGAAAAAAATAGTTGAAGGAGAAAAATTAGTCGATGAAAAACTTGTAGATAAGAAGGATGTGGGAGGCAACATTTAATTAATTTTTACAAAATTTATCAACAGATTACCCAAAATATCAAAAAGGCAATTCCCTTTCTTTTAACGAATTATAGCCCAACTCGTACAACTCCTGCGCATGGCTTAAACTGAGGATATCGTATGTATCGATTCCTTCAGGTTCGATATAAACGGAGGAATATTTTTTCACCTCGTTCATATTGGCATTTACACTCATGTAAAAAGTGCGCGTGGCAATCTGAATGAGGTTGTTGAATTTCTCACGGGGATTCAGTGGACTGATGTTCACTGCCACTATGTTCTCACAGTCGTTTTTAATGGGTTCAACCGGAATATTGTCCACCAGGCCGCCATCCACATACTTCTGACCATCCAGTTTAACCGGCGAAAACAACACCGGAATAGATGACGATGCCAGGATGGTTTTGTCCAGCGGACCGCTGTTTTTGTATTCCACTTTGCCGGTGTTCAGGTTCGAAACCGAAATAAAAAACGGCATGGGTAAATCCTCTATGTTTTTGTATGGAATTTCTTTTTGAATGACCTCCTGCAGACCGTTCAGTTTCAGCATACCATCTACCGGAATATGCAGATTGGTGTATCTAAAAAACCAGCCCTGATTGAAAATTTTCAGAATTTCTTCGGGCGTTTTTCCGCTGGCAATAAAAGCGCCAACAATGGCGCCCACACTGGTTCCCGAAATTACATCGGGCCGTATTCCTTTTTCATAAAGAGCGGCAATTACTCCTAGGTGAGCAAACCCGCGGGTTCCTCCACCGCTAAGTACCAAACCGGTTTTGTATCTCTTTCTCATCTTTTACAATTTCTGCAGGATGAAAAATATCTCCGGGCACCATTTCATTCGCATATAAACTTTTCATTTCTCATAATGTTTTGAAATTTCAGTAATTAAAATAATCACATCAAAAATAAATTAAAATTATATTTGCACAAATAGAAGGCAAAATTCAGAAATGCCAGGTTGATTTTAGAACTTGTTCTGAACCCATAAAAACCAAAAAAGTGAAAAATATTCTTTCCTTTCCGATTCTTTTTTTATTCAGCATCCTTTTGGGCTGCCAATCCAACAAAGAGCCGGTAACACCCGATTCAGGATTTGGAAAATATGTGCAGGCCTACACCAGCGGAACGGTCCCGACAGAGGCGGTTATTTCTGTTTACCTGGCACAACCTGTAACAAAAACAAATGCTGCCACTGAAAACTTATTCAGGTTTTCGCCTGATATAAAAGGAGAGGCAGTAATAGTTGGCGGTCGAATTGCTGAATTCAGACCTTCGGAGCCATTTAAACCGGGAACTACTTACAAGGCAGATTTTCAACTGGGAAACCTGATGGATGTCGAAACCGGTTACGAAAAGATGTATTTTCAGTTTTCCACCATAGAACAGTCGTTTTCGGTTTCGTTCGACGGGTTAAAAAATTACGAGGCGGGTCCTTTCGATAAAATGCAGTTTTCAGGGTACCTGTTAACAGCAGATGCAGCACTGCCTGCCAACATCGAAAAAATTCTAAAGGCCGGATACGAAGGTGAAAATGTAACTGTTCGCTGGATTCATGAACCGGCAAACCGGAAGCATTTTTTTACGATTGACAGTCTGCAGCGATTCCCTGATAAGCCGGGGGAGCTGATGATAGAATGGAACGGGAAACCGTTAAATGTGGCCAAAAAAGGAGAAGAAACCGTCAAAGTAACCGCGTTGAATGTATTTGAAATACTGGAAGCCAATATAGTCCGGGAGCCTGAACAACACCTGGAAATCCGCTTTTCAGACCCGTTGTTGAAATCGCAGGATTTAACCGGTTTGGTGGTATTAAGCGACGGTACAAATTTGCGCTTAACCATTGAAGGAAATGTAATTAAGGGCTGGCCGGCCAAAACCTTGTCGGGCGAATTGGACGTAACGGTTTCCGAGGGAATTAAAAATGTAAATTATTTCTCTCTAAATAAAACACAAACCTTCCGGGTACAGTTTAGCAGTATGCTTCCAGCTGTGCGTCTCATCGGAAAAGGTGTGATAGTACCACAGGACGGAACACTTGAGATGCCGTTTGAAGCCGTGGCGCTGAATGCCGTTGAAATTCGGGTAGTTCAGGTATTTAAAGACAATGTGCTTGCATTTTTTCAGAACAATCGTTTTGACAGTGATTCTGAACTGAACAAAGCGGGCCGGCTGGTATATTCAGGAGTGGTGGAACTCACACCCAAAGAGCCCGGCGGACTTCAAAAATGGAATACCTACAAAATCAATCTGGCCGATTTTTTTTCCATTGAACAAGGCGCTATTTACAATGTACAATTTCGCTTTCACAAGGCAAACTCAATGTACGATTGCGGGCAAAACAGGAACCGGGATGAGCAGAATTCAGAGGCACCCAATCAAAATAAAGAGGAGCCGTATCAGACAGAATGGGATCATCCGGGATGGTACTCCGGTTACTATTATCCGCCGGATTACAACTGGCAGGAACGCGACAACCCGTGCGATGTTTCATACTATAATTCAAACCGCTTTGTTTCGAGAAATATTTTTGCATCGGAGCTGGGAATCATTGTAAAAGAAGGACGAAATCATGAACTGACTTTTGCCGTTACCAATCTTTTAACCACCCAACCCGGGCAAAATGTGGAACTACGTTTATTCAACTTCCAAAATCAATTGATGCAAACGCTGACAACCGACAGCAAAGGATTTGCCACTGCAACCCTCAGTAAAAAACCGTTTTTGCTGGTAGCACAAAAAGGGAAACAGTTCGGCTACCTTCGCCTCGATGATGGGAGTGCGCTTTCCACCAGTAATTTTAATGTTTCTGGCCAGGAAATTACCGACGGACTGAAAGGTTTTATTTATGGCGAACGCAGCGTGTGGCGCCCCGGCGATACCCTTTTTCTGAATGCAATCATTGAAAAAGAGAAAGCCGGCCTTCCCGAAAATTACCCGGTGGTTTTTCAACTTATAAATCCTTCGGGCCGGGTGGTTGAAAAACGGGTGCTTGCAGAAAGTGAAAATGGTTTTTTCCCGCTAACGGTGCAAACCGCCGCTGATGCTCCTACCGGAAACTGGGAGGCAAATGTTAGTGTGGGAAATGCCACATTTTCAAAACGTATAAAAATTGAAACAGTAAAGCCCAACCGGCTGAAAATAAATTTGGATTTACCTGAAAAACCACTTACTTCGGAAACAAAAAGTATTCAGATGGAAGCGACATGGCTGCACGGTTCACCGGCGCGTTCGCTAAAGTCAAAAGTAGATGTTCTTTTTGTAAAGGATAATACAGAATTCAATGGCTACGAACAATATTCATTTACCGATCCGGCGTCGTCGTTTTCGCCCACCGAGCAAACCATTTTTGAAGGCCAGTTGGATGAAAACGGAAAAACGAAGGTTCCGGTCGATTTTCAGTCACTGGAGAATGCCCAGGGTATGGTTAAGGCATGGTTTACTTCGCGGGTATTCGAGCAGGGGGGTGATTTCAGCATACATGTTGAACAGGCCAAATTTGCACCTTTTTCTACGTTTGTGGGTGTAAAAATGCCGGCTTCGGAAGATAACTGGTATAAAACCGACACCGATTATTTCCCTGAAGTTGTGCTGGTGGATGCTGAAGGGAATCCGGTTTCCGGCAATAAACTTCAGGCGAAATTGTATAAAATCGACTGGCGGTGGTGGTGGGAATCGGGTTCTGAAAACCTGGCCCGTTATGTTTCCGGGAATTATTACCGTCCGGTTGACAACTGGAACATTGAAAAAGCTGACGAGAAAAACAAATTAAAGCTGAATGTAAAATACAATAACTGGCAGGATAACGGAAGATATTTGCTGTGGGTAAAAGATGTTACCAGCGGGCATGCTGCCGGTGTAACTTTTTATATGTCGCAATGGGGAAGCTGGCGTTCGGAAGGGATGGCCGAAGACGCCACTTTGCTAACCCTGCGCACCGACAAAGAGAAATACAATGTGGGTGAAAAGATTGAAGTAACTATTCCTTCTTCAAAAGGCGGAAAAGCATTGATAAGTATAGAAAACGGAACCAGGGTAACCGACCTCTTCTGGGTGGAAACACAGGAAAAACAGACCCGTTTCACCATCGATGTAAAACCGGAAATGGCGCCCAATTTTTACATTCATGTGAGTTTGATTCAGCCCTACGGACAAACCGAAAACGATGCTCCGCTAAGATTATATGGCGTAACGCCTGTTTTGGTGGAAAATCCGGAAACGATATTAACGCCGGTCATTCAAACCCCTGCTGAAATTGAGCCTGAAACGAAATATACCGTTCAGGTTTCGGAAGCAAACAACAAAGAAATGACTTATACCCTGGCAGTAGTTGACGAAGGATTGCTGGGACTGACCAATTTCAAAACACCCGATCCTCATTCAACATTTTATGCCCGCGAGGCGCTGGGGGTAAAAACCTGGGATTTATACGATTATGTAGCCGGAGCTTATGGCGCCAGGCTTGAAAAAGCGTTTGCTGTAGGGGGCGATGGCGAAATGCCTGTTACGGCAAAAGAAGAAGCAAATCGTTTTAAACCGGTGGTGCAGGTTGCAGGACCATTCACCATACAAGCGGGAGAAACAGGCAAACACCAGTTTACCATGCCCAACTATGTAGGAGCGGTAAGGGTGATGGTGGTAGCCGGAAATAAAGGATCCTACGGGAATGCAGAAAAAACAGTTCCTGTAAGAAAAGGGTTGATGCTGCTGGCTACCCTGCCGCGTGTGTTGGCGCCCGAAGAAGAAGTGAGCCTGCCGGTAAATGTTTTTGCGATGAAAGAAAATGTGAAAAATGTTTCCGTTCGGGTGAAGACCAATTCACTGCTCGGTATTTTGGGTGATGAAGAGAAAGAGGTTAGGTTTGAAAGAACAGGAGACCGCATGGTTTATTTCAGGCTGAAAGTGAAATCGGAAACCGGTGTGGGAAAAATAGTCGTGGAAGCGAAAAGTGGCAATGAAAAGGCCTCTTACGAAGTTGAACTGCAAATCAGAAATCCCAATTCACCGGTTACCACCGAACAATCGAAAATGGTTGAAGGCAATCAGCAATGGAATACTACTTTGCAGGTTCCGGGGAATGCGGCTACCGGAAAAGCATGGGTTGAAATTTCCGGTTTCCCGCCACTCAACCTGACAAAATATCTCGATTACCTGATGGGCTATCCGCACGGTTGCATCGAACAGGTTACATCGGCAGCGTTTCCACAGTTATTTTTGAATGATTTGGTTGAACTTAATGCCAATCAAAAGCAGGATATTGAAAACCATATTCGTAGCGCATTGCAAAAAATACCGGCTTTCCAGATTTCCAGCGGAGGTTTGGGATACTGGCCGGGGGCTTCGTCGGTAGATGATTGGACTACCAGTTACGCCGGGCATTTTATGCTGAAAGCTGAAAACGCAGGTTACTCCCTTCCGTTGGGCGTAAAAAACAAATGGCTGAGTTTTCAGCAAACAGCCGCAAGAAACTGGAATCCTTCAGGCAGTTTCCGAAACGGAGTTTACTACCGCAACTACGATTTCATTCAGGCATACCGGTT
The DNA here is from genome assembly GCA_019429205.1 of Mariniphaga sp. GTDB lineage: Bacteria > Bacteroidota > Bacteroidia > Bacteroidales > Prolixibacteraceae > Mariniphaga. Next base: position 23,977 of record JAHYIT010000017.1, on the reverse strand, counting down.
GTACACACTGGCACTTGCTGGGTCACCCGATTTGGGCGCCATGAACCGGTTGCGTGAAAAAGGAGAAAAATCAGCCGAAGTAACCTGGCGACTGGCCGCCGCTTATGTTCTGGCAGGCCAACCCGAGGCTGGCCGGCAGCTGGTAAATAATTTAACCACCACAATGGACGATTACCAGGAGATGGGCGGAACTTTTGGCTCGGCTCTGCGTGATAAAGCCATGATTCTGGAAACACTGGTTTTGCTGAACGAGCAGGAAAAGGCATTCCGGTTGCTGCAAACCATTTCCGGCGAAATGAATCAACGCGACTGGCTAAGTACACAAACAGCTGCCTGGTGTTTGTCGTCGGCAGCAAATTACGCCCGGGAATATGCATCGGGCGATGCTGAAATTCGGTTTGAAATGACAGTAAACGGTGTAAAAACGGAGCTTCGTTCAAAAAATCCGATACTTACCCTTCCTGTAAAATTGAATGAAGATGGAATTGTTACGGTTGAATATAACAACCAGGGTGAAACTGCCGGTTATGTGAGAGTGCTGGCCCGTGGAATTCCGATGGGTGTGGATTTATCGTCAGCTTCACAAAATTTGCTGATGCAGGTGAAATACCTCGATACTGCAGGCAATGAAATAAATCCGCAAAATCTGAATCAGGGGGTTGATTTCCGAATGCTCGTCATTGTAAAAAATCCCGGTACATCGAAAGATTATAAAGAAATGGTACTAAATACGGTTTTTCCTTCCGGGTGGGAAATAATGAACAAAAGATTAACCGATATTCCGCAGGATCAGAATTTAACTTTCGAATACCAGGATATTCGTGACGACCGCGTGTACACCTATTTTGATTTGGAAATGAACCAGCAAAAAACATTTGTATTTTATTTGAATGCCTCTTATGCAGGGCAGTTCTATCAACCGCCTGTAAGTTGCGAAGCCATGTACGATGTTGGTGTTCGTGCTCAAAAACCCGGAAGGTGGGTAGAGATAAGTTCCGAGTAGTTTTTCCTTATTGCCGGTTGGCTTTATAAAACACCGGTAAACTGCTAAAAGAATATTGGATTGAAGCATTTAAAAATCACAAAAGGAAACAAAATCCTTCTTATTGGAGGCCTGCTTATGCTTGCCCTTTTTTTGGGATTCTGTTTTTGTGTTCCCCGGCAGCTTTTTGACGACCCGTTTTCTACAGTAGTTGAAAGCAGCGACGGAAGATTGCTTGGTGCCCGCATTGCTGCCGATGAGCAGTGGCGTTTCCCGGCAACCGACTCTGTACCGGATAAATATGAAAAGTGCCTGTTGCTTTTTGAAGACCGCTATTTCTACTACCATCCGGGAATAAATCCGGTGGCATTGGCCCGTGCTCTGGTTCAAAATATAAAAGCCGGAAAAATTGTAAGGGGCGGCAGCACCATTACCATGCAGGTGTGCCGAATGGCAAGGAAAAACCGGGAACGCACCCTACCGAATAAACTAATTGAAATGATTTGGGCGCTAAATCTGGAACTCAGATTTTCAAAAAAAGAAATTCTGAATATGTATGCCTCGCATGCACCGTTTGGCGGAAATGTGGTGGGAACAGATGCTGCCGGCTGGCGTTGGTTTGCCCGGCCACCCACGCAATTGTCGTGGGCTGAGGCGGCTACATTGGCGGTGTTGCCCAATGCGCCGTCGTTGATTTACCCCGGCAATCTCGATGAGCGGTTAAAACAGAAACGTGATTTAGTTCTGGGAAAGCTGTTGAACTCTGGTACCATCGACAGTCTAACCTACCGGCTTTCGCTGGCCGAACCGCTGCCCGACAAGGTAAATCCGCTACCCATGAGTGCTTACCATTTGGTGGAAAAAGCAACACAGGAAAAAAAAGGGCAACGCATTCATTCAACCATCGACATTGATTTGCAAAATGCCGTGGTGGAACGCATGAACAGGCACCGTAAGGTACTTGCAGCTAATCATATTTACAATATAGCCGTTATGATTTCGGAGGTGGCTACCCGTGAGGTTAAAGTGTATGCAGGAAATGTGTTCGATGGAATAGAAACAGAACATGGAAACAGTGTGGATGTCATTCAGGCGCCCAGAAGTACGGGGAGTATCTTAAAACCGTTTCTGTATTGCAAAATGCTCGACGACGGACAGCTTACACCGCAGATGCTAATCTCCGATATTCCCACCCGGTTCGGTGGATTTACCCCTACGAACTTCGACCAGGAGTTTAACGGAGCGGTACCGGCCAATGAAGCCCTGGCACGATCCCTGAATATTCCGGCAGTGTGGATGTTACAAAATTACGGAGTTCCGCCTTTTTATTCTTTTCTGAAAAATTCCGGAATGGGAACGTTGAATCACCCACCCGATTATTACGGACTTTCACTGATTCTTGGCGGCGCCGAGGTTACGCTGTGGGATTTGGCAGGAATGTACACATCGTTGGTTTCGGTTTTACGAAATTACGATGAACACGATGGTTTTTACGAAGCTCAACCATTTAAACCGCTATCCTGGGTTCAGCATAAAAATGTTTTTGAAAAAAATAATGTACAGGCAGTTCAGCCCGTGGTTCGGGCTTCGGCCATTTATGAAACCCTGCAGGCGCTTCTCCGTGTTCGCCGGCCTGAATCGGAAGCCGGCTGGCAGGCGTTTGCTTCGGCACGTAACATTGCATGGAAAACAGGCACCAGCTTTGGATTTCGCGATGCGTGGGCTGTCGGGATGACCCGAGACTACGTGGTTTCGGTGTGGGTGGGCAATGCCGATGGAGAAGGCCGGCCGGGATTGACAGGAGTTTCCGCTGCTGCTCCATTGATGTTCGATATTTTTGATTTGTTACCGGCATCCGGATGGTTTCATCAACCGGTTGATGAAATGGAAGAACAGGAATTGTGCGCCAATAGCGGTTACCGGCCGGGAGTTCATTGCGATTCTATAAAAAAAGTTTGGTTACCTGCTGGTTCAGCCATTGGTTTATGTCCATTTCATCATAAAATTCATTTGAATGAACAAGGGACCCACCGGGTTAATGCAACATGCTACCCGGTGGCAGAGATGACGCATAAAAACTGGTTTGTTCTTCCGCCGGCCATGGAATATTATTACAAACCGCGGAATCCGGTGTATTCCACATTGCCGCCTTTGTTGCCGGGTTGTGCAGACGAAATGGAAAATATGGAATTTATTTATCCTCGTGAATGGAACAACCTGTTTCTTCCTACCGATCTGGACGGCACTCCGGGGCAACTGATTTTTGAATTGGTCCACCGGCAGCGCAGAGCCAAAGTTTTTTGGCAAATCGATAATCAATACCTTGGAGAAACTACCGGAATACATCAAATGGCTGTTCGTCCTGAACCCGGGTGGCATACATTAAACGTAACCGACCAGCAGGGAAACAGGTTAGTAAGGCAGTTATTTGTGGCTGGTAAAACGATTGATAGTAATTAACATTTCCAGAAATAGAATCTGTACTGAAATAGCAACGAAACCTTTTATCCTGTTTTACAGACGATACTAAAAATCGAACCAGGTTTTTATGAGCTCCGACCTGTTTGTATCGTTTTTGTGCCAGAAAATGTTTTTGCGGTTGTCGTAAATGTAATCTTTCTGATATTCCTGAATATTTTCCACAATGTCTTTCAGCGCAGTAATCATCAAATCCACTTCGGTTTCGGTCATGGTGGGATGCAGCGACCAGCGCACCCAGCCGGGTTTTTCCGACAGGTCGCCGTGATTGATTTTGTCTGTAATTTCCTGCGATTGTTCGTAGGTCACTTCAAGCAGATAATGACCGTATGTTCCGGCACAGGCGCATCCTCCGCGGGTTTGAATACCAAACTTGTCATTTAAAATTTGCACTACCAGGTTGTAGTGAATTCCCTCGATATAAAACGAAATCACGCCCAGTCGGTCGCGCACATTGTCGGCTAAAATTTTCAAACCAGGAACTTCATCCAAACCTTTAAAAGCCCGTTCCAAAAGTTCTTCTTCACGTTTTTTGATATTTTTAATTCCCATCTGGTCTTTCAACTGAAAAACAAGCGCTGCCTTTATCGATTGCAAAAATCCGGGAGTTCCACCGTCTTCGCGCGCCTCTATATCATCCACATATTTGTACATTCCCCACGGATTGGTCCAGTCAACCGTACCGCCGCCGGGATTATCGGGCACCTGGTTTTTGTACATCGATGCATCGAAAATCAAAACACCTGGCGAGCCCGGACCGCCCAAAAATTTATGAGGCGAAAACATGATGGCATCAACTTTTTCCAACGGGTCTTCCGGGTGCATGTCAATCTCGTCGTAAGGCGCCGATGCGGCAAAATCGATAAAACAAACCCCGCCGTATTCATGCATAATTCGGGCAAGTTCTTTATAGGGAGTTCGTACGCCGGTTACATTGGAACAGGCTGTAAAAGAGCCTATTTTAAAGGGCCTGTCCTTGTATTTTTCCAAGGCTTTGCGCAGGTTTTCAGGTTCCACAAGCCCACCGTTTCCGGGCTCCACAACAACTACTTCGGCACTGGTTTCGTACCACGAAGTCTGGTTGGAATGGTGCTCCATGTGGGTAAGAAAAACCACCGGTTGTTCGCGCTCCTGCAGACATTTGGAATAGGTTAGTTTTCCGCAGTATTTCAATCCCAAAATGCGTTGAAACTTATTGATAACCGCTGTCATTCCAAATCCGGCGGTGATAATTACGTCGTTCGGACCGGCATTTACATGCTTTTTTATGATTTCGTGAGAAAGTTGGTAGGCATGAGTCATCAGCAATCCGGTTTCACTGGTTTCAGTGTGTGTATTGCCCACAAACGGGCCAAACTCATTTGTGATTTTTTCTTCGATTGGCCGGTACAAACGCCCGCTGGCAATCCAGTCGCCATAAATAATTTTTTGCTTTCCGTAAGCCGACTCAAATTCCTGGTCAATCCCTACAATATTGTTTCTGAAACCGCTGAAATAGTTTTCCAAATTGCTCATACGCGAATTCTTCGGGATAATTTGTCTGCAAAATAAGCTTCTTTTAAGGGAATACAACCTAAAATTCATCAGGTTTTTAAATCTCTTTTATGTGTTTTGTGATTGAAATTATTCATCAGGTGACCGAAAGTAACCAGATGAACAACCGGATTTGTGACAAATCGTCAGAATTGATGCGTGGCACAGGGTTTGACTTTACGGAGCAAAACATATAAAAAGTATCATTTAAAACTGAAAAATATGCAAACAGGAAAAATTGGCGTAACCAGTGAAAATCTGTTCCCCATCATTAAAAAATTCCTTTATTCTGATCATGACATTTTCCTTAGGGAAATTGTGTCGAACGCGGTGGATGCCACACAAAAGTTGAAAACACTGGCATCAAAAGGAGAATACAACGGCGATGTTACCGAACTTAAGGTGAAAGTAAAACTCGACAAAGAGGCCAAAACCTTAACAGTTTCAGACAACGGAATCGGGATGACAGCTGAAGAGATTGAAAAGTACATCAACCAGATTGCGTTTTCAGGCGCCAACGAGTTTCTCGAAAAATATAAAAAGGATGCCAACGCCATAATCGGACATTTTGGGCTGGGATTTTACAGCTCATTTATGGTTTCCGAAAAAGTGGAAATCATCACCAAATCCTACCAGGAAGGAGCTAAAGCTGTAAAATGGAGCTGCGACGGCACACCTGAATACAACATTGATGATGCCGAACGCGACGAGGTAGGTACTGATATTGTGATGCACATCAACAGCGACTCGGAAGAGTTTCTGGAAGAACACAAAATCTCCGAAATTCTGGAGAAGTATTGCAAATTCCTACCAATTCCGGTACTTTTTGGGAAGAAAAAAGAGTGGAAAGACGGTAAACAAGTGGACACCGGCGAGGACAACCAGATTAACGACACAGAACCGAACTGGACCAAAATGCCGGCTGACCTGAAAGATGAGGATTACAGCGGTTTTTATCACCGCCTCTACCCCATGGCCGATGAACCGCTGTTCAACATTCACCTGAACGTGGATTATCCGTTTAACCTCACCGGTATTCTTTATTTTCCGAAAATCAAAAACAATTTTGAGGTTCAGAAAAACAAAATTCAGCTTTACAGCAACCAGGTGTTTGTTACCGATTCAGTTGAAGGAATTGTTCCTGAATTTCTCACTTTACTGCACGGGGTTCTCGATTCACCCGACATCCCGCTGAACGTTTCCCGTTCCTACCTGCAAAGCGATTCGAACGTAAAAAAAATAAGCAGCCACATTTCTAAAAAAGTAGCCGACAGGCTGTCTGATATATTCAAAGAGAAACGCGACGAGTTCGAGAAAAAATGGGACGACCTGAAAATATTTATCGAATACGGCATGTTGACAGATGATAAATTTTACGACCGTGCCATGAAGTTTTTCCTGTTCAAAAACACGGAAGACAAATATTTCACTTTTGAAGAATACGAAAAACTGATAAAAGACAGCCAGACCGACAAGGATAAAAAACTGGTTTACCTGTACACCACCAACAAGGAAGAACAATATACTTTTGTGGAAGAAGCACGTGGAAAAGGTTACGATGTGCTGGTGCTCGACGATGTTTTGGCGCCGCACCTCATCAGCCGGTTCGAACAAAAACACTCCGACAAACAGTTTGTACGTGTGGATGCCGATGTGGTGGAAAACCTCATCAAAAAAGAAGATTCATCAAAAGAAGAATTGACCTGGGAACAAAAACAGGAACTTTCGCCGGTATTTCAGGCCGTTTGCCCCGAAACCAACAACCACAACTTTTTGGTTGATTTTCAGGATTTGGGCGAAAACGGAAGCCCGATGGTGATTACCCGCAGCGAATTTATGCGCAGGATGAAAGACATGAGCGCTTCACAAGGCGGAATGAATTTTTACGGCGATATGCCCGATAGCCTGAATCTGGTTGTAAATACCACGCATCCGCTGGTGAAAAAAGTGGTTGAAGCCAAAGACAAAAAGCTAGGCAAATCGCTGGAAAAACTGGCTACTGATATTGAAACTAAAAAAGCTGAAATCAGCGAGTTGGAAAAGGCAAAAGAAGGCAAAAAAGAGGAAGAAGTTCCTCAGGCCGACAAAGAAAAACTGGACAGCCTGAACAGCGAACTGGCCAAACTGGAAGAAAACAAACGGGAAAAACTGACCGGTTTTGGCAAAAACAACAAACTGGCCAAACAGTTGGTTGACCTCGCTCTTCTGGCCAACAACATGCTAAAAGGCGCCGATTTGGATAAATTTGTGAAACGAAGCGTGGAGTTGATAAAATAACAAGGATCGGCGATTTGAAATCGCCATAATTGATAAAATGCGCGAATCGGAATTCACGCCACCCATGCTAAAAACGCCTGTTTGAATTTCAGACAGGCGTTTTTTTGTATTGAACCGAAAATAAAATAACACAGTAATAATTACCGGTTCACCTCAATAATATTTCACATTCAGAAAAACTTTAAGCTGATTTTGCCACTTCAGATGGACAACCCTCTCGGTATTCGGCAATAATTTGTTTTACCTGGGTTGGCGCCACTCTTCCGAAAACTTTTTCACCCACCATCACCACGGGAGCAAGCCCGCAGGCTCCAACGCAACGCAGGCAGTTCAAAGAGAACTTTCCGTCGTTGGTTGATTCGCCAACTTCCACTTTCAATTGCCGCTTAAATTCACTCAAAACCTGTTCAGCGCCACGCACATAACAGGCAGTTCCCATACAAATGGAAATAGGAAATTCCCCTTTGGGAATCATGGTGAAAAAACTATAAAACGTAACTACTCCGTACACTTTTGCAACCGAAGCATTTAACTCTTTGGCAATTACTTCCTGCACTTCGGCGGGTAAATAGCCCAGTTTATGCTGAACCTTGTGCAAAACATTTATCAGTTCGCCCTCGCTGTTGTTGAATTCAGCACATACATCTTTTATAATCTGAATTGTATTTTCTGCAAGTTTTATTTTTGGCATGACTTAAAGTTTTTTAAGTATTTCTCTTTAAAAATTAAATTATTCCGTTTTAAAAGAACTTTAAATAATCACTGGTCATTGGTCACTGGTCATTAGGGGGTGAAGTGCGGCCAATGGATTTGATGTAATTATTGTGCCGTTTCCCTTGTGCAATTTCCATTGCTAACTGATAAACTTTTAAATCTTCTAATTTCATAATTACCTGTTTTTCTTATTCTTCTACCAAGGACTTTCATTTTCCCAATGACCAATGACTATTGACTAATGACTACTTCCACTCGTTCTGTCAAAATATTGGGTATGCAACAAGTGATGCGCTTTTTCGCTCATGGGTTTACCCAGGAATTCTTCATAAAGTTGAATAATGTATGGGTTTTCATGCGATTTGCGAATCTTCTTATTGCTGTCTTCCTGGTAAATGGCCATCTGGCGTTTTTTCAGGATTTCGGCATTTCCATGATGGTAAGGCTGGCCGCCACCACCGATGCAACCGCCCGGGCAACTCATAATTTCAATGGCATGAAATTCGCTTTCACCCGATTCGATTTTTGCCAGCAATTTTCGGGCGTTCCCCAAACCATGGGCAATTCCAATTTTTAGCGGAAAACCTCCAAAATCAATGGTTGCCTGCCGGATTCCATCCATACCACGCAATTCATTAAAATCAAGTTTTGGTAAAGGCTTTTTGGTATATAATTCATAAGCCGTTCGAACCGCAGCTTCAATTACACCACCCGTTGTACCAAAAATAACTCCTGCGCCGGTTGATTCGCCTAGTGGCAAATCAAATTCCTCGTTGGGCAAGCGACTAAAATTGATGTTAGCCAGCTTTATCAATCCGGCCAGTTCGCGGGTAGTAATGGCATAATCCACATCAGGATTGTCATTTACTTTAAATTCATCGCGGCCACATTCGTATTTTTTGGCCACGCACGGCATAATGGAAACCACCACCAGATCTTCGCGCTTAATTCCCATTTTTTCAGCGAAATACGTTTTGGCAATACTGCCGAACATCTGCTGTGGTGAGCGCGCAGTAGAAGGAATATCTTTTAGTTGTGGAAACTGGTGTTCAAAAAACTTCACCCAGGCCGGGCAGCAGGAAGTTAGAATGGGCAATTTCACACTTTTGTCGCCTTCAAGGAACCGTGAAAGACGGTTTAGCATTTCTGTGCCTTCTTCCATAATGGTAAGGTCGGCAGCAAAATCAGTATCAAAAACATAATCAAAACCGAGTCTTCGTAAGGCGGCTGCAAGTTTTCCCGTTACCAATGTTCCGGGGTCCATATCAAACTCTTCGCCCAATGCTGCACGCACGGCAGGAGCAGTTTGAACAATAACTGTTTTTGAAGAATCAGAAAGTGCACGCACCACATGGGCGGTTTGATCCACCTCAGTTAGTGCACCGGTTGGACAAACAGCAACACATTGTCCGCAATACGTACAAACCGAATGGTCGAGGTTCATTTCAAAAGCTGGTGAAACCACCGCATTAAATCCACGGTTAATGGCAGAAAGCACGCCAACCGTTTGTACTTCGTTGCACATCATTTCGCAACGGCGGCACATAATACACTTGTCCACATCGCGGATAATGGCTGGTGAAGTGTCTTCGCGGTAAGTTGACTGTTCCCCTTTATAATGAATTTCCCTGATTCCCAGATGATGCGCCATGTCCTGCAAATCACATTTACCTGACTTGGCACAAATAAGACAATCCGCCGGATGGTCTGAAAGAATAAGTTCCAGTACCGTTTGCCGGGCATTTATCACCCTGATGGAATGAGAATTAATAACCATTCCATCAGCTACCTCGGTGCAACAGGCGGGTGCCAGGTTTCTCCGGCCTTCCACTTCCACTACACAAATGCGGCAGCCGCCGGGCCTGTTTTCAATATTCAAATCATCCAGCTTCATGTGGCAAAGCGTAGGAATATGTACTCCCGTACTTGAAGCTGCTTCGAGAATGGTAATGCCTTTTTTAACGACTACCGGTTTGTTATCTATGGTTAATAGTATTGTATCCATTGTTCCTGTATTTCTTTTCTATGAAAGTTTAATTGCGTTGAATTTGCATTTCTCGTAACACACACCACACTTAATACAAAGCAACTGGTCGATGTAATGCGGCTGTCTTCTTTCGCCGGTAATGGCTCCAACGGGACAGTTACGGAAACATAAGGTGCAACCGGTGCAAAGGTCTTCAATAATGTCGTATTTCAGCAAGGCTTTACACTGGCCCGAAGGACATTTCTTCTCGTTGACATGGGCCAGATATTCATCTTCAAAATTAAGGATAGTGGATAAAACCGGGTTTGGCGATGTTTGCCCAAGCCCGCAAAGCGAAGTATCTTTAATTACATTGCTTAATAACTTCAGTCGTTCAATATCTACCTCCTCCCCGTTTCCATTGGTAATTTTCTCTAAAATTTCATACAGGCGTTTGTTTCCAATGCGGCAAGGCGAACATTTTCCGCAAGATTCTTCCAGGGTAAATTCAAGGTAAAATTTGGCGATTCCAACCATACAATCGCCTTCGTCCATCACAATCATACCTCCCGACCCCATCATGGACCCTGCTGCAAGCAGATTATCATAATCAATTGGAGTATCCAGAAAATCTTTGGTTAAACACCCGCCGGAGGGACCGCCGGTCTGAACCGATTTAAACCCTTTACCATCTTTAATTCCGCCGCCTATATCGTAAATAACCTCACGGAGGGTAGTTCCCATAGGAACTTCAATCAAACCAACATTGTTGATTTTTCCGGCCAGGGCAAATACTTTGGTTCCTTTTGAATTTTCAGTACCAATTTTATTGAACCAGCTTGCTCCTTTATTGATGATAACCGGAATGTTGGCAAATGTTTCCACGTTGTTTACGTTGGTAGGTTTACCCAGGTAACCTGAAACTGACGGGAACGGTGGTTTAAAAGTGGGCTCGCCCCGCAAACCTTCCATAGAATGAATGAGCGCAGTTTCTTCGCCGCAAACAAATGCTCCGGCGCCTAAACGTATTTCAATTTCAAAATTAAACCCGGTTCCCAAAATATCATCGCCCAGTAAACCATATTCGCGTGCCTGGTTTAAAGCAGTTTTCAGCCGTTCAATAGCCAGCGGATATTCGGCCCTGATATAAACCAGGCCTTTGTCTGCCCCAATGCAGTAGCCACAAATGGCCATGGCTTCAATTACCGAGTGCGGGTCGCCTTCCAGAATGGAACGATCCATAAACGCACCGGGGTCGCCTTCGTCGGCATTGCACACTACGTATTTCTGGTCAGCTTCAGATTTTCGGGTAATTTCCCATTTTAAACCGGTGGGAAAACCGCCGCCGCCACGGCCACGTAATCCGGATTCTTTAATTTCTTTTATGGTTTCTTCAGGCGAATATTCAGTAAGGCATTTTCCCATAGCTGCGTAACCATCGCGCGAAATGTATTCATCTATACTTTCAGGGTTTATAAACCCGCAATTCCGAAGGGCAATTCGGGTTTGTTTTTTGTAAAAATCCATGCCTTTGGAATCGCTAATCTGCTGATTGGTAATCGGATCTTTGTAAAGAAGCCGCGGCACCGTCCGTCCTTTTATCAGGTGCTCTTTTACAATATCCTCAGCATCGGCCGGCGTAACGCCTACATAAAAAGTATTGTCGGGCAATACCTTTACAATCGGGCCTTTCTCACAAAATCCGAAGCAGCCGGTAAAAACCACCTGCGCTTCGTCCTCCAGGCCCACTTCCTCAATCCAATGCTTCAATTGTTTTTTTATCTCATCACTTTCTGCTGCTTTACAGCCGGTTCCGCCGCAAATCAGCAGGTGTATTTTATAATCGGTCATAACTGATTGGTTGAAAGTTGTTAATCATCAATTGTTTTGAAACTCAAGGGAATAACGCCATCGATAAGTTCACCGCGCTTAATGTAAACGTCGATTATTTCTTCGGCTTTTTCTTTGTTCACGTAACCAAAAACCACTGAGTCTTTTCCCGGAAGAGTAACTTCTACGGTAGGTTCGGCATAGCAATAACCCATGCAGCCGGTTTGTGTTACCACGGCATCAATGGCCTGCTGTTCCAACTCATCCACAAAATATTTCATGGTATCTTTTGCGCCGGAAGCAATTCCGCAGGTCGCCATACCCACTTTTACCTGAACCAATTGTTCGGGATGGTTGCTGTTCTCTCTTAATTTGATTTTGGACTGAACTTCCTCTTTAATTCTCCGAAGGTCTGCCAGTGTTTTTATTTTTGTCATAGTTGATACGGTTATTTTTTGTTTTACTTATTTGCTTCTATCTCATCAAGGTTATTTTTTACGTCTTCTTCAACTATGATTTCAATCAATGTTGCTTTAGCACGCACCGAATTGTGAACAATATCGGGCACATGGTCTGAGATGGTTTTCATGGCAATTCACAAAATCGGTTATCTTCTTGATTCAATGCTTTTTTAATCTCAGTGAAATTAATTTCCTTCATATTAAAAACGGTGTAAATTTCGCCAATTTGTTCGGGATAATGTGCATCGGAATTGCGAATAAAGGTGGTTTTATTTTGTATAACATATTGTTTTATAACATGTTTTTCTGAACCATGTCTTGAAAGCCCCAAAGCATCGTACTTTAGCGAGGGTGGAATAAACCCAGGCTGGCTTAATATTCCGTTAACACAGCGGTCAACATGTGCAGGAATCAGCTTATTAAACAAACCAATCCCGTCTCCATAACCCATCTCACGTACCTCTTTTGAAGTCGTTGAAATACAAAATGCCACTTGCCTTATAAATGGAAAAAGGAGTTTCCATAATTATATAAAGGAAGATTCAGGCCAATTTATGCCAAATATCAAGAATTCCTGTTTTTAAATAGATTTAAAATGAATGTAAATAAGGTTTTAATCACTATTTTTCCGATTGAATTTTTACCAGAAAAAAACCAAAAATGATTTACGATAAAAAGTCTTTTCTGCCGGGAAACATCGAAGATCCGGAATTTTACCAAAAAATTTTTGATGCACTGCCCATTCCCATTTTTTACAGAGATTTAAAAGGCGTTTACCAAATGTGCAACAAAGCACACGAGGAGTTTTCGGGAAAGCTAAGGGAACAGATTATCGGGCAATCGGTTTACGATATTCACACCAAACATATGGCAGAAATTTATTATCACAAAGACCAGGAATTGATTGCCAACCCTGATGTTCAGATTTACGAAACCCAGGTGCGGCAAAAGGATGGTTCGCGAATGGATGTGGTAATAAACAAAGCAGTTATCCGCAATAACGATGGTCAAATTGCAGGCATCGTGGGCTCAATAAACGATGTAACCAAACTAAAAAAAACCGAAATGCGCCTGGAAAAAGCCCAGGAGTCGATGGAAATTTCGTCGTACATGTTACATAAAATTAACGTGGGAATTATTATGATGAACGAAAATCACAAAGTTGTGGATTCGAACCAAAGTTTTGCCCGGCTTATGGGTGAAGAAACCACTGAACTTTATGAAACCATTCCCGGTTTGAAAGGCGCCGATGTTGAAGTACTGGTACCTGAAGTTATTTTTAAAATGATGTCGAGTATTCTTTCATCAGGCGAAGAAATATTGGAACGGGATATTAAATTCAGCAACAAACTGCTGCATGTTTCAGTGGTTACGTTGTATAAACAAAAAGTGGTAGGTGCTGTAATTCGCGACATGTCGGCACCACTGCTTGTACGCGACGAAATTATAAACCGGGCTCAGCGAATTAAGGAACAGAACATCGATACCGTACAGAAAATTGCCCATCTTCTTGGCGAAAATGCAGCAGAAACCGAGGAATTACTGAATTCAATCATTCAATCGCACAGATATGGTGACGACCAATAATCCCAATTACCACGTTGAAATAGATGTTCAGCAAAAAAAACCAAAAGGCGAAATTGCCTGTGGTGATGTTTTTATGTCTGATATTTTCAGAGAAGAAGGCCGGACTATTTTGGTTTTGAGTGATGGAATCGGGCATGGAATAAAAGCCAGTGTCCTTGCACAACTAACTGCAACCATGGCACTTAAATATGCGAGGTTTCATACCAAACCAGAAATATCATCGCGCATTATTATGGAAGCACTGCCCAAAAGCAGCGACGGCAAAGAAAGTTATGCCACCTTTACCATTATTGAAATTGAAACTGACGGACAAGTTCGGATTATCAATTACGACAATCCGCCGGTTTTGATAATCAGAAACGGAAAACTTTTTCAACCCAAAGAATATGAACTGGAAGTGCGCGGACGGGAAAATGTGGGAAAACTTTTGCGTTGCCGTGAATTTAATGCGCGTAAAGAAGACCGGATGGTTTTTCTGACCGATGGAGTGGTACAATCAGGATTGGGGAACAAACGGTATCCTATGGGTTGGGGAATTGAAAATATTTACGACTTTGCCCTGAACCAGGTAAACCGGATGCCCGACATTTCTGCCTCGAAACTAGCGCGCAAAATAAATAACCAGGCAGCCATGAACGATAATTTTGAAGTGAAAGACGACACAACCTGCGGGGTAATTTATTTCAGGGAACCCCGAAAATTTATGCTCATCACCGGCCCGCCTTTCTATAAAATAAAAGACTACGATTTTGCCGACCGCATTAAAAGTTTCAACGGAAAAAAAATTATCTGCGGGGGAACAACAGCCGAAATTATTGCCCGCGAACTTGACATTAATGTAGAAATAGTACATCTGGCAAAAAACCCGGAAATGTTGCCACCGATTGCCAATATGGAAGGTTTTGAAATGGTAACCGAGGGAATTCTTACGCTTGGAAAGGTAGAAGAAATTCTGGAAAATTACACCAGCGAAACCCGTCTTCAGGACAGTCCGGCTGAAAAAGTTGTGAAGTTGCTTCTGCAGTACGACAGCATTGAAATCATTTTAGGGTCCCGGATTAACTGGGCACATCAGGACCCGGAACAACCGTTTGAACTGGAATTAAGAAAATTTGTAGTGAAACGTATTATTAAAATACTGAGCAACAAATTTTTTAAACATGTTGAAATTGAATACCTGTAAAAATCCATAAAAAAAAAGCAGGAACTGAGACAGCCCTGCATTTTTTTTTATTTAACCCGAATTTTAAATCATCGGGTATTTTTTAAATACATCTTCCGACTTCATCAGGATATCAACATATTGTCCACGTTGATAAACAAACGGATCTTTAAGATTTTTACGTGACAGTTTACCCCTGAAATCATCGAGCGATTTAAATTCATGCTCATCCATCCAGCGATTCATATCTATTAAAATATCTGAAACCACTTCAGGTTTATTTTTGTAAACCGTGCTTACCACCTGAACGGTATCGGCACCGGCAAGTATTAGTTTAATTACATCTTTGGCATTGTAAACTCCCCTGCTGGCACAAATACTGCCATCCAGGTTTCCGTATAGCAAACCGGCAAAACGAAGAGCAAGCAGATGATCTTTGCGGTTACTCAGGTTCCATGAATAATGAAATTCCTGATCTTCCAAATCAATATCAGGTTGAAAGAGCCGGTTAAAAAGCACATAAGCATCGGCTCCGGCTTCATCTATCTTCTTGATAAAGTTAAGCGGATTGGTGTAAAACAAACTTAATTTTACACTTACCGGAATATTCACGGCCTTTTTTACAGCTTCTACTGTATGCACCTGTTTGTCTTCAATAGATTGCCCGGTAGTTTCGAAATATCCGGGTTCAGCATATAAATTAAGCTCCAAACCATCAACCCCTGTTTTTTCCAACAGCTTTGCATATTCAATCCAGGTAGGTTCATAAATAGCGTTTAAACTGGCTATAACAGGAATGTTTACCCTTTTTTTAAGTTTTTCCAGATTGTACAGGTGTTCTTTGGGTCCTGCGTGTTCAATGCTGGGAAACAGCCGTTCCATTTCTGCATTTCGGTATTCGTACTCCGATAAGTCTTCCGACATTTGCAGGCCTTCAAGCTGAACCTGTTCTTCGAAAAGCGATTTGTAAACAATTGCACCAATTCCGGCTTCTTCAAGTTGTTCCGGAACACCTGCTTTCATTGACAGGTTGCATGAGCCCAATATAAGCGGGCTTTTCAGTTTTATACCCATGTAGGTAGCAGAAAGATTTGCCATATCCATTGATTTTTAGTTAATATTCTATTTAAAGAAATAAATATAAAAAGATTTTGTTCAAGAATGATTTTAAATTATCCTGAATTTCTTTCAATAATTTCTATGGGGAATAAAGTTGAATGATGAACCTGTTCAGAAATGGGCAAATAAAAAGCCACCTGCACATATTGCAGGTGGCTTTTTGTATGTACTTAAAAACGGTTATAAGAGGCTCAGTGTAACGGTTAATCCGGCCATTACCACAGAAACCATTGTCATTAACTTAATCAGGATATTCAAAGATGGACCTGAAGTATCCTTAAACGGATCGCCAACAGTATCGCCAACTACTCCGGCTTTGTGCGCATCACCGCCTTTACCTCCGTAATTTCCTTTTTCAATGAATTTTTTAGCGTTGTCCCAGGCACCTCCGGCATTGTTCATGAATACTGCCAGGGTAAAACCTGTGGTTAAACCTCCGGCCAGTAAACCAACTACACCTGCAACACCCATAGCCGCTCCAACAATTACCGGAACAGAAATGGCTACAAGCGAAGGAAGCATCATTTCGCGTTGTGCCCCTTTTGTAGAAATTTCAACACATTTGGCATATTCAGGAATCGCTTTTCCCTCCAAAATTCCAGGAATTTCACGGAACTGACGACGCACTTCGTCAACCATAGCACCGGCAGCGCGCCCTACGGCTTTCATGGTCATGGCACTAAATACAAATGCCATCATAGCCCCCAGAAATAACCCACCGAGAAACAGCGGATTGAACAGGGTAATATCATAAGCTGCCGAAAATTGTTTCACTGAAGCAGTCGAAATTTTTATTACTTCCACACCATCTTCAACAACAGGCGCTACATCGCGATAAAATATGTATCCGCCTTTGGTAACAAAACCTTCTCCGGCCTTTGCAATTTTATCGAACCACAAACGTACTTCCTCCATATAGGCAGAAATAAGCGCCATGGCAGTAAGTGCCGCAGAGCCAATTGCAAATCCTTTTCCGGTAGCAGCCGTTGTATTTCCAAGCATATCGAGCGCATCAGTGCGTTCGCGAACCAATGGATCCAACTCAGCCATTTCAGCATTACCTCCTGCATTGTCAGCAATAGGTCCAAAAGCATCTGTTGCAAGCGTAATTCCAAGGGTAGAGAGCATTCCAACGGCTGCAAAACCTATTCCGTAAACACCCAGGGCAAAATGTTGTGCTCCGCCCGCAGCCCAAAAAGCACCCATAATACCCAAAACGATGGTTACCACAGGAATCCAGGTAGAATACATCCCAACTGCAAGGCCGTCGATAATGGTAGTCGCAGGTCCCTGCTGGGCTTGTTTTGCAATACCTTTGGTAGGTTTATACTCATCTGATGTAAAGTACTCAGTTGCCTGACCAATAATTACACCGGCAGCCAAACCAATTACCACAGCCCAGAAAATACCCCAGGTTACCCAACCAATCATAACCAGACCAATCATGGCAATCAATACCAACGCTGAGCTCCCACCAGTACCTAGTAAGAGCGCATTGAGCAGCGTTTTTTGGGTAGCCGACTCTTTGGTACGAACCATAAAGATGCCAAGAATTGAGAGAATAATACCAATTGCAGCAACAATCATTGGCGCAAGTACCATCTGATATGCCTGTGCTTCATTCGTAATGAGAACTGCGGGAATAGATGCCCCAAGTGCAGCAGTGGCCAGAATTGAACCTGCATAAGATTCGTACAGGTCGGCGCCCATGCCGGCAACGTCACCAACGTTATCGCCAACATTGTCAGCTATCGTAGCAGGGTTACGCGGGTCATCTTCGGGAATACCGGCCTCTACTTTACCAACCAGGTCGGCACCTACATCGGCAGCTTTAGTGTAAATACCTCCGCCCACACGCGCAAACAATGCCTGTGTGGAAGCACCCATACCAAATGTAAGCATAGTAACAGTAATTTCAATTAATTTTACTCTGGTCCCAGCCTCGTTTATGAGTCCGCTTGTCACATATTCGGGATGTGCATGAACCAGGTTCAGTCCCAAAAAGTGAAGTCCATTGGCCATGTTTTCGGGAGTATAAACGTACTCATTCAAAATCCAAAACCAGGCAGCAATGTCGAGCAATGCAAAACCTACCACAACCAGACCCATTACCGCACCACTTCGGAATGCTACCTGCAAACCTTTGTTTAACGACTGTGATGCTCCGTGAGCAGTACGTGCCGATGCAAACGTTGCAGTTTTCATTCCCAGAAAACCACAGAGTCCTGAGAAGAAACCACCTGTGAGAAATGCAACCGGAACAAATGGATTTTGTACATTGAAATAGGCCATAATTGTTAACAGCACAAACAAAATAATAAACACAATGGTTACTACCTTGTATTGCCGTTTTAAATAAGCCATTGCGCCCTCCCTCACATACTGCGCAATCTCTTTCATACGGGGAGTACCTTCCGAATTCTTCATCATCGATTTGAAGAAAAACCAGGCAAAAACCAATGCAAGAATGGAAGCAAATGGAACTAATAAGAAAATGTTACTCATAAGATGATAATTTTTATGTAACAAACGTTACGGTTTAGATTAAAAATTTCTGTTTTTATTTCGAACTAAAAATTAAAGTCTGGTTACTGTCACAAAAAAACTCAATCCGACAAAGATAAATTTTAAAATGAAAAGCCATATTTCAGTATTGTGAATTCCTCTCAGAATGAAAATAAATTAACACATCATATTAAATATGAATCAGGGCATGGCGATCCTTCCCATTCATTAATACGGTAAGCGGATCTTCAAATTCAACATGCTTTATAAAACCCGTTTCACTTACCAGTTTTTGATGTTTTAAAACATCCATATTAAGTTTAGCATCGTTGGTATTATGTGGAACTGAAAAATAACCTACGTTCATGGATGTAACGTTATGGAAAAAATGAGATCCCAATGACGCATCGAGAGGGTAATTGGGTAAACCCATTTCAACAATTACGCGTGCTTTTGATATATGCGCCCATAAAACCGGGATTCCGGTAAACGGATCGCGTGAACCCCATCTTCCTGGTCCAATTAAAATATATTCCTTTTTATTGGTTTCGAAATACTGATTCAGCTTGCTTATTTCTTCTGCCATTTGCCTGGTTTTGGTTTTGTCAAACGTTTCAGGATCAACATAAACCACATCCCTGATAGATGTAATTTTCCCATTTCCCATCCCCCGTTCTGCATACATAAATACACCTTCTTTATCAACCTGTCCCAGGTCTATGTCAACTTGTTGCTCTACCCTGATAAGCGGTTTTATCTGTAGCAGGTAAAAAGTAGGGAGACCGTTTTCGGCTGAATCAAGATCCAGTGCATATTCAATTTCAACCGGAGTCCCCATTGCCTCTTTAAATAGTTTTAGCAGTATTTGCAATGTCTCTGCAAGAGGCAAATAATTGTATTTCAATATATTGGCAAAATCAATTACTTTTGGTCCGTCACCCTGTAAACCTGGCACCAAATCGTCATTCTCCATTAAATAGGTTGACGCAGAATGTTCCAAAGTCCCATCCTGCTGTGCTTCTCTAATGCGATATTTTTTAATAAATGCATCTTCACCAGCTGTAACCAAATCAAATTCTGAAGCAGAAAGATCGATGGCATAAAAATCTTTTTGGGAATTCCGCAGCAAATCGCCAATTGTTGTTGGATTAATGGCAGGATATCTGGGGCAAAACCGGAAAGAATTTTCACCTCCCACCACATACATGCCCAAACCTACTGCTGCAACTGAAAATCCATCCTCGGGCTGCATATATGATACCGGATAATAATTGTATGACTGAGCAACACCGGAAATGGCAGGATAAAATTTATTGTTGTAGTTCTGCCCCACCACTTCCTGAATTACAACAGCCATTTTCTCCTCTTCAATTTTGTAATGAATAGCTTCGAAATAAGCCTGTGCCGATTCTGTAAAAATGCTGGAATAAACCAACTTTACTGCGGTTTCGAGTTGATTGTAACGCACCTCGAAATCGGGATGATTATTAGGAATCAGGTAGGTTGCATAAACACCTGAAAAGGGCTGAAGGAGTGAATCCTCAAACAAACCCGATGACCTTACTGCAAGGGGTTTGTCCACCCGTTTTATATACTCCCTGAGCCGTTCTCTGATTTTTTCATCAAATTCAGATTCGAGGAAATGCTGTCTGATGGAAT
This sequence comes from Mariniphaga sp., assembly GCA_019429205.1. Taxonomy (GTDB): domain Bacteria; phylum Bacteroidota; class Bacteroidia; order Bacteroidales; family Prolixibacteraceae; genus Mariniphaga. Next base: position 3,704 of record JAHYIT010000017.1, on the reverse strand, counting down.
TATAGTCGTTTAACGAATAAATATCTTCATACAAATTATTGGTTTCCACAAATTTATCAAATTCAAGTGCACCAATTACGGTGGTAGCCGGAATACGAATATTCAAATCGGGAATCAGTTTGTGAAAATCGATATTTTCAATAAAATTGCAAATAAATGCAATTCCGCGGCCTTTACCACCCAAAGAACCTTTTGCCATACGAACAACCAGCCTGTTTGAATTTACAAGTAAGGGATCAAAATTCACGATTGTACCTTTCAGTTTTTCGAAACGGGAAGTTTTAAAAACATCAAGACAAAACTTTCGAAGTTCTTCTGCCGACTCAAAGTCTTCCGTTTTAATCGGACGCAAAAGTTCAGCCATGTTAATTTCACCGCGCGCCATTAACCAGGTAGAAAATGAATTTCGGTGTCCGTGATACAATAAAGCCTCAGCAGGAATTTCCCTGAACTTTTCCTGAAATTCATTCAGATTTGCAGCATCGGTTATAGGTTTGCCATCTTTCCCTTTAAAAACAAAATTTCCAAAACCCAGTCGCCGGTAAAGAAAATTCAGAATATCCATCGAAAGGCTTTCTGAATTTTTATTGATGAATTCGGCCTGAATTTCTTTGGCCCGGGCTGCATTCGAAATGTCTTGCGACTGGAGCAATACCGGAATTGGGTATTTCAAAGTACCTATGGCATATTTCAGTAACTCAATGCCGGCATCGCCATCTTCCTTACCGTCTTTTTCAAATTTCACATCAGAAATAACACAAAGCATATACCGGCGGTAATTGTTAATTACCTGAAGAGCTTCCTCATAAGTATCCACAAGTATAACTTTGGGCCGGGCCCGCATTTTCAAAATCTTATGCAATTCATCCTTGGCATCTTCCTGCACCAAAATCTGGGTTTGGGTCATAATGGTAGTGTACAGCATAGGCAGATAGCGCGAATAATACTGAATGCTGTCTTCAACCAGCAAGACTACACGCACATTCCCGTTTTGTGTATCGCGGGCCACATTTTTTTTATCTTCAATATATTTAATCATGGCCAAAAAAACATTGGAATTCCCATTCCAAACAAAAATCCGGTCAATAAAATCCAGTTTTCGTCCTTCGGCCTGAAAAAAGCGCAAGTCGGAATTGTTGTTTGCCAGCAACAATAGCGGTATTCGGGGGCGCAACTTTCCAATTGCCCGGGCTATTTCAACGGCGGCATCTTTATCTAAGCCAGCCATTACAATAATTAAATCAAAATCTTTGTGTTCAAGTGTCAGCAAGGCATCTTCGGTGGAATTTACACTTGTAAAACGGGGTGCGGCATACAAATTCAACTGCAGGTATTCGCCAAAAATTTTATCGCTGAACTGGCCTTCACGAACAATGGTATAAGAATCATAAAGGGTAGCCACCAGTAGAACTTCCTTAACCTTGTAGGGCATAAGTTCCTGAAAAATATCCCGGTCGGTTTTTTTTCGTTTATAAATACTTGCCAGTGTAATGTCTTCTATATTAAAATTCATACTTCTCAAATTTAATCCGCTGAAATTAGCTATTTTTCAGGAAAGATATACAGAAATTGGAAAGTTTGAAAAGCAAAAAAGGCTCTGTAAAAACCACAGAACCTTCATGTATGATCTAATTTACTAAGTTAATCCAACTTGTGAATGACCAACCCGGAACGCAGCTTCGGCTCGAACCAGGTGGTTTTTGGCGGCATAATGTTTCCGCTGTCGGCAATATTAATAAGTTGTTGCATGGAAACCGGGTAAAGGGCAAAAGCTGCTTTCATTTCGCCTGAATCCACACGTTTTTTCAATGCACCCAAGCCACGGATTCCTCCCACAAAATCTATACGCTTTGAAGTACGCAAATCGGTGATATCAAGAATTGGCCCCAATACTTGGTTGGATAATATGGTTACATCAAGCACGCCAATGGGATCATCATCATTAAATGTTCCCTTGCGGGCAGTTAGTTTGTACCAGTTGCCCCCCAGGTACAAACTGAATTCATGAAGCCTGACCGGTTTATAAATTTCCTGTCGCATATTTTCCACTTCAAATGCTTTATTCAGTTCAGCCAGAAAACCCACTTCGGACAAACCGTTCAGGTCGGTAACCACACGGTTGTAGTCAATTATTTGCAATTGATTGTCCGGGAAATGTACTGCCATAAAATAGTTGTATTCCTCTTCGCCGTTATGATTGGGGTTTTGAGCTGTTTTTTCAAGGCCAATCCGGGCTGCAGCAGCCGTCCGGTGGTGCCCGTCGGCCACATAAGTGCACTGCACTTTGGTTTCAAAAAGGTACTGAATGTTCCTGTTTTTTTCAGAATCATTCACTACCCAGAAATGATGTCCGAACCCGTCTTCGGCTGTGAAATCGTAAACAGGTTTATTGTTTGCAACAACTTCGTTTACAATGGCATCAATTTCAGGAACTGCCTTGTAAGCAAAAAAAACAGGTTCAATGTTGGCATTCAGATAACGGGTAAGAACCATCCGGTCTTCTTCTTTTTCAGGCCGGGTAAGTTCGTGTTTTTTTATGAGGCCGTTTTCATAATCAGCACATGAAGCGCCTCCCACAATTCCATATTGTGTGCGTCCGTTCATGGTTTGGGCATAAATGTAATATTTCTCCTCAACATCCTGAGCCAGCCAGTCCTTTTCCTGAAAAGCCTTAAAATTCTCCAGCGCTTTGTTATAAACGGTTTCGGAATGAATATCTTCAACTCCGGGACACTCGATTTCTGCGCGGGTAATCCGCAGCAATGATTTTTCTTTTCCTTCAGCCATCTGTTCTGCTTCCTCAGAATTCATTACATCGTAGGGAAGACAGGCCAGTTCTTCTATAATTTCTTTTGGAGGACGCAGCCCCCGGAATGGTTTTACGTTTGCCATATTTCTCAATCATTCACTTTATAAGTTACATCTCCTTTTTCAAAAAAAGCCACAATTTGTTCGGCTGCTGCCACACCCGCATTTATATTGGCCTCTGCAGTTTGGGCCCCTGCTTTTTTAGGAGTAAAAAAGTACCTACCTTCAAATTTTTCAGCAAATTCTTTTTCGCAGTCAGGTGTAATGTCCGACATGTATTTAATGTTGGGGTTTTCTTCCATAATCTTAACCAGATCCGGTTCGTTTACCACCTCTTTTCTGGCCGTATTTACAATTACTGCTCCGTCTTTCAAATGTTTCAGCACTTCGTAGCCTACTGATTTAATGTGCTCTCCCCGGGCAGGAACATGGATTGAAACGATATCACTTTTTTCGTAAAGTTGTTCGAGCGATTTGGTTACTTTTAACCCAATAGCCGCCGCGGCCGCTTTACTGTAACGTGTATAAACAATTACCTTCATCCCAAAAGCGCGGGCAATGCGAAAAACATTTCTAGCCACGTAACCGAATCCATGCAATCCGAGTGTGCGGCCGCGCAGCTCACCTCCGGGTTTTCCGCTAAACAATTCCCGAAGCCCGAAAATGGCAAGGCCAATGGCCAGCTCAGCCACAGCATTTGAGTTTTGACCCGGTGTATTCATCACGACCACATTTTTTGCACTGGCAGCGTTACAATCAACGTTATCGTATCCGGCTCCAGCCCTTACTACAATTTTTAATTTTGGAGCAACTTCAAAAACTTCGAAATTTACAATATCGCTTCTTACAATTAGTGCATCGGCATCGGCAACTGCCTTTAGTAAATCATTTCTTTC
>JAHYIT010000162.1 GCA_019429205.1 Mariniphaga sp. | reverse complement strand
TTCTTATATTTAATAGTCTTCAATGGTACTATTTTTTGTTTCCACCAAAAGGTCATCTTAAATTCTAATGCAAATATATGTATAAACTTTTAATGTTTAAACATACAACTTAAAAATAAAATTTTAGGTTACTAATCAGTTTGCAAATTAGCAATAGTATTTAAAGAACAGATAATGTTTTGTTTGTTTTTTATGACTGTATCTGCAATTGAACGGATTACGGCGAAAATGAATGCTCCGTTTGGGGACTTGAACTGTCCCGACACTTTTTGTTTCACTTTTATATTCCTGATGGCCCTTTCGGAAGCGCTCATTTGGTTTTTTAAACTTAGAGCGGTTTTGAAAAGTGCTTTGCATATCCTGCTCCATTTATGTGTGGACAAGTCAGGAATAATAGGATTTGTTAATCTTTGGGGTAGTCCTTCGCCTGAATGGGGCGAAACAGATGTAGATGAAGACGATTCACCAACAATCATCGTTCATGGAACGGAAGACAAGTTGGTAGATTATGCCAATTCCGCATACTATTTTCCTTGGTTTGTTTTTTGATGGGTTCTTTTTTTGGCCTAAATTTGATTAAGAATAATGAATATGACAGAACAGGAACTCAAAAAAAAATATTCGGAAATTTGCAGCAATCTGGCAGCGCGGAGGTTAAAACCGGCTTTTGATATGCTGGGAAAGCTTATAGCTGAAAATGGTCTCGGAATATTTTACGACGAATATCAAAACCTGGAAGAAACCTACCATTTTATGTTGAAATATACCGTGGAAGGAACTCATGACCCGGAACGTCAAAAGGTTTACCGAAAGCTTATTGTTTCAGTATTCGAACTTACTGAAAAAATTAATGAAGCTCTTCGGTTGAGGTTTTCTCCAGCTATCGAATATGAAAAAAAACGTGGCTTTAAAGATAACTTCATCTCCGTTTTTTCAGCCTGGTTATCGGAACTGGAAGATTTTTACCTTCAGGATGAAGCTCAGGGAGATAAGGCTGCTGCCCTTGCTGCAGCAAAAGAACATCAGCAAAAAATGCGAAGGTTGTTTTATCACATCTGGTTTACAGACAAACTGTCACCTGCCGAAGCCGAACCATTACGCAATTTTATTATGAGCCCTGTTGTTTTGGTAGCTTATAAATCGTTTATGGTGACTGCCTTAATGTTAAGCCTGCAACGGTATTTCGATACTGAAAAATTTACGCTTTTATTCGATGCATACAACTCGGAAGAAATGGAAATTAACCAGCGTGCGTTAGTTGGTTTACTGGTAAACTTGTACCGTTACGATTCGCGCATGCCGTTTTACCCTGCAATTACCGGGCGGTTGAAGATTCTGAATGAAAATCCGGAGTTTAAACGACACCTCGAACGGGTAATCGTTCAGTTCATTCGCAGTAAAGAAACCGAAAAACTGCAACAGCGCATTCGTGATGAAATTATACCGGAAATGATAAAAATAAGTCCAAATCTGAAAGATAAAATTAACCTCGACAGTTTGATGGATGAAGGATTTTCGGAAGACAAAAACCCCGATTGGGAAGAAATTTTTAAAGACTCGCCGGGTTTAATGGACAAAATGCAGGAGTTTTCGGAACTGCAAATGGAGGGTGCAGATGTGTTCATGGGATCTTTTGCCATGCTCAAATCTTTTCCGTTTTATCGGGAAATGGGCAATTGGTTTATTCCGTTTTTTCCTGAAAATCCCGAAATCGCCGATGCACTGGACTTTAGCGATGATACCAGTCAGCGTTTGATGGAAGCGCTTGACAAAGCGCCTGTTTTATGTAACTCAGACAAATATTCGTTTTGTTTTAGCATACAGAGCCTTCCAAAAGAAAACCGTGAGTTTATGACGCAAGGCATTAATGCCGAAATGGATCAACTAAAAGAACTGGAGGAAGACGAAGAATTGACGCATCCCGGCCGCAAGGCGGAATTTATTTCCAATCAGTATATCCAGGATTTGTACAGGTTTTACAAACTTTTTCCGCGTAAAAACGACTTTGAAGATATTTTTAACTGGCGGTTTGATTTTCACAATAAAATAGCTTTGGGCGATATCCTTAGGGAAGATGTAAAAGTACTGCGCAATATTGCCGAATTCTATTTTGCAAAAAATCATTTTGAGGAAGCGGCCGAAGTTTTTGGGTACTTGCTTGAGCAGGAAAAAAATGGTGAGTTGTACCAGAAAATTGCTTACTGTTACCAGAATTTGGGCGATTTTGAAAAAGCGCTGGAAGGTTATCTGAAAGCTGAATTGTATGACATAAACCGGCTGTGGAACCTGAAAAAAATAGCGCTTTGTTACCGGAACCTGAAACAACCAGGCAAAGCCCTGGAATATTACCGGGCCGCAGAGAAAATTGATTCCGAAAGTTTGAACACACAGCTTAATATTGGACATTGTTTGCTGGAACTGGACGAATACGATGAAGCGCTAAAATGCTATTTTAAAGTGGAATATCTGGCTCCCGGCAACAAAAAAGTGTGGCGGCCCATTGCCTGGTGCTCATTTCTTACCGGAAAAAAAGAGCAGGCTGAAAAATATTTTTTACAATTGATTGATGACGACCCCAGCAAACACGATTTTATGAATATGGGCCATGTTCAGTGGAGTCTTGGAAATCGTAAAGTCGCACTGGAATATTACCGAAAATCCATTTCGAAATATGGTTTTTCTGAAGCTGAATTCCTTGCTGTTTTCGAAGAAGATTTTCCCCACCTACTCAGTCAGGGAATTGAAAGTGAGGATGTACCCATTATGCTCGATCAGTTGAGGTATTTTCTCGAGGAATAAAATCAGGGTTTAAGTTTTTTTACAATGTTTGCCCCCGGAATGACTCCCTGCCCATTCTTGAAAATCTTTATTACTTTTGCAGCGGTTTTCATTTTCAGAAAATTATGAGTGATTCGGATTTACATTCAGTGGTTTATTCAAAAAATGTGGTGGAGTTTGTGACTGTCGCCAGCGAATATTGCGGACTTATTGAAAAGGCCGGCACCATTCCGGTGGAGCAAAATATAAAAACCCTGCAAAAGGTGTTGCCACTGCTTTATTTGAAAGCCACCCTGTTACCTGAAATCGAAAAATTGTTGGAAAACGAACTGGAAAAATATGTTTCGGAGCTGGACTACAATGTTTTACAGCAACGGTGGCTCGAAGTTCTGGGCGAATACGACAGTTATTACGAAGTTTTTGACCCAGACATTCAGTTTGGAGAAGAAATGGTAACAGCCAGTATTTCTGAAAACTTGCTGGATATTTACCAGGATTTGAAGAATTTTTTGAATGCCTACAGCCTTGGCGATGAAGAAATAATGAACGATGCACTATATGATTGCGTTTATCATTTCGAAGATTTTTGGGGCCAGCGGCTGGTGAACGTGCTGCGTGCAGTTCATAAACTGGTTACCGATAAAGTTGAATTTCCAACTTTTAATAAAGCTGGATCAAAAGACGATGTGCAACCTGGAAAGGGAAGCCCGGAATGGCTTGACAGGTTTTGGGGAACCATATCAGATGAGGAGTAAAAAATGTTTAAAGAAAGTATTACAAAAGAAGAATTAACCGATCTTCCGTTGCGATGGTTCGAGGGAGAAATTTATATTATTGAAAAGCCTGAACAGGTAAACGATGTTGCGGAGTTTCTTTCAACCCAGTCAATTATTGGTTTTGACACAGAAACCCGTCCGTCCTTTAAAAAAGGAGTAGTAAATAAAGTGGCACTTTTGCAACTTTCCACCCCAAATGAAGCTTTTTTATTTCGGGTAAACAAACTGGGGCTTCCGGCTCCTATTCGGAAAATTCTGGCAAATCCTGACATTATAAAACCTGGCGTTGCTATTCGCGATGACATAAAAGCGTTGCAGGGAATTGCAAAATTTAATCCGGCCGGTTTTATCGAACTTCAGGATCATGCCAAAGATTTGGGCATACAAAATTTCAGTTTAAAAAAGCTCACAGCTATTGTTTTGGGATTTCGTATTTCAAAATCGCAGCAACTTTCCAACTGGGAGGCGGAAAAATTAACTGAGGCACAACAAATTTACGCTGCCACCGATGCGTGGACCTCCCTCATTATTTACAAGAATTTTTCAAATAACTGACTATGCCTTTGGAATACGTTAAAATTGTGCTGAAATCGGGCAAAGACCAGTCATTGAAACGGTTTCATCCATGGGTGTTTTCAGGCGCCATAAAAAAAATGTACGGACAGGTTTCAGAAGGAGATTTGGTTGCAGTGTATTCCAACAAAGACGAATTTTTGGGAATTGGCCATTACCAGGTTGGTTCCATTGCTGTGCGCATTGTTTCATTTTCTGAAGCCGAACCCAAAAATGATTTCTGGAAAAACAAAATTGAAAAGGCCTGGAATTACCGGCAAAGCCTGGGATTCGGGAGAAATGCTGCAACAAATGTTTTTCGGCTTATTCATGCTGAAGGGGACGGATTGCCCGGATTGATTGTGGATTTTTACAATGGCACGGCCGTGTTGCAAATGCATTCAGTGGGAATGTATTTAATACGCGATGAACTGGTAAAAGCGTTGCAGGAGGTTTTGGGCGATAATCTGAAGGCGGTTTACGATAAAAGCGAAAAAACCTTGCCCGTTAAAGCAAACATTCAACCCAAAGATGAATTGTTGTGGGGAAAACCATTCAGCAACGAAGTTTTGGAGTATGGGCTGAAATTTAAAGTGGATTGGGAAACCGGCCAGAAAACCGGATTTTTTATCGACCAGCGTGAAAACCGGTTGTTGGTTCAACAATATGCTAAAAATCGCGATGTGCTGAATATGTTTGGATACACAGGCGGATTTTCGGTGTATGCCTTGCAGGGTGGTGCAAAAACAGTTCATTCGGTCGATTCTTCAGCAAAAGCCATCGACCTGACCAACGAAAATGTGGAACTTAATTTCCCTGCTGATAAAAAGCATGAAGCATTTACAGCAGATGCTTTTGAATTCCTGAAAGATATTCGGGAAAAATACGACCTGATTATTCTTGATCCGCCGGCATTTGCCAAGCACCGAACCACTTTGCCACAGGCTTTGCAGGGATATAAACGAATTAATACACGGGCATTTGAACAAATCAGGAACGGTGGAATTTTATTCACATTTTCCTGTTCGCAGGTGGTTTCGAAAGACCGTTTTCGCGAAGCAGTTTTTTCTGCTGCTGCCATTGCAGGCCGCAATGTTCGAATAATGCATCAACTTACTCAACCAGCCGATCATCCGGTGAATATTTACCATCCTGAAGGGGAGTACCTGAAAGGATTGGTGCTGTTTGTAGAGTAACTCATTTCAATTTATATATTTGCAGATTACTGAATGTTATAAAGAAAATTTGAAATGGACGAGATTAGAATAGTACAACAACTCAATTCAGAATTAGCCGGGAAATCTATTTTGAAAAAACTGGAATTTCTTGTTGAAAAATATGTAGGAAAAATTGTTTTTACAACCAGTTTTGGGTACGAAGACCAGGTAATTACCGACATGATATTCAGAAATGGTTTTCCAGTTGAAGTGGTTACACTTGATACCGGGAGAATGTTTGAAGAAACCTATAAAGTTTTCAGAAGTACGCTCGAAAGGTACGGGAAACCCATTAAAGCCTGGTTTCCACCTGCTGACAAAGTTGAAAAATTACTGAATGAAAAAGGTCCGTTTAGTTTTTACCAATCAGTGGAAAACCGCAAAGAATGTTGTTACATTCGAAAAGTAATTCCGTTAAAACGTGCATTGAAAGGCCATGAAATATGGATAACCGGATTGCGCTCATCGCAATCGGCAAACCGGAGTGGATTGCATGAGTTTGAATGGGATGAAGTGAATCAAATCATTAAATATAATCCGCTTTTAGACTGGGACCTCGATGAGGTGAAGAAGTATGTGAAAGACAACAATATTCCATATAATGTGCTGCATGACAAAGGTTTTGTGAGTATTGGCTGCGAACCTTGTACAAGAGCCATTAAACCGGGAGAAGATTTCAGGGCAGGACGCTGGTGGTGGGAACAAAACACAGGGAAAGAATGTGGGCTTCATGAAAATAATTAAAGCCTCTTACTTTTTTACCAACTCCAGTTCATTCAAATAAACATGTAATTCTTTTGAAGCTTTGTCCAGTTCATCCTGAACCTCCAAAATGCGAGGCAGGATTTCTTCTTTCTGATTATTTTCAGCAAGCAATTGTATTTTTTTCAGGTTTTGCCCGGTTTCCTCCATCATAAAAATTAAAACTGAAGATTTAGCAGTATGTGCTTCTTTAGCCAGATCCTCAATCTCATCATCATTGAGAAAACGATGGAGATTTCTAATAAAATCAGGAATCTGCTTTAGGAAAATTCCAATCAGTTCCTTTTTAAAATTACTGTCACCCCCTGAAATATCATCAAGATAACCGAGGTTTACGTGGTTAAACTGTCCGTCCATTTATTTTTAGAAAATTCGGGCGCAATTTATATTAATTTTTTGATTTATCATTCAAATAAACGATGATATATTTCATGTGTGGAAAATTGATGAATCTTTAGTTTTGCACAATTTCTGTTATTTAAACAATTATGAAGCATACTGCATTAAATAAAGTACATAAAGAAGCCGGAGCTAAAATGGTTGAATTTGCCGGTTACGAAATGCCAATTGAATACAGTGGAATCAGAGATGAACATATGACCGTTCGCAATGCCGTTGGTGTTTTCGATGTTTCACACATGGGAGAATTCTGGGTAAAAGGCCCAAAAGCACTCGATTTGATCAAAAAAATTTCGTCCAATGATCCGTCAATTTTAAAACCAGGCCAGGCACAATACACCTGTTTTCCCAACGGCAATGGCGGAATTGTGGATGATTTTCTGGTTTACTGTTTCGATCCTGAAAAATATTTAATGGTTGTAAACGCTTCCAACATTCAAAAAGATTGGGAATGGGTTACCCTTCAAAATGAATTTGGTACCGAACTTGAAAATGTTTCAGATAATATGAGTCAGTTGGCTGTTCAAGGCCCCGCAGCTTTAAAAACTTTACAGAAACTGACCGAAGCCAATTTACAGGAAATAAAATTTTACAGCTTTGAACCTGGTGAAATGGCCGGAATAGAAGATGTAATTATTTCTGCCACAGGTTATACCGGAGCCGGTGGGTTCGAATTGTATTGCAAAAATGAAGATGTGGAAAAATTATGGCAAGCCGTTTTTGAAGCAGGAGAAGAATACGGAATTAAACCAGTGGGACTTGGTGCGCGCGATACTCTTCGCCTTGAAATGGGATATTGCCTGTACGGCAATGATATTGACGACACCACTTCGCCCATTGAAGCTGGTTTGGGATGGATTACCAAATTTAACAATGGCCGCCAGTTTATCGACCGCGATTTTCTGATGATGCAAAAAAATGAAGGAGTAAAACGCAGGCTCCGGGGTTTTGTTTTATTGGAAAAAGGAATCCCCCGACATGGATACGTTTTGGTTGATTCTCATGGTTCAGTCATAGGGCAGGTAACTTCGGGAACCATGTCGCCCGTGTTGAATAAAGGAATTGGTTTGGGGTATATTGCAAAAGAGTATGCTGCTTTTGGTACCGGCATTTTTGTGAAAATCAGGAATAAAACCATTCCCGCTGAAATTGTAAAATTGCCGTTTATTTAATTCTGGTTTAAATAATCTCTGATTTTCCTTTTTCTTTCTAAAAAATAGTATTCTTATTCAGAATCAAATAAATTTGTGTTCTTAAATGATTTTTCTCATCTGCAAATCACCTGCGTTTCCCTAAATTTGAGCCGGTGTTTGTAAAAATGATTTTATTAATTCACCTAAAAAGTTGGAAGAATGAAGAAACACAATTTTTATGCGGGGCCATCAATTTTACCCGAGTTTACGAAAGAAAAAACAGCCGAAGCAGTCATTAACTTTGCCGGAACCGGGCTGTCTGTTATGGAAGTATCTCACCGTAGCAAGGAGTTTGTTGCAGTTATGGACGAAGCTTGTGCCCTGGTTAAAGAACTGCTTCATGTGCCCGAAGGATATTCGGTACTTTTCCTTCAGGGAGGAGCCAGTTTGCAGTTTTTAATGGTACCCTATAACCTGATGGGCAAAAGAGCTGCATACCTGAACACAGGTTCCTGGGCATCAAAAGCTATAAAGGAAGCCAAACATTTTGGCGAGGTGGTTGAGGTGGCTTCATCAAAAGATGCCAACTTTAATTATATCCCGAAAGGTTATGAAGTACCTGCCGATGCTGACTATTTGCATATTACTTCAAACAATACCATTTTTGGTACTGAATTACTCAATGATCCGGATGCTGGAGTACCGTTGGTTGCCGATATGTCGTCCGATATTTTCAGCCGCCCGGTTGATGTGGCCAAATACAACCTGATTTATGCCGGTGCGCAGAAAAATCTTGGACCATCAGGAGCTACACTGATCATTGTTAAAGACGATGCACTCGGAAAGGTTGACCGGCCAATTCCTACCATGTTAAATTACAAAACTCATATTGATGCCGGTTCCATGTTCAACACTCCGGCTACATTGCCAGTATTTGCCAGTTTGCAAACATTACGTTGGCTGAAAGAAAACGGTGGGGTGGAACACATGGAAAAAGTGAACATTGAAAAGGCTAACATGCTTTACAATGAGTTGGATAGAAACAAATTGTTTGTTTCTACGGTTCCCAATCCTGAAGACCGTTCGCGTATGAACATAACATTTGTGATGGCGCCCGATTATACCGAACTGGAAAAAGATTTCCTTGATTTTGCAACTTCAAAAGGAATGGTGGGAATTAAAGGGCACCGTTCTGTTGGAGGATTCAGGGCTTCCATTTACAACGCCATGCCTGTTGAAAGCGTAAAAGCGCTGGTTGAATCCATGCAGGACTTTGAAAAAAACAAATAAAAAAGATGCAGGGTGAAAATCCTGCATTTTTTCTGATTAAAAAATTTGAATGATGAGAAAAATCTTAATTGCAACCGAAAAACCTTTTGCCCCGGTGGCAATAAAAAAAATCAGTAAAATTTTTGAAAAGGCAGGTATAGAATACAATCTGGTATTGCTCGAAAATTATATTGAAAGAAATGATTTACTAAAGGCAGTTGCCGATGCCGATGCACTAATTGTAAGAAGCGATATTGTAAATTCCGAAGTTTTTGAAGTTGCTCCAAAATTAAAAATTGTAGTAAGGGCTGGAGCCGGATACGATAACGTTGATTGTAACGCTGCCAGTGCAAAAAATGTGGTCGTGATGAACACACCGGGTCAAAACTCAAATGCTGTGGCTGAGCTGGCCATTGGCCTTGCCATTTTCGGGCTTCGGGAATTGTTTAGCGGAAAACCCGGAGGTGAGCTGCGTGGCCGCACACTCGGATTGCATGGATTCGGTTACGTGGCTAGAAATGTTTTTCGCATTGCCCGCGCTTTTGGGATGAAGGTAATTGTTTAT
>JAHYIT010000161.1 GCA_019429205.1 Mariniphaga sp. | reverse complement strand
GCGGAGCTTTCTGACTAATTTTTAAAAGCAATTCCTTTTTATCATTGCGCTCTTCTTCCAAATCATAGTCATCCTGCAATCCCAGCCAGAATTTGGCTGAATTGCCGAAGTAACTGCCAAGCCGCAAAGCCGTGTCGGCAGTAATTTTCCTTCTACCTTTCAGAATCAAAGAAATTCTCGTTTGTGGTATTTCTGTGTCTTTCGATAATTTATAAGCGCTGATATTTAGAGGTTTCAAAAATTCCTCCAGTAAAATTTCTCCGGGATGAATGTTTTCCAGTTTTTCCATTTTCAAATCCTCCTAATTAATGATAGTCAATTATTTCAACATCGTAAGCGTTATTTTCTTCCCACCTAAAAATTATCCTCCATTGATTATTTATTCTTATACTGAAAAAATCGCTCATATTTCCTTTTAATTTTTCCAGACGATTAGCAGGTGGAATTCTCAAGTCATTCAAATTTTGCGAACTATTTATCATCCTTAATTTCCTTCTCCCAATTTGCTGAATTTCAACAGGAATTGATTTTACTCTTTCTCCTTGCCATATTCTGGCAGTAATTTTAGAATGAAAAGAAACAATCATAATAACGCATTGCAGTACTAACGCCAAAGATAAGTATTTTGCTCAAATAAATCATAATTTTCAACAGATCAAATTTCAAACGAACTCTTCTTTTTTGAATTTTCGGATTTCTATACTAAAAACGGGATAAATTTATACAATTAATGAAGGTTCATACTACACACTTTCGGTTATTCACAACAGTATGTTATTTACTTTTATCAGAAGTTATTGGATTTCTAAAAAGAAGCATATCAATTTGGGTTAAACCAAAACCTATTGATATGCTTCGGATAAATCTCAGCCAAGCCGAAATCGAGAGGCTAAGTTACGAAAGATATTATTATCCGTGTCCAATTGTTCAAAAAAGGATACAAGCTGTTTATATAAAGGGCACTACTGAATTTTCTGATATAGAGGCAGGGCAAATAAGTGGACTTCACCGTCATTCGGTAAATCATTGGGTTCGGGCTTACCAAAGTGGCGGTTTTGAATCACTTTGCCAGTATAATTACGGCACAAATAAAAGTGAGTTGGAAAAACATTCTGGCAGCATATTGAAATCTTTCACAGAACGCCCCCCTATGAGCGCCCGTGAAGCAAAGGTGCGAATTGAAGAAATGACAGGGATCAGTCGCAGCCCTTCCCAGATACGTACATTTATGAAACATAACGGGTTGCGTTATATTAAAACCGGCCATATCCCGGCAAAAGCAGACACAGAAAAGCAGCGACAATGGGTAAAATCAACATTGGAACCGGCAATCAAAGAGGCTCAAAACGGGGAATGCCATTTGCTCTTTATGGATGCTGCCCATTTTATATTAGAGCCTTTCATCTGTGCATTGTGGTGCATTGCCCGATTATTTGTCAAAGCATCTTCCGGGCGAAACAGAATAAATGTATTGGGCACTGTCAATGCTATCACCAAAGAAGTTATTACTCTGAGCAATACCACTTTTATCAGTGCAGAAACCATTGTTTCGTTTTTAATACAACTCAGTCAGCATTATCAAAGTTTGCCTTTGAAAATCGTACTGGATAATGCACGTTATCAACACTGTAAATTAGTTGAAGAAACAGCAAAGCGATTAAATATTACACTCTTGTTTTTACCTTCATATTCCCCTAATTTGAACATTATTGAACGATTATGGAAGTTTGCAAAGAAAACAATATTGTATGCCAAATTTTATGAATCGCCTGCAAAATTTCATCAGGCGATTACTGAATTTTTTAAAGAAATAAACCAAAAATATTACGATGACTTGAAAAAAATTATGACTCTGAAGTTTCAATTTTTTATAAATGAAAATGTACTAATTTATCCCGTTTAATGTATAAAATTGAATTTTATTTGTTTTTTGAAAATTGATGTCTGGTATTTTTTAATTCTGCTTCAATCTGCGAAATCTGCGGAAGATACCGATAACCTGAGATTTATTGTTTTTTGCGTGCAATAAAAACCCTATTTTGCCGGCCAAAACAAACCAAAAAGTATGCAAAGAAATCTTTTACTGGGGGTTGAAGCCATTGGGCAGGCAGCGATAGATGCCGGCATTTCAGGCGTTTATGCCTATCCCGGAACCCCGTCAACCGAAATAACGGAATACATTCAAAATAATAGGCTGGCACGCGAACGGAACATCCACCGCGAATGGTCGGCCAACGAAAAAACGGCTCTGGAAGCCGCACTGGGCATGTCGTATGCCGGC
The DNA here is from genome assembly GCA_019429205.1 of Mariniphaga sp. GTDB lineage: Bacteria > Bacteroidota > Bacteroidia > Bacteroidales > Prolixibacteraceae > Mariniphaga. Next base: position 7,248 of record JAHYIT010000161.1, on the reverse strand, counting down.
AAACGCACCATGGCCTGTATGAAACACGTGGGTCTGAACGTGGCTGCCGACGTGTTTATGAACATGGCCATAACCGGCATCAACGGCGGACTGGTGGTTGCCGTGGCTGACGATCCTTCGCAACATTCTTCGCAAAACGAGCAGGATTCCCGTTTTTATGGCAAGTTTGCTATGATTCCGGTTTTTGAACCGTCCAATCAACAAGAAGCTTACGACATGACTTACGAAGCGTTTGCTTTCTCCGAAAAAGCCGGACTGCCGGTAATGATGCGTATCCCCACCCGGCTCGCGCATTCTCGTTCTGGGGTGGTTCAGAAAATGGTGCAAACCGAAAATCCGCTCAAAATGCCAGAAAACCTGATGCAGTTTATGCTGCTTCCGGTTTACGGACGAAAATATTACCAGAACCTGCTCGACAAACAGGACTGGCTGGCTGAACTTTCAGAAGAATCAGCTTACAATCAGTATTTTGAAGGAAAAGAAAAAAGTCTGGGGATTGTTTGCTGCGGAATTACATACAACTATTTAATGGAAAACTATCCAAATGGCAACTGTCCTTATCCGGTTGTAAAAATTGCGCATTATCCGGTTCCACAAAAATTATTGCAAAAACTGGAAAATGAGTGCGACGAACTACTTGTTGTTGAAGAAGGTTACCCGCTGGTGGAAGAATTGCTCACCGACTTTTTCGGAAAAGGAACCAAGGTATCGGGCAGACTGGACGGAACACTGCCCCGCCGGGGCGAACTGAATCCCGACCACCTGGCCAAAGCGCTGGGCAGAGAGTTGGAAGAACCGCTGCAAATACCCGATACCCTCGTAGGACGACCACCGTCGCTTTGCGCTGGCTGCGGTCACCAGGACACCTACGAAGCATTAAATGAAGTGATTGCCGAAGTAGGCAACGGACGCGTTTTCTCCGACATTGGTTGCTACACACTGGGCGCATTGCCGCCCTACAATACCATCAACACTTGTGTGGATATGGGCGCCTCCATTACTATGGCCAAAGGCGCTGCCGATGCCGGACTTTCGCCTGTATTTGCTGTAATTGGCGATTCCACGTTCACCCACTCCGGAATTACCGGGCTGCTTGACTGCGTGGTGGAAAAATCGAATGTGAACATCCTGATTGTGGACAACGAAACCGTGGCTATGACCGGCGGACAGGATTCTTCGGCCAAAGGGCGGATTGAAAAAATCTGCGAGGGTGTAGGCGTTGCCCCGGAGCACATCCGGCTGTTTGTGCCGCTGAAAAAGAATCACGACGAAATTGTAAAAATCATTCGCGAAGAGATAGCCTACAACGGGGTTTCGGTGATTATCGGCCGCCGGGAATGTGTGCAGCGCATAGCAAAAATGAAACGGCTGCATAAAAAGGAAGCAGCTAAAAACGGTCAATAATGAACGAGTAAAACAAAATCTGCAAAGCAGGTAATGAATTAAGCGGGAACATCATTCAAAATAACTCTTTGCGTCATTGCGGCTTTGCGAGAAAAAATAAAGATATGAAGACAGACATTATACTGGCAGGTGTGGGCGGACAAGGAATTCTATCCATTGCCGCATCACTGGGCGCTGCCGCCCTCAACGAAAACTATTACCTGAAACAGGCTGAAACGCATGGCATGAGCCAGCGCGGGGGCGCCGTGGTGTCGCACCTGCGCATTGCCGACCACCCTATTTATTCCGACCTGATTCCCACGGGCCAGGCCGACCTCATCCTGTCGGTGGAGCCCATGGAATCGTTGCGCTACCTGCCCTACCTTTCGCCGCAGGGAAGCCTGGTGACCAACACCGCCGGGTTTGTAAACATTTCCAATTACCCGGATCTTGAAAACACCTTTGACGAACTCAGCAAAAAAATCAACATCATCCGCATCGATGCCGACCAGATTGCTAAAGAAACCGGCAATCCCAAGGCCTCAAACATGGTGATGCTGGGCGCTGCCTCACCGTTTATCGCCATTCACGAGGAAATCATCATCAAAGGCATTGAAACCATTTTTAAAGCCAAAGGCGAAAAAATTGTGGAGATGAATGTGGAAGCTTTTAAAGCCGGGCGGGCATTTTCTTTAAATAAATGTTGAAATAATCGTTTTTATCAAAAATCAATACTCTGTTAAAAATGTTGTTAACTATTTGAAAAACCTTTCCCCTGGCTCGAACAGAAGATATTTGGAGTTTATCTCTGCTTTCGACAATAAAGAAGTTGGCAGGAAGAGGCTTGAGAAAGTTACATCATCAAAAAGTGAAAATAACCGGAACTACAAAGGATTTAACTTTTTTAGTGCCGATGATCTGACAATCTTGATGGCAATTGTTCGTGGTGAGTTTAACATCAATGGGTTCAGAAACAAAAACCTGCAAAAACTACTTGGCTTTAATGGTGGAAAAATAAGCAGATTAATTAAACGGCTGAGGGTACACGGACTAATAAAAAAGGCTACCGGCTCGTACAAATATTACCTGACCAAAATCGGAAAAGAAACCATCATTGTGGTGCAGAAAATTAAAGAACTGGTGCTGGTTCCAGCATATTGCTACTAAATATTATGCCAAAAAATGCATTAATTTAAAAGATAAGGTACATCTAAAAAAAGATAAGCCAATTGGGTTCCGATAAAACGGGTCCGGTATTTTTGTAGTGCTAACATCAAAACTCAAAATATTTTGGACTAACAAGAGAATCCCAATCTGAATGGTGAAAATATGCATTGCCCGTAATGTTTGTACAATTTATAATTCTGAAAAAAATACTTGCCGAATTAATGTACATAGGTGATGTAACAAATCTTTACAGAATATTTAATTTTTTTATCGATTCAGTACTTCGAAAATTGTTTTAATTTCGTACAAATATATTTAGACAGTCCAAAAATTACCAGGAATCAATAAAAATAAGGAGGAAATTAATTATGTCAAAGCTTACACCTGAAATGAAAGAAATGATTATGAACCAGCAGTGTTTCTACGCTACTGTTAGTAAAGATGGAATCCCTAACAATGCACCAAAACGTTCGACTCGTGTTTTCAACGACGAAACATTGATTTTTAGTGAGGTAACCGGTGGCCGGACCTGGCAAAATATTCTTGATGGTTCGAAAGTAGCGACAGCTGTAGTGGATCGCGAAATTATTGACGGATACCGTTTTATTGGTACTCCTGAAGTTTTAACCAATGGTGAGATATATGAAAAATCTGCAGAAATGTCGCTAAAAGCAGGGATGCCAAAACCCAAAGCTGTAATTCTGATCCATATCGACGAAATTCACAGTTTGAAACCCGGGCCAATGGCAGGTAAAAAAATTGGATAAGTTGTTACTGTCAATTTTGTAATATCATTTCAACGAGCATATTTTAGCAAAATATGGGTTTCTTTTTGTGATTAAAATCTTACTTTTAAAATTCAATTATGTATTTTTAAATCGTATAAAACAATATCAGTATGAATCTACAGGAAATAAGAGAAACGGAAACCGGAAATGAAAGCAGTGGTTTTCGATTTGCCCAATGTTGTTCCCATCTCAAAAAAAATAGTGAAACAGGAAGGTTTCTCCGGTAAGATTGATCATAATACAGGCGATTATACAACCGATGAATTGCCCAAAGGTTTCGATTTGATATTTCTTTCGGCAATCATTCACAGCAACTCGTATGAAACCAACCGGAAGCTGGTCAGGAAGTGCTTTGATTCGCTTAATTCAAATGGCAGGATTGTTATCCAGGACTGGGTTTTGAACGATGCCAAAACAAAACCACCACAGGGTACTGTCTTTTCCATCAACATGCTGGTTGGAACAGAAGAGGGTGATTGTTATTCAGAAAATGAAATTAAATCATGGTATGAAAATGCGGGATTTACAGACGTACATAAAGTTGATCTTGATTCAGGGCTCGCACAAATGATTGGTGTTAAAAAGTAAAAACTGTTCCGGTGTAACACCATGCGGAATTTCAGAACAGAATACGTTTCAAATTTCTCCCTTTGTATTTTTTTAAATGGCGAAGTATCCCTGTTTTTGAACCCGTGTACTAGCAATCGCAATAAATAAAACAATTGCCCCTGCAATCGCAGTTATTGCAATGGAATGATTTAGCTGCCATTGTTTAACTGCAATGGCAATGAATGTCCAAACACCACAAATTTTCTTAATAATAATCTTATAGAGTTTTAAAAACTCATTTCAGCCCTGAAAAATATTCCGTTTTTATCCGTAAAGCCGCTGTTGAGATAAGTGCCCCCCAACTGGCGAACATATTCCATACGCAGTACTTTGAAAATATTGGTCAGTCCGAATCCAATTTCTGCATAAGGTTTACTCATTTCTGTGGTATAATATCCTGGTAAATCAAAAACCGGTTTATAACTTCCGGTAAGTTTCCCGTAATGTGTTTTTAACGATGCCATTTCACGTAATTTCAGTTTTCGCATAAAAGGAATACGGTTTAGAATGATACCTCCACCATTAAAATCGAGATGAACGTTGGTATATAGGTTATGTGCAAACGATGAATGGTGCAACAGGTTGTACCTGTATTTTGCATATCCGTACGACATGGAACCTGCCGGCATATCCAGTAAATCATATGGCGCACCTCCAAAAAGGTAGCCGCCATTTACCATGTAACGCATAAATGTAAGCCCCATGTTTACTTTCCCTGAAATTGAGCCATGAAACTGTGCGTACATTCCAAAATTGTCTGAAGTATTGCCTGGTAATTTTACCTGTCCCAAATCCATACTTAGATTAATTACTGGGGTCTCATCGATGTAATACACGCGGGCAAAATAATATTGGTCGTAATACTGGCCGAATGCCAGCCTTGTATTAAATAAAATCCCGTAATTATTATAGGTGTGATAATTCACATTATTGCGCGTAAAATGCACATCCGGAGTTTCTATGCTATGCAAAAAATAAGGTGAAACTTCAAAACTAATGTCTTCGCGAGCATTGTATTCCATAATCAGGTTAAAATTCTTCTCCTCCTTCAGATATGGATTATTTTCCTTACTTGTGATGGCTGCGATAAAATTTCCGTTTCCACGTGTATTGGGATTCTTTTTAATGAATCGAAGGTATTTATCCTGTGAAACCAGGTTATAATCATCAGAATAGTTTCCCCGTATAATAAATTTGTCGGTTGGCAAAAGCTGCCAGGCAAAGTTCAGCCCGTATTTCAACTCGTTACTTTTTGTTCCGTAACCTAAAAATCCTCCAACGGTAAAACGTTCGAACATTTTTTCTCCTGTGCGAAGTGGAATTGAAAATCGCTGTCCTTCAATGGCGTTTGTGCTGTAAATATCGAACACCGGCCCAATTTCTATTTTCCCTGCATCAATGTAACTGGTTAAAACCATTCCTCCAATGGCATCAATCCCCTGTACTACCGGGTTCTCCTTTAACTTTTCCACCCGCATATAGGTACCTTCATCCAAATGATTGGAAGATGCAAACTCGGGCTGGTTTTTCCAGTTACGTGGCCTGATTTCATTTAACCGTGTTGATTTAGAATATTGGGTTGTTTTTGTTATCAACCAGTTACCGCTGGAAATTTCGTCAATTGATTTTTCATCGTATTTTAAACTGGCGGCAAAATGAAAATAATCGACATTACCACTAAAAATGCTTTTTAGAACATTTTCATCCATCGAAAAATTCCTGTCGTTTAAGAAATAGTTGTAAACCTCAAGATTGGAAGTATTTATTTCCTTTCCATCATTAATATGCGCGAGTACTTCGTTCATTCTTTCTTCCGGATCTTGTTTATTTGCACGAACCAGGGCAATAACCTTGTAATGCTGTTTTAATAAATTGTTGATGAAATTTGAAGCAACATATCCGTTTGCCCCGTTAATAATTACTGTTCTCATATTTCAATTTTATATATTCTGTTTTTTTCTTTCTATTTGTATTAAAGGAACAAAAGCAAAACGAGTACCGCACTTAAAGGAATACTGAGATTATCGGATCCGCGCCAGCTTATCATTTCAGCAAACATGGTTACTAAAGCAACCAGCATTGCCAGCCAGAATGTTTCAAAATCGAATACCCCGCGATGAAAATAAAGCGCTATAATGCTGATTACAAAACTTGAAACCAAAAATGCCCCCGACCCCACCCATGTTTTATTTAATTTTTTCCCAAATACTTTAATTCTTCCATTGTAAGCTTTTATATTGATTCCGAGAGTGGCTGCCATCGGGTCGCATACAGCCAGAATAAGCATGGGAAGTATGTAGAGGAATTTATTATCCAGTAAATCGGAAAAAAGAAATGTAAGATAAATTGCTATGGGTAATAAATAGCTACCCATCGATTTTCTTTCAATGCCGTGAATCGACTTTAGCAATTTCCCCTTCCGTGTAATAAACAATACCAAAGCAAACAAAAATGCCAGCACCAGAATATACCAGTGCGAAGGGAAAATATAAGGAAATGGCACCGTAGCCAGCACTGAAGAGAAGTGGGCAAACTTGCGCGTTATTTCTCTTGTCGGGTTAAGCTTGTGATAAACCAGCTAATTAAAACTCAACAACAATCCAATCCCAATCAAATAAACAAATGACAATACAATAATATTCCCCATAACAATACCTCTGTTAAGTACAGCTACCTTAAAATCAATATTATTTTTACGATAATGCCCCAAAGAACCAACAATACAAATGGGCAAAGTAGCTGCCAGCGAAGTAATAACCGCTGTTTGGGCCGGAACTTTTAACAGTAGGGTAAGAAAATTTAGTCTTCATGCATGTATTCAATAATCATTATTTTACTTTTTTTTTTGCATGTGCATTATTCTTTCTTCTCTCTTATTTTATCTAGCAAGTAGTTCAATTGTTTAACTTCGTCCATAGATAAATTTTTCAATAAAGTATCGGCTTTCTGTTCACAATTGAACATTTTATCCAATAATTCCAGGCCCTTTGTTGTAATTTCGACAGATTTTTGCCGCCTGTCGTCCGGATTTTCCTTCCGGCTAAGCAATCCTTTTTCAAAAAGTCTGTCAACAATTCGGCTTACATCCGAATCTTTGTCAAGCATTCGCTGTTTTATAAAACCAATAGAAAGAGGTGCCTGGGAACGAAAACCACGAAGTATTCTTAAAACGTTGTACTGCTGTTCGGCAAGTCCGCGTGCTTTAAGGGACTTATGAAACTCATAACTTAACAATTTAACAGTATATATCAAATTGATAAGTCCCTTGTGGTATTCATTTCGAAACCTTCCATTAATTTCT
>JAHYIT010000160.1 GCA_019429205.1 Mariniphaga sp. | reverse complement strand
TTGTTTTTTCATCAGGTCGGCCAGTTCATGGGCAAATTTTAAAAGGTCGTTCCCTTTCATTGACAGAGTTAAACTACCCGCCAGTTCGCTGTTTTTTTCAAGTGTCATTAAATCAAACATAATCGTAAATTTTAAATTCACGACAATGTTAACACGTAAAAAACTAAACTAATGCCGCAACGCCGCGCTGGAATTCGCGGCAATCAAATTTCTAAAATCAGCTTGATGTCAGTTAACGCTTCTTTCTCTTTTCCCGTTCTCGGTGTACGCTTATTTCTTAGCGAAATGGAATAATCAGTTTTTTTCCCATCTCTGTAACCTTTGTAACCAAATCGCTCATAAAACAAACATAAAAAAACATTTTTAGCCGATCCAATCAAATTATGTTTGAAAATATGCGTTTTATGTAACAATTCGAAAATTAGTGACAGTTGCCTTTCTGCTGATATTTCAATGCCTTCAAATCCTTGAAATATTCCAGCGCTGCAATGTTCATCCATTATTTTGGTTATTCGCTGACAATCTTCTGGGGTCTTATATAAATTTTCGTACTTAGTCAATCCTCCTTTAAGTTCGGACTGAATTAACTGGATATAAAAGAACACTTCAAAAAACTCTTTAACATCATTTTTCAATTTGTCCGGGTCAATGAATTTTGCCGAACTTTGAACAGTGCTATCTATCCAGTAAACTTTATTTTCCCGGTCTTTTTGAAATGGATTTATACGGCCTTTGTTTAGCCAATAACCGCCAATCATTGTTTTTTCAATGTCACTGTGTAATTCATAAATCAATTCTTTGAAAAACTCTTTTTCTCCTTTGGGGTGTGTTTCTGCTTTAGAACGGTCAATATTTAAACGGAAATAATCAGGGTTTTCCTTACAGTTCTTTACAATTTCAGCTATCCATTTCATCATTAGCTCCTTTCCCATTTTTCCCAATGTTCTGCCAACATTGCGGCGTGTTCATCTTCTGAAACTTTAATGTATTTCAGGAAAGTTTTTTCTGACTTGTGGCCTGTCATTTTCATTATTCCAATGGTCGGAAACTTACTTAAATACAGGTTGGTTGCAAAAGAACGGCGCGCGGTGTGGCTGCTTATTAACATGTATTTGGGTAATGTTTTGGTTACACGTTTCCCGCCTTTGGTCTGGCTTATTTTTTCCGGTGTTTTCAATTCATCTGCAAGCTCGCAAACTTCTTTTATATACTCATTGAATTTTTGGTTTGTAAGCGGTTTTGGTAGCTTTCCATCATACTTATTCAGGACTTCAACAACAACCGGGTGCAATGGTATTTTTACCAAGTGCCCGGTCTTTTCCTGTTCAATGTGAATCGTATTGTTTTTAATTTTGTCGGGTGTGATCGTGGTAAAATCTCCAAACCTGCATCCCGTCCATGCACCAATCAAAAATAAATCCCTCACACGTTCCAGACGTTTGTTTTCAGACAAATCAAGTTCATGTAAACAATTCAGCTCTTTTTCATTCAGATAAACGCTTTCGGTATCTTCTGTAACAATTTTAAATTTTTTTCTGGTGTATTGGGTGTTGTCATGTAAACCGCTTTCTTTGGCCTGATTCATAAAGGCCTTTAGGACTGCAATCTGTTTGCCAATGGTGTTTTTTGCATGGTTTTTGCCTTTAGCTAAAAAACTGGTAAATTCCTGATAAAACTGCATGTCAATATCTTCAAAATTAAGCACACCATCACCGGCAAACTCTTTGAGTAGGTTGTAACAGGTTTTGTATTTTTTGATTGTGCTTTCTGAAATATATTTTCCGGTATTTATATTGGTTCTGGTTATTGATTTCTTTATGTAGTTCTCAATAAATCCGAATAATGTTTCAGGCTCCGGTTTATACTTTTCAGGTTTGAAAAACATATCCACTGTATTATTCAACCATTCGCTGGTTGCATCCCGTTTTAATTCCTGAAACTCTGTTCGGATATGTTTTTCAAGTTCATCCAGTTTGTTTTTATACCAGTCGCGATCTAAAAACTCTGTCATGTCCCTTACTTTTTCCCTGTTGGCCTTTGCTTTGTTATTCCAGAATTTTACCGGGATTGTTAATTGTGTGATTGCATAAAGTGTTGTGCTGATTCCATCGTTTAACCTTACCCGGATCGTTGATTCCTTTCCGTTGGTTTTCGATGAGGTACGAATAAAAAATTTGATTCTCATTTTTGCATCATTAAAAAGTTCATAGCTCAAAAATAAGAATAAATAAAACTTGCACCAATATTTGCACCAATATTTTGCTTACAAACTGAAATATAACTTAATTCCGTTTAATAAATTTCAAAATAATAAACCTTTCAAACTCTTAATATTAACGGGACTTACAACTATTTTTCAACTACTTATATTTATTGCAAAATTTACAGAGTTCGGGTTTTGTTCTGGGCACAACTCAGAAAGCAAATTAAAACAAAAGCACTTAAAATCAATGATTTAAGTGCTTTTATATTTTTTAGGGAAACCTTAAAATCGCACTAAAAGTCAATAAAAAAGAGACTTTACCGAGAACAAGTAATTTGTTATTCAATCTGTTCTCGGTAAATCGTGTAAATCTCTCTGTTACAACATTTAAATTGATATGAATTGCCTCGATTTGGTGTTGAAAATTACCTTCCAAAAGGGTATTTTTAACCAGTTACCGAGAACAATTTTAAACTTCTAAAAAAAACAGTTATGAGGTTGACGATTAATTTTATATTGAAAAAAGCAAGGCAAAAGGCGAACGGAGATATTCCTGTTTACGTTCGATTTACGATGAACGGGAAAAGAGTTGAATTGTCAACAGGAATTTTTGTACATCCGGATAAATGGGATGATTCTGGTCAACAAGTTAAAGGAAAAACAGATAACTCCAGAATAATCAATAACCGTTTAGATAAAATTCAAATGGAAATTCTGGATATCTATAACCAACTAAAGTCAACAGAAGGTGATTTTAATGTGATTGCCATCAAAAATAAACTGCTGAAAATTGACGAAAGTAAGGGAGTATTGAAAGTTTTTGACTATTACCTGGATAGTATTCTTGCTAAGCTCAATAAAGGATACTCAATGGAAACATACAAACATTATAAGTCTTCAAGAAAACGTCTGGCCGATTTCATTAAATTTCAATTTAAAAAATCAGATTATTCACTTGATAATATCAATTATAAATTCCTTGATGCATTTGATATTTATCTTAAAAAAGAATTTAAAGTTCATCAAAACACTGCCTGGAATTACCATAAGCACCTTCGGCGTGTACTTAACCTGGCTGTTTCAATGGATTATCTTCAAAAAAACCCATATAGCAAGTTCAAAGTTGGTTTGGAAGAAACTCATAGAGAATTTCTCACATCTGAGGAGCTATCTAAAATCGAGGAAAAAGATATTCAGATTGAGCGGTTAAGCGCCGTACGCAACGTTTTTGTTTTCGCCTGCTATACCGGACTCTCCTATTCAGATATCTCAAAATTAAATGATAGCCACCTGCGAATTGGTACGGATCAAAAGGAATGGATTATCATTGACCGAACCAAAACGAATAACAGATGTAGAATCCCAGTATTACCGAAAGCAAAAGTAGTTTTGAACAAATATGATGATTATCCAAAAAACCAATTCAGAGGGTTGCTTTTACCTGTGTTGACAAATCAAAAGATGAACAGTTATTTAAAAGAGTTGGGAGATATTTGTGGTATTAAAAAAAACTGCTTATCTGCTTCGGTCAAGTTGAGATATTTATTTAAATTTGGAAATGGTTAGACAAGAGATATACCCAAAGGATTTTCAAGAGTTTCTTGAATTCTTCAAGACAGAAGATGATTGTTGGAATTATCTTTTCAATATTCGTTGGCCTAATGGATATATCTGTTCAAAATGCCAGTCCGAAAAATATTGGTTAACAGAAAAACGGTTAATTCATTGTGTGAATTGTGAGCATCAGGCGTCCATAACTGCGGGAACAATATTTCAAGGCACAAGAAAACCACTTTTACTATGGTTTCATATTATATGGTGGGTAGTAGCTCAAAAGACCGGAGCCAGTGCATACAATCTAAAAGACTTCATGGGATTTGGCAGTTATGAAACAGCATGGGCTTGGTTGCATAAACTACGCAGAGCAATGATAAGGACAAATCGAAACAAACTTACAGGTGAAGTTGAAGTTGACGAGACATATATTGGAGGAAAAGAAGCAGGTAATGGTAAACAAGGACGTGGGGCAGAAACAAAATCATTAGTTGTAGTTGCGACTGAGTGTAAAGGCAAACAAATTGGACGCGTTCGGTTCAAGATTATTTCTGAAGCATCAGGAGATGAATTGATCCCATTTATTGAAGATAACATTGAACCAAGAAGCGTTGTGATTACTGATGGATGGAAAGGTTACAATTCATTATCTCAGATGGAAGAATACGAGCATGTAGTTAAAAAAATATCTGGGAGTAGTCAGGAAGCGCATGAACTGTTACCTCATGTTCATATGGTTGATTCATTGGTCAAAAGATGGATAAATGGTACCCATCAGGGAAAAGTTTCTCGCAAACATTTAGCTTTTTACTTAGATGAATTCGCTTTTAGGTTCAATAGAAAGCTTTCAACTTACAGGGGAAAACTTTTCTTTAGATTAATAGAACAGGCTGTTGAGACCATGCCAAAGCCTCTGAATGAATTATTTAAACAAACTTGATTAAAGCAGATAAGCAGTATGAATATTTTGATCTTATCTGCGGTACTTCAACCGGAGCAATTTTAACAATTGCAATCGCTTTAGGAATACCTGCAGATGATCTTGTCCGGTTTTATAAAATACATGCACAAGCTATTTTCCCCAAATGGTATCTGAAAGTACTTCCACGAAAAAGCAGGGCGATTCTAACGTCAATATACTGTAATAAAATATTACGACGGAAGCTAAAAGAAATATACACTGAAGCAAATGGTGGACAAATTCCTCTAATAAATGATTTAAAAACGAAAGTATGTATCCCTGTTTTTAACGGGAACGATGGACAGATTAATGTTATAAAAACGAAGCACTGTGAGGATTTTTTCAGAGATTACAAGCTACCTGCCCATGAAGTTGCATTATCAAGTGCTTCTGCACCAGTTTATTTTCCTCCACACACTTTTTCATTTTCCAATAATTATGGAGAAGGAGTTAATGTAAATATGATTGACGGAGGAATTTTTGCGAATAATCCATCACTTATTGGCATTTTAGAAGCTACCGAGAAATTGAATTACGATTCTTCGGACATACGTTTACTATCCCTTGGAACAGGCAGAGGGAAGCACATAATTAAAAAAAGCTGGAAACCCAAAGATATCTGGTATTGGCTTTTCCCGAAACCCAGACTTCTTGATATTATTCTCGATAGTCAGGCTCAAATTACGGAACAGTATATTCATTTTTTGCAAAGAATGGCAAAAAAGACGAATAACGGTTTTGAATATCTGCGTATTCAGTATGACTTGGATGGAGATACAATTGATCTCAATGTATCAAGCAAAAAAGACCTTCAGCGACTTGAATCCATCGGAGATGAGCTTGCAAAAAATAACCTCAGCAGTGTTTTAAAATTTTTAAAATCAAAATAACATGGCAAATTGTCACAATTTATTTCAGGATTTCCATGAAGATATCAGTATCGGAAATACCAAAAAAGAGCGGATGATGAATTCGAAGAACGGATTAAGAAAACGAATTCGTAAGTGGTTTAAAGATAATCATTCCGATTATGAGCCTAAATTTTACATTCAGGGTTCTTACAAAATGAAAACAGGAATCAGGACTAAAGATGATATTTGTGATCTTGATGATGGAATCTATTTTTTCAGAGAACCTGATGTTTCTGCTACAACACTGCAAACCTGGGTTTGGAAAGCAGTTGATGGTTACACAAACACTACTCCGGAGCATAGAAAGAAATGCATTCGTTCAATCTTTACAGGAGATTACGAAATTGACAACCCTGTATATTATAAAGTTGATGGACAAAATTATCGTCTTGCTATTAAAAATAATGGTTTTGAAGATAGTGACCCCAAAGAGATGGTTGATTGGTTTAACACGCAGAAAGATACTAATGGAAAACTTATACGACATGTAAAATATCTAAAAGCATGGTGCGACAACAAACGGAACAGTATGCCAAACGGACTCGCCATGACAATCCTGGCTTCAAATGCAAAAGTTAAAATTGTACTCAATAACCGTGACGATATCACACTTAAAGACATATTGAAGGAAATAAAAAAAGACTTAGATATAGACTTTAAATGCATAGTTCCTGCTGTCCCAAATGATGATTTGTTTGCTGATTATGATGAAACCAGAAAGAACAACTTTCTGAATTCGCTTGATAATTTTATTGAAGATGCTGAAAAAGCACTAAGAGAAAACAATCAACTTACTGCAAGCAAATTGTGGAGAAAACATCTTGGCAACAGGTTTCCAGAAGGAAATGATAAAGAAGATGAGCCTAAATCTCAATACTCCGCTGCTATTATAGTTGGTGCAGCTAAATCTAATCCATGGGCAAGTGGATGATGGTTATCAAATATTTAAGAAGGACGCAGGTTTGATTCACAGTGAATATCCCGGATTGAAGCTTGAAACCGATGAAAAAACTGGAGCACCTTTGCTATTCGGAATTATTGACCTTCAGTCAGAGAAGGGTTCTTTGATTGATAGTTATTTACTGAAAATTGTATCAATACCTGAATATCCAAGTAGATTTCCCCATGTTTTCGAAACAGCAGGACGGATTCCCAAAAATATTGACTGGCATGTATATCCCAGCGATGGCCATTTCTGTATAAGTTCGATTCCGGAAGAAATATTGATTTGCAGAAAAGGGATTAATTTAGATGATTTCATTGAAGACCATATAAAACCTTTCTTGTTTAATCAGAAATACCGCGAGGATAATGGTTTATTTTTAAAGGAACGTCCACATGGTCACGAAGGAACTATAGAATTTTTCACTGAAATTTTTAAAACAGATGATTTAATGACTATAGCAAAAAGTCTTTATTTTATAAAACAACGTAAAGAGCCAAATCGGGTAAACCAATGTTTCTGCGGGAGTGGCAAAAAGTACAGAAAATGCCACCGGCAAGCGTTCCAAACGCTCAGTGCGTTTACCAATCAGGAATTAGATTTATTTATCAAGATGGTTTTAAAATATGGTTTCTCCCAAAAACCCTTTTTATAAACGGTTGTATCTCCCTTTTCTCCTCCTTTTAATCCGTGGATTTTTTTTGAATTCTTGCGAATGTTCCCGTGGTATTAGTTTTACCAGATCCCGGACAAGTGAAAGGCTCAGCACACCACCCTGTTTTTGTTGTAAATGATGGTGCTCTTTTTCGATGGATTGCTCATTTTTCAGCTTCTCTTTTTGCGACTGATAAAACTTTGGTTTCTCCTTAAAATTCGACAACCGAATCGGATACCGAATGGGATTTCCTTCTCCATCGGTCACCAAAACAATGTGCCCCCTGCCCGATTTTTTGATTTCCACATTGAACAGTTTCAGTGCTTCATTATACATTTCTTTGGAAGTAATCTCCTCCAGGCTGTTCAGGTGTTTAAACAGGTTTTCCAGGTTTTGTTTGATATTCCGGCTGCGTGGTGAAAACCGGAAAACCGGTTCTTCTTTGGTGGTTTTTTGGGTTAACTGATATTTTTCTTCCAGACTTTTTACAAACCGCTGCAGTTTTTCTTTTTCGTAGTTGTCTTTTATTTTTCGGCCGGTTTCCCGGTCAATGCGGGAGGATACCACATGAAAATGCATCCGTTCCAAATCCTGGTGTTTATAGACAAAATAAGGCTGGTGTCCGTATCCCAGCTGTTCCATCATATTTCTGATTTCAAGCCGAATGGTTTTATCGCCCAGTTTTTGGTAATCCTCTGCCAACGGATTAAAAGAGATATGCAGGCATTTCTTTTTTACACGGGTGTTTATTTTTTCGATGTCCAGCAGGTTTTTTAACCGGTGCCTTTCATCATACATAAAAGGGTTAACAGAAAGTGTATTCCGGCTGTCGAAAAAGGTGGCCACACCCTCTTTCACTTTTTTCTCGTTGTAATGCATCGCGTTTTGGGTATGTGCAGACTGATGAATAACAATGACCATTTTATGGGAATTCAATCAGTTTTTTCAATTCGGTCCATATACTTCTGGAGGATGCTGAAACACCGCTTAAGTTCTAAAAGCACCTGCCGGAAAATTTCCCTGTCAGCCTGTGAAAACTGATAAACCGGATAGGTATTCAGCCTTTTGGCCACCTGGTTCAGGTTCACCCCGATTTTATTCAATTCATAATCCAGCTTTTGGGTCACCTGAATAAACTCCTGGCTTGCTTCAGTTTTCCGGATTTCCCGTTTTTTAACCAGTTTGGCCCGGCAAAAGTCACTCATAGTTAAATAACCTTCCTGGCGACACCGTTTTATCAGTAACTTCTTTTCTAACCCGGAAAGCCGTATGCAAATCAGTTTATCCAGTTTGGCTGTATCGGACGTTTTAGGTCTCATATTATACTCTTAATCCGAAGGATTAATCAAGCTTTTACCGTGAGGTAAAAGTCCCTGCCGGATAGGCACAAGAGTTTTTGTATTACAAAAACACATCTTGCATTCCCCTCTTCGTTGATTGTTCCCTACCTGATTTCATGGCCTGTTTTTCAAAAAAAAGGAAAGGAAAACTTCCTTCGGTTGTCTCCCTTTCCAGGTTAATCCAGTACGGCAAAAAATCAACTTACCTTTTGTTTTGCTCCTTTGGTTTTTTCTTCTTTCAAATCCAGGTCTTTCTCCTTTTCCATTTTAAACCCGGAAAAATTGATGTTCCGGTTGGCTGCATCCACCTGCAAGGTGGCCGAAAACTTCTTCCCGTTCCTTCCTGTCATCTCGTCCAGTACAATCTTTTCCCCGGCGGCCAGTTTTTGCTTCTGCTCTTCCGAAAGCGATACCCCTTTGATTTTATCCGGTACCTGAATGTTTTTGGTGCGCAGCGGCACCAGCTCATTGGTTTTGGAATCAATACCCAGGTAATAGGTGTCCTTCTGCCCGTTGCGGTTGGTCAGCTCCACCGTTTTTCCCAGGCTCCGGTCATTGAGCAGGGCAGTCTTTTCCTGTTTGGTAAACTTGTGGCCCATAAATTCATCGGGCACAAACAGCCGCTGGATGGGATGCACTTTTACATCCACCGAACCATCTTCCTTTTGCTGTGGTCTGATTTTAGCCGGGATACGGTACTCCTCGTTGTTGATTTTTGCATTGACCGTGTAAAGTTTATCCGAACGAAAACCATTCAGAAAATCTTTCAGTTCATGGCTTTCCATGCGGGTTACAAAATCGCGGTGAATGCCCGCTTTTTCCAGTTTGTCGAATGGAATATCCTCCATCCGGAATCGTGTACTCTGTTCCATAATTTATTATTTTAAAAGTTAATCCACTTCAAATACATGTTTTGGTATAGGCGTTTAAGTCGCTGTTAAATTGGAGAAAAGCGCTACCTTTGTGGCGTGGAAAATAGAAAACAATATACAGGCGTGAATTCGATAGAGTTCAATAGATATTTTCAGACCGACGAGGAT
>JAHYIT010000159.1 GCA_019429205.1 Mariniphaga sp. | reverse complement strand
CGGTGTCCGTGTAATCTTTGGACTTCGATTTGTGTTGCAATCTCATCCCACCGGTTATGCCTTATGCGATTCGTATTCCTCGGGGCAAAGGTTTGCTTCAGGCTTCCTTCAGATTCCGTTTCACAACGGACACCCTTGCCATTAGCTAATGGTTGGCGACTACAAACCCCCATAGTGGACTCTCACCACCAAGCCTGCTACCATGCACGGCACACAACAAAAATCCACCCTTCAGATAAAGGATGGCCTGTCATTTATAATTTCAGTCTTAAATCTTTGTATTAATACTTTGCTCAGGTAATAAACCATTGGGTTCCACTATGCCCAGGTATTAACCACGTGTCACAGAATTTAGCTTCCAAAATCGTCGAACTTCACGTTTTCATCCGGAACGCCAAGGTTATACAGCATTTTTTGAACGGCGTCATTCATCATGGGCGGACCGCAGAGGTAGTAATCAATTTCTTCAGGTTCCTCATGTTTGCTGAGGTAATTATCGAAAATAACCTGGTGAATAAATCCTGTTGGTCCATCCCACTTATCTTCCGGAAGCGGTTCCGAAAGCGCAAGTTGAAAATCAAAATTGTCGAAATTCTTTTCAATTTCGCGGAACTGCTCGTAATAAAAAACTTCTTTCCACGAACGTGCTCCGTACCAGAATGTAACTTTTTTCTTTTTCTCCTTAACGGTATTGAACAAATGGAACAGGTGCGAACGCATAGGCGCCATGCCGGCTCCACCGCCAATAAACATCATTTCGTTGTCATTGTCATTCAGGAAGAATTCTCCGTAAGGGCCGGATATGGTTACTATATCTCCGGGTTTTCTCGAAAAAACAAAAGAAGAACAAATACCCGGGTTTACTTTTTTAAACGCGTTGTTTGCCCGGTCCCAAGGCGGAGTTGCAATACGAATGTTAAGCATAATAATATCACCTTCTGCAGGGTGGTTGGCCATGGAATACGCCCGGAAGGTTGGCTCCGGGTTTTTCATTTTTAAATTGAACATGCCGAATTTCTCCCATTCGTCGCGGAATTTTTCGTCCACATGCATGTCTTTAAAATCTACTTCAATTTTCGGAACATCGATTTGGATATAGCCCCCCGATTTGAAATTGAGGTTTTCGCCTTCAGGTAGTTTTACCACAAATTCTTTAATAAATGTAGCCACGTTTTTATTGGAAACCACTTCACATTCCCATTTTTTAACCCCCAGTACTTCTTTCGGAACTTCAATTATTAAATCTTCTCTGACTTTTACCTGACAGGCCAGGCGCCAGTTTTCGTTTTGTTCTTTACGAGTAAAGAAATCGGTTTCGGTTGGCAAAATGGATCCCGCCCCTTCATGGATCTGACATCGACACATGCCACATGTACCTTGACCGCCGCAAGCCGAAGGCAGAAATATTTTATTGTTGTTGAGGGTGGTCAACAGGGTATTTCCGGGTTCGGTTACAATTTCCCTGTCTCCTTCGTTGATGTTAATTTTTACCTCACCTGACGGAGTTAGCTTTTTCTTGGCAAAAAGCAAAATAGCAACCAGCAGGACAATAACTCCAAGGAACACTGCCACACTGGCAATTACAACAGTAGTTTGTGTTGAAAGCAAAAGCATTGAAAATGTATTTTTATTTTACAATTTAATTCCCATAAAACCCATAAAAGCCAATCCCATCAGGCCTGTAACAATAAACGTAATGCCCAGGCCGCGTAAAGGAGCCGGTACATTGGAGTATTGAATTTTTTCCCGAATGGCGGCAATTCCCACAATAGCCAGGAACCAGCCAACACCAGAGCCGAGACCGTAAACGGTAGCTTCACCAATATTTAAAAAAGCTTTTTGCTGCATAAAAAGTGAACCACCTAAAATGGCACAGTTTACAGCAATTAGCGGAAGGAAAATTCCCAACTGCGTATAAAGTACAGGAGCGAATTTTTCTACAATCATTTCTACCAATTGCACCATGGAAGCAATTACTGCAATGAACATGATGAACGAAAGAAAACTGAGGTCAATGTTGGCAAAGGTAGGGCTAAGCCAGGTAAGTGCACCTTCTTTCAGTACATAATTTTCAAGGAGGAAATCTACCGGAACGGTGATTGCAAGAACAAAAATTACTGCAATACCGAGACCCGTAGCTGTTTTTACAGTTTTTGAAACAGCAAGGTAGGAACACATGCCCAGAAAGTAGGCAAAAACCATGTTCTCGATGAAAATCGATTTGATAAATATATTAATCAGGTTTTCCATAACAATTATCTTTTAGTCGGTTAATCTTCAATTAACTTGCGGTTGCGACTACGCTGAACCCAAATAATGATTCCAACGGTAATTAGTGCCATGGGAGGCAAAATCATCATACCATTGTTTTCGTAGAATCCACCGTTAGCAATGTACCAACTGTCTGGAATAATCTGGAATCCGAAAACAGAACCTGAGCCAAATAACTCCCGGGCAAATCCTACAATTATAAGTATTACACCGTATCCGGCTGCATTTCCAATTCCATCGAGAAATGATGGCCACGGGCGGTTCCCCAGTGCAAACGCCTCGAGCCGGCCCATAATAATACAGTTGGTAATAATTAACCCCACAAAAACAGAAAGCTGTTTGCTTACATCATAAACGTATGCTTTCAGAACCTGGTCAACCAAAATTACCAGCGAGGCAATAATCACCAACTGAACGATAATTCGGATACGGTTGGGAATGGTATTGCGTAAAAGGGATATAATTACATTTGCAAAACCCATTACGGCCATTACTGAAACAGCCATAACCAGCGAGGGTTTAAGTTGTGCTGTTACCGCAAGCGCTGAACAAATTCCCAGAACCTGAACGGTAATGGGGTTGCTGTCGTTTAGCGGATCAGACAACAATTTTAAATTTTTCTTTGAAAATAGTGGATCGCTCATCTTCTATGATTTTTTCTTCATTAAGAATTCTTCGTAACTTTTAAAATCTTCCAGAAGCATTTGTTCAAGGCCTTTGCTGGTAATAGTGCCACCCGAAATTCCATCTACACTGTGTTCTTTCTGTGCTTCCTGTCCGGGTTTGGTAACGGTAATGGAAATCAGGGTTCCTGATTGGTCAAAAATTTGCTTGCCTTTAAATTCTTCCTGAAACCAGTTAGTTGAAATTTCGGCGCCCAGACCGGGGGTTTCACCCTGGTGATCGAAATTAGCACCGTAAATGGTATTCATATCATCATTCAGTGAAATAAAACCCCAAACAGGCCCCCAGAGCCCGGCTCCCCGCATGGGGAAGATGTATTTTAAACCGCTTTCAGTCTGGCATTCATATACCGGAAGTAAACGTTTTTCAACTGGTTTGGCTTTTTCTCTCTTCAGATCAATTTCAAAAGCATCTTCTCCTTCAACAATTTCTCCTTTTGAATTGATTACATATTGATTTCTGATTTTATCAGCATAAATATTGCCGGCTGTTTCAAAGGTACTTTCAATATTAACCGATGCCAGAATGTTTTGCATTTTTTCAATTTCTACATTTTTATCCTGACGTGGCCGTAAAGCCATGGCAGCCGAGGCAAGTATTGCAGCTACAAGAATTACCATTGCTGCTGCGTAAATAAAAGTATATGTATTACTGTTCCTGTCCATAATTTCAATTTTTTTTGTTATGCAGTAACTTTAGCCCGTTTTATACGCCTTTTTATATGCCCCTGAACAACGTAATGGTCTATTAGGGGTGCAAAAGTATTCATGAGCAGAATGGCCAGCATCATACCTTCCGGATAAGCCGGGTTAACCACCCGAATTAAAATGGCCAGAATACCAATCAGGAATCCGTAAATCCATTTTCCTTTTTCAGTTTGAGTTGCTGAAACCGGGTCGGTTGCCATAAATACTGCCCCAAAGGCAAAACCTCCCAAAATGAGGTGCTGCCAGAATGGTATGCCGAAAAAGACTGCTGCTTCGGGGGAAAGCCCCTGACTTCCGGCAAAAATGTTGAGGATGATTCCCATTACCACGCCACCTGCAACAGTTGATACCATTATTTTCCAGTTTCCGATTCCGGTTATTATCAAAATAACAGCGCCAATCAGTATTGCCAAAGTACTTGTTTCTCCAATTGAACCTGGAATAAATCCGAAAAAGGCATCGGCTACACTGAAATTAATATTTCCTGCGGCTGCATCGGCCATGGGTGTTGCTCCGGTAAAACCATCAATTGGCATATCGTTTTTACCCAAGGCTATCCAAACCGAGTTTCCGGACATTTGTGCCGGATAGGCAAAAAACAGAAATGCACGGGCAACAAGTGCAGGATTCCAGATATTCATTCCGGTTCCTCCAAAAACTTCTTTTCCGAAGATAACAGCAAAAGCAGTTGCTACTGCTACCATCCAGAGGGGCGTTTCGATGGGCATAATCAGTGGAATGAGCATTCCTGAAACCAGGAATCCTTCGTTGATTTCGTGCCCCCGCATTTGTGCAAACGCAAACTCAATTCCCAGCCCAACACCATAGGAAACGATTACAACAGGCAATACTTTCAGCAATCCGTAAAGGAACATATCGAAAAATCCAGTTGCAGCTGCTTCACCAATGGCTATAAAATGTTGTAGACCTACATTGTACATCCCAAATAATAAAGAAGGTACAAGTGCCAGTACAACAATAGACATCGTGCGTTTCAGGTCGATATAGTCGTGTATGTGCGTGCCGCTTTTGGCTGTGTGTTTCGGCACAAACAAAAATGTAAAGAAACCGTCGTGCACCGAGTTGAGCCAATGGTATTTCGCTCCTTTTTGCACGTAGGGTTCAGTTTTTTCAAAAAAGTTTTTTAAGAATTTCATCTCAATCAGACTGATTTATTGTTTTCAGCAAAAATTAACCAAGTTCTTTTATCATGGTGTTTATTCCGTTACGCAAAATATCCTGCACTTTAATTTTTGAAGTACAAACATATTCGCACAACGCAAAATCTTCTTCAATAACTTCATAAATTCCAAGTTGCTCCATCTTGTCAATGTCGTCGGCCAGGCATGATTTAATCAAAAATACAGGAAGAATGTCCATAGGCAGAACTTTTTCGTACTGATCAGACAGTACAAAAGCACGCTCGCCACCATGCAGGTTGGCATTCATCTCATATTCTTTTTTAGGGAATAATTTTGAAAAAAAGGTTTTCGAAGCACTAAACTTGTCTATACCCGGTGTAGCCCATCCAAAAAGTTCGTATTCATCGCCTTCGGGAATAACAGTTACCTGAGAATCGTAAAATCCGAGGTAATCTTGTGTTTTTACCCTGGTACCGGTAAGCACGTTTCCGCTAATAATTCGTTGTTTGTAATTTCCTTTTTTCAGGCGACCATCGGTTAATGTTGATACCGGTGCTCCCAAAGTGGTTTGAACATATTTGGGTTTTTCAACCTCTGAACCAGTAAGGGCAAATATTTTGGTGAAATCCACCCTCCCGGTTTCAAACAGCCTTCCAATAAATAAAACATCCTGTGGGTTAACAGTCCAAACTACTTCACCTCTGTTTATTGGAGAAATATGATGGATTTGAATTCCAACATTTCCGGCAGGATGCGGTCCAGAGAACTGTTTAATTTCAGTATTTTTAATATTGGTAAAAACTGATTTGTCGCTAACTCCCATAAAAACCTTTCCATCTGCGAGTTTTGCCAATGCATCAATTCCGGTCTGAAATGTTCCCAATTGTCCTTCCATTATAAAATTATAGTCGGGAGCAATAGGTGCCGTATCGAACGTGGAAATAAAAACAGCTTTGGGTTTCTCTTGTGGCGAGGCTACAATTCCGTATGGACGGCGTTTGATAAACGGCCATAACCCACTTCTAAGCAGTTGTTCTTTTACTTCGCCGGCGGAAAGTGAATTCGGATTGGCTTTTTTATATTCAGCCGATCCTGCACCGTTGTCGGTTTCAATAACCACCTCAAGAATTCGTCTGCGTTCGCCCCTGTTTACCGAAGCAACTTTGCCTCCAAACGGTGCTGTGAAAACTACCTCAGGATGGTATTTGTCGTAAAATAAAGCATCGCCGGCCTTTACTTCAAAACCCGGTTTCACGCTCATTTTTGGTGTGAGCCCGGGAAAATCTGCAGGTTTTAATGCTACTGTGGCAGGTACCGGAAGCGTTTCAAGTACTGTTTCAGCACTCCCTTTTAGTCTTATATCCAGCCCTTTCCTTAACTTAATGACTTCTGACATTTTAATCAAGAATAGTATTGTTTTTCAGGCTGGCAAAAGTAAATAATAAATTCACTATTCCCAACGTTAATTGCTGAAAAATCAAAGGTTCAAACTATGCAAATAAGTCAATATGTTTTGTGATATATGTCAATGGCGTACTTTAGTTGAATTCTGGGAAATGATAAAAAATTATTAATTCATGTTGAAAACCCTGTTTTGGTGTTGAGTTCCGTTGTGTAAATTTCGAATTCAACTGAATGGTATTTATATTTTCAATTTGAAACGAAAAAAATACCTTTGCAGAAAAGATGACAGGTTTTTAGCGCGTATTTAAAATAGAACGAATGAATAAAAAATTGTTGGCCAAATTATTATTTATAGTCGGATTTTTTGGTTTTACCCGAGCTCAGGAAGGAAATTTTTATTACGAAAATGCTGTTTATAAGGAAGAAATTAAAACCGTGCAAATGTACCGAGATGGATTTGTATTATCGAATCCAATCTGGGAAATGGGAGAAGAAACCCGATTGATATTTAAATTCGACGACCTGTCTGGCGAGGTTAAAGATTATTATTACACCGTAATTCATTGCGATGCAGACTGGAACGAAAGTTTTATTCCGCAAAGTGACTACATCGATGGATTTGCCGACAATCCGCTGGATGATTTTGCCCGCTCTTTTAATACCACTTTTAACTACGTGAATTACAGGCTGTATCTTCCAAATGACTACATTGAATTTAAACTTTCGGGAAATTATACCTTAATTGTTTACGAAAATGGTAACAAGGAAAATATAGTGCTAAGTAAGCGGTTTTATGTGGTTGAACCTATGGTGGATATTGAAGGAACAGTTCGCCGGGC
The DNA here is from genome assembly GCA_019429205.1 of Mariniphaga sp. Lineage (GTDB taxonomy): Bacteria > Bacteroidota > Bacteroidia > Bacteroidales > Prolixibacteraceae > Mariniphaga. The sequence continues at coordinate 2,594 of JAHYIT010000159.1, read as the reverse complement.
AACACTTGATGCTTTTAAAGGCGAAAACCATGAGATAGATTTTACCATTTTTCAGGAGAACCTTCCCATTGAAAATCCACAACAGGAAGTGAAAATAGTGTTGATGCAAAACAACCGCTGGGACAATGCTATTCGCAATTTGAAACCGCTTTTTATTCGCAACCGGGCATTGATTTACGATTACAACCTCGAGAATGTTTTTGTGGCCGGTAACGAGTTTCGTTATTTTGATAACCGCTCAAATCGGGTAAATGGTGAAAATGTGCTGGCTACCGATTACCACAGGCCCTATTTCCATAAAACACTAATGCCTGATGAGGTAAGAGCAAATAAAAGGTTTTTTGAATACCAGGAGATGAATGGCAATTTTGTTATTGAAAGCCAGGATCAGGAAGTGGAAGATTTTGATACAGAATGTGATTATACTTTTGTCCATTTTTCTTTGCCACTTGAATCCATTTTACTGGGTGGAACTGTTAATGTTTTTGGCGCCCTGAACAACTGGAACGCCAATAAAACAAACGAAATGACCTGGAATTTCGATACCAGTGCTTATGAACTCACGTTGCTTCTGAAACAAGGCTATTACAATTACATGTATGTTTACGTTACGCAGGGGTCTGCCGTTGCAGACCATAAAAACCTGGAAGGAAGTTTTTGGCAAACCGAAAACGACTACCAGATTTTTGTGTATTACCGCGAAATGGCCAGTCGTTACGACCGGCTGGTGGGGTACCGGCAGTTGAATTCTAAATTTGACAGGTAGAAAAAAATATAAGTACCCTATTTTAAAAACCGAATCAGCTCATCGTCTTCAATTTCCCACTTTACGTAAATTTTGTTTTTTGCAATTTTTACTACAATACATTCCAGAAAATCTCCATCCTGAAGTTGTTCTTCAATCCGTTTTTTATCCTTTTTATTTAGTCTGTATCTGTTATTTGAAAAATATACTTTGGCGTTATACTTATTATTAATGGTGTATCTGTTTTTATTTTTCCCTGCCCGTGTTATGGTTTTTGAAACAAGCACACTGAGTGTTTTGTCAATAAGTTGAAGTTTTTCAGCGGTTTCATGGCTTATCCTGTTTTCAATCATAAAGTTGGAATTTGGGTTGGAGTAACCAAATTCAATTTTATTTTTTTCGTTAATTACAATCAACGGTGTTTTTCTTCGCATCATGGTTTCAATCTCATTTTCCATTTCCCATTTTAAGAGTAATGTTTTCTTTTTTTTATTCACTTCAATTATTTCACAATGAATAGTATCGGATTCTTTTAAAAGTTTCAAGGCATTGGCAAGTCTTTTTTTAGGGAAATTATAAATGTTTTTGTTTAAACACATTGTACCACTGAATTTACCATCGACAAGATATTCAAGTTTTCCGTTTTTTTTATTTTTGGTGATTTCAACAGGCAGAATCTGTCCGGCCAGCAAGTCAATTTTACCATTAAACCATTCTGTATTTTCGCAGGTTAAACCCAAAATTAAGTTTTGGTTTTGGTGAATTCCCCAATATCTTGTTTGAATGATTTCACCTGGCATAATTGCTTCAAACTGGCTTTTATCTTCAAACTCCGATTTATCAATGTATCCGGGAATTGATCCGTAATGCCAGTTGTAATGAAATCCGATATCTATTAATGCTCCATTTCCGGTTTTTTTGATAATAATTCCGTCATATTGTTCATTTTCAGTTAGTTCTATATTTTTAAATTGGGGAACCTGTGCATTAAAAACTATTGATAATGGTTCTTTTTTAAAACGATAAACCCGGCCAAAAAAAGTTTTTCTTTTTAAGTAGGGAAATATTGCTGTCCAGCAAGAAATATTTTTATAAGTCCATGGCATAAACTGAAACGAAACATACCCATATAAACCATTGGTTTTAATTAAAAATCCGTGTGGTTTTATAATTTTTACACGAAATGCAATGTTCTCATCCCGTGCCATTAAAGATTCAAAGTCGGCCACCAGTTTTTTCAGATAGTCTTTTTGTTTGGGAGGAGGACCTTCTTCTTTACTTTTATTATTTATCCAGGGAAATAATTTCATTTCGAAAGTGTAGTTTGTTTGTAGTTTCCAGGCAATCTGTTACATCCAAATCAAATTTTGAATTTTAAATTATTTGGTTATTTCTGTAATTTTTCCTGAATCCTTTTCTTTTAGAATTACTTTTTTCCGTCCATCGGGCAGTATTTCTTCCTTAACCAGCCAGTGGTTCTGGTCGTATTCCACAAACGCCGAAAGCGGTTCCACTTCTTCAAGCCCGCGCCATTCTGTAAGTTCTACGGGTTCCCACTTTTTGGTTTTTGCCGATTTGTAGCAGGCATCCATAATGGCATTCACCACATAACCATCGTAAAAATCTTCGGTTGGTTTTTTACCCGTTTCAATGGCATTTAGCATGTCCATAAACATGTGGTTGTAGCCCAGTTCATGTACTTCGTCGCCTACCGGGAACAGCCAACCTGAATCCGATTCGGCTTTTTCGGCCACATAACCTTTTTTGCCTGGTGCCGAAAACATTTCGAAACCGGTTCGAAGAAAATTGTCGAGGCGAATGGAACCATCCACACCGGCCACTTCGTCTT
>JAHYIT010000158.1 GCA_019429205.1 Mariniphaga sp. | reverse complement strand
GATCCGGTTACCGGAGAAAACAGCCAGAACCCAAAACATCCGCAACAGGCGAACCGGAAGCAGTACAAAAAGAACCTGGAAACAATTGTTGAAAAACTGAAATCCACCGGCGCAAAACTCATTTTTGCCACCACCACACCTTATCCCGATGAGGTGGAAGGCCCGCTGCGCAAACCCGGAATGCCGCAGAAATACAACCGCGTGGCTGTAAAAATCATGAACAAAAACGGAATTCTTATTAACAACCTTCATGCGTTTATGGTGCCCCGGATGGCCGATTTGCAGCTTCCGAACAATGTGCATTTTACTGAAGAAGGAAGCCGGGAATTGGCAAAAAAAGTGGTGGAACGAATTAACGAAGTACTCAACGAAAACAAATAATTCATAGCAATGAATATTGTCATTCTCGATTCCGGCTATAAATCCTATAAATTTGAAAGATCGCTTTTTGAAGGAAGTGGGTTCACCTTGAAAATTCATCCTTCATACAAAGGGGACAAAACCGAAAAAATGGCATTTGCCATTGATGCCCATGGAATTCTGGTGCGGCACACTGCCATCGATACCGAATTTCTTTCCGGAATGAAAAACCTAAAGGCCGTTGTCCGTTACGGAGTGGGTTACGATAACATTGACATAGATGCCTGCACCCGTTTTGGTGTAAAAGTGGCCAATGTTCAGGGGTACGCCAACCACTCGGTTTCGGATCATGCCCTGGCTTTGCTCCTTACCTGCAGCCGCGGAATGTGGGACCCGAAAAAGCAGATAAACACACAATTTGCTGCCCCGCCGGTGGAAGATATTTTTGAACTGCACGACAAAACACTGGGAATAATCGGTTTAGGAAGAATTGGCAGCGAGTTCAGCAAAAAAGCCACTCCCCTTTTCCGGGAAATCATTGCTGCCGATCCATATAAACCACAACACTATTTCGACAATTTGAATGTTCGGAAAACTTCACTGAACGAATTGCTACAGCAGTCAAATGTAATTAGTGTTCACTGCAATTTAACCGGGGAAACTACTCATTTGCTAAACAGGGAAACATTCGAAAAAATGAAGAAAAAACCTGTAATCATTAATACTGCCCGTGGAGAAGTTTTGGATGAAAAAGCCCTGCTGGCGGCTTTAAACACCAGTCAAATTCACAGCGCCGGTCTTGATGTTTACGAAAACGAGCCGGTAACTGAGGCACAGGAAGCGCTTGTTGATCATCCGCGTACTATCTGTACCGGTCATTATGCATGGTATTCCGATCGTGCTGCGCAGGAACTCCAAAAACGGGCAGCGCTGAACCTTTTCAACCTGTTAACCGGAAAGAAAACGGATGATTGCCTGAACCCGGAAATTTAAAAGTATCTTCCAATCATTTGGTGTTCCACAATGGCTTTGCGTAATTCCAAAAATTTTATACCACCTGAGCTGCGGTAAACAATCTTACCGCCGGGTTCTACAATCACAGTGTAGGGAATTTCGCCCCGCCATTTCTCATCAAGGTTTTCAATTAAATCGTACCGGTTGTCCGATTCGAAAATAAAATTATTGTTGATGGCAGCTTCTTTCTTTTCCAGAAACTCCTGGACTTTATTCTTGATGTTCAGCTTATCGGTGCTGATGGTGTACATTTCAAAATCGCGCCCCATGTACATGCGGTAAGTATCCACCAGCTCGTCAAACTCGGCAATGCACGGCCCGCACCACGTAGCCCACACATTAATCAACCGCAGTTTTTCGGAATCGTTTTTCACCAGTTTTTTCAGTCCTTCCACCGAAAGATTTTCCAGTGGAACTTCCTTTTTGGCCCAGTCGGTGTCCAGTTTTTTCCGCCACTCATTTTTCCATTTCCATTTAACAGAACAGCCAAACACTTTGGTTTGGGTAACCGGCGGTTCTTTGCCTTCCAAAACAGCCACAATGGCATTTCGCAAATCATGTTGTTTTGCCGCACCAATTTTTTCATTGTCATCAATCCGTCCAACGTAACGTAAAATCCGTTTTTCATCGAAAACATAAGCATGTGGCGTAGCAACCGGCCCGTAGGCAATGGACATTTCTTCGGTGTCGCCATCATACAAAAACGGAAAATTGTAGCCTTTATCTTTTGCCCTGATGACCATATCTTCGAACGAATCGCCCAAATCAGAATAGCCCATTTCCTCCAGACAAACTGCCCTGGGATCGTTCGGATTTATTTTTACCACCTGAACACCTTTTTTACCATATTCATTCTGAATGGCGATTATCCGGTCTTCATAGGCCTGAGCCGTTGGACAATGCGGTGCACTAAAAATGATAACCAGCAGTTTGGCATCCTTAAACGAACGGAGTGAATACATTTTCCCGTCCACTCCTTTCAGGTTAAAATCAATGACTTTTGCGCCCGGTTCAAGTGTCACGGGTTCAAAATGTTGCTGTGCAGAAACCTGAAAAGCAAAAAAAAGTGCGAACAAAAATGTAAGTTTATCCATTGTATTAATTTTAAGGTTTAAAGCTGTTAAAATAACAAAAAAGAGAATTCAACCAACTTTTAATATTTTTTATGAGATTGAAAATACCTGTTTCCGTTTTATTGATTTTATTTTTTGCAGGAGTTTTTTTCCCCCTTTCTGGAAAGGCACAGAATAAATTACCGGTCGATTCGGTTAGAAATGCCATGCGTGATACCACAGCCCTCTCGGGAGAAATTGACGAGGTAACGGTAACTGCCTTTCGCACACCCTACAACCTCTTTAACACGCCGGCGCCCATCAATTTAATATCCCCCCTGCAGTTGGAAACCGGAAGCGCTTTTACGCCGGTTGAAGCGTTAAACCAGGTTCCGGGGATTTTAATGCACCACGGAACAATCAGCACCAACCGCCTGACTATCCGCGGAATCGGGTCGCGCACGCCTTATGCGACCAACAAAATAAAGGCCTATTTTGGCGAAATCCCACTCACCAGCGGCGATGGCGAAACTACGCTCGAAGACCTTGAGAATTCTTCCATTCAACGGGTTGAAGTGATAAAAGGCCCGTCATCCAGTTTATATGGCGCCGGATTGGGAGGTACCATATTGTTTCACCCGAAAAGTGTACGCAGCGATTTTGTCCGGTACCAAACAACGATTGCTTCATTTGACACGTATAAAAACACGCTGATGGCAGGCGTAAAACATAACAAACTCGACATTTTTGCGCTGGGTTCTGTGCTGAATAGTCAGGGATTCAGGGAAAACAACACTACCAACAGGGCCAATCTGACGCTCCACTCCGGTTATTTCGTTTCAGAAAAAATAAGCCTGGAGGCGCTGGTAAAACTCACCAAAATGAAGGGTTTTATACCCAGTTCCATCGACCTGAATACGTTTCTGGAAAGCCCTGAAAAAGCAGCAGCCAACTGGAAAGGCATTCAGGGTTATGAGGCTTATACCAAAGGGCAGGCAGGACTTTCCATGAATATTTTACCCACCAGGCAAAGCAAAATTTCACTGGCTGCTTTCGGAAGTTTCAGAGATGCAGATGAACCGCGGCCATTTAATCTGTTGCTGGAAAATTCGCATTATCTGGGCTGGCGCGGCTATTACCAAAGAAGAATAGATGGTGAATGGGCTAAAATCACGTTCACTTCAGGCCTTGAGTTCTTCCGGGAAAATTACAACTGGTCCACCTGGTCGAACGACAATCCGCGAAATGTACTTTCAGACAACAACGAAAAACGCTCCTACGAAAATCTGTTTGTACAAATGGAATCGAACTTTCAGGAAAAACTGTTTCTGTCTGCCGGAATAAATGGTAACCTGACGCGCTTCGACTATACGGATAATTTTCAGGCAGATGGCGACAAATCAGGAAAACGTTCCTACAAACCCGTGCTTTCGCCACGTATTGGAGCCAATTACCAGGTTTCCGGCACATTTTCAATATTCGGAAATGTGAGTCATGGTTTTTCCACGCCATCGTTTGAAGAAACCCTTTTACCTGCGGGTCAAATCAATCCCGATATTAAACCGGAAAGCGGCTGGAACCTGGAGGCAGGAATGCGTGCCGACTGGAACAACCGCCTCAGGGCAACTGTGAGTTACTATCGGATTTACATCAAAAACCTGCTGGTGGCGCGCCGTACCGGGGAAGATGCGTATGTGGGCGTGAATGCAGGAAAATCGGTTCATCCCGGACTGGAAGCTGAACTCAGGTGGGCCCTTTTAAATCCCGGCGCTTACCCATCGCTGGTTGTTAACGGAAATGCCACCCTTGCAAATTATCATTTTCAGAATTTTGTGGATGGTGACAATGACTATTCAGGAAACCTGCTCCCCGGCACCACCCGAACTACCTGGCTGCTGTCAGGTGATTTCCAACCGTCAAAAAATATTGGAATCAGGGCCTGGCACCGCTTTACCGGGAAAATGCCCGTGAACGATGCCAATACAAATTTTACTGATCCTTACGGAATTTCAAATATTGAATTCAAATATACCGGAAACAGAGGTCCCCTGCAACTTGAAATAAAAGCCGGGGTTCAGAATATTTTCGATATCAACTATGCAGCCATGCTGGCAGTAAATGCTCCGGCATTTGGAACATCTCAACCGAGGTACTATTATCCCGGAAATCCACGGAATTTCTTTGTTTCAGTGCTGCTCGGGTGGCGCGGTTTGTAACCGCACATTCTGAAATCCCCAGTTAATAAGGATTAAACGCTAAAGCCGGCAAAAAGGGACAATGTAGCGAACCACCGGGCTGAACAGACTGTGTGAAAATGGGATTTTTTTGCACCGTGGCTTCAGCCCGGTGTATCATAAACATATAAACAAGTTGCGGCTTTAGCCGTTAAAATACTGGATATTAATGGCTAAAGCCGAATTTTATTCTTCACTAAAAACACCGGGTTGAAACCCGGTGCAAAAAATAGTTGTTTTTGTTGCAAATTTCACACAGCCTGTGATGCGTCGGTGAAAAAAATTGCCCCTTCATTTTAAAGATGATTAATCCAACTCCACCACTCCCCCAGTCAAATTCACCCTTTCTGAAACCGAAACCGCACCTCTTGCTCCGGGTTGTCCTCCGCCAACAGAAACGGTAAACCAGCCGGGTTCAATAATCCGGGTTTCGTCGTTTCCAATCATGGAAAACTGACGGGGCTGCAATTCAAATTCCACCGTTTTTGATTCGCCTGGCTTTAAGTGAATACGTTCAAAACCTTCCAACTGTATTTTTGGGCGTGGTGTGGAAGCTTCTTCGTCTTTCAGGTAAAGCTGTACAACTTCGTCACCGGCCAACTGGCCTGTGTTGGTAACATCCACTTTCACTTTCACCGGTTCTCCGGTTTTTGTTTCGGCTGGAACCTGCAGGTTGCCGTACTCAAAAGTGGTATAGCTCAATCCATATCCGAAGGGGTAAAGCGGTTCTCCGGTAAAATACCGGTAGGTACGGTTGGTCATGTCGTATTCTTCGAAAGGCGGCAACTGTTTCACCGATTTGTAGTAAGTTACCGGCAGCCTTCCGGCAGGATTGTAGTCGCCAAACAACACATCAGCCACGGCATGTCCGCCTTCCTGCCCGGGATAACCGGCCGAAAGAATGGCATCCAGATTTTCATTTGCCCAATTCACGGCCAAAGCGCTGCCATTCAGCAAAACCAAAACAACCGGCTTACCCGTTTTTTCGATAGCTGCCATTAAATCGCGCTGGGTTTTGGGCAGCATCAGATGTGTGCGGTCGCCGCCTTTAAAACCGTCCACTTCAATGGGCATTTCCTCGCCTTCCAAGCGCTGAGAAAGTCCCAAAACCAACACGACCGCATCGGCCTTTCCAGCCACATCCACCGCTTCCTGCAGCATATCCGGATTGGGCATCGCCCATAAAAACCGGGCATCGCCGTCGCCATGCCAATTTTTGTATTCAAACACAAACTTGTATTTTTTTCCGGCTTCGAGCTCCACTGCTTTTTCATGATGGGCGGCATGGTGCTCGCTGTTAAAGCGGAGTATTTTTTCGCCTTCGAGCCAGATATCGAAGGTAGGCATTCCCCAGGAGCCTATCCGGTAGATTCCTGAAACCGGGGGCACCAGGTAACCTGTCCAGCGAATGCTGAAATCGTCGTCGGGCAACACGGGAGACGGTGCGTGAGATTCCCAGTAAAAGTCGATGTTTTTATCGAGGCGTGTAAAAACCGGCTCGCCCTCCAGCCTGGCATTGTCAAAATATTCTCCTACCACGCCGGGTTCACCGTTTTCAGTGACCAAAAATTCACCCGGAATGGGATGCAAATTGGAAACTCCTTCGGCCAGGTGACTTCCTTCGGCAAACAAAATTTCGGTATTTTTCAGTTTACTTTTTAATCCATCAAGCACAGTTACCGGTTTTTTGGGAATACCGTTGTAATTGCCCAGCAAGGCTTCAAAATTGTCGGCATTTGGCCCGATAACGGCCAGTTTTTTAATCTCTTTTGAAAGCGGGAGTGTTTGATTATTTTTCAGAAGAACAATGCTTTTTTGGGCGGCTTCCAAAGCCAGATTTGCATGCTCATCAGAAATATTCACTGTAAACGGAATTTGAGCAAAGGGAACCACTTCATCGGGGTCGAACATGCCCAGTTTAAAACGGGCGGTCATGAGCCGTCTGACTGCCACATCAATATCTTTTTCCTGAATAAGACCATTTTCCACTGCCGTTGTGAGGTGCGGATATGAACTTCCGCAATTAAGGTCAGTGCCGCCTTTAACCGCTGCTGCTGAAGCCTCTGCTGCATCGGCCGAAAAATCCTGAAACCTGAAAAAATCGGAAATTGCCCAGCAGTCGGAAACTACGTACCCGTTAAAACCCCATTCTTTGCGAAGAATATCATCGAAATAAGGATTGGCACAGCAGGGCAAATCTTTGTATTGATTGTAAGCGCACATGATTGAATACACTCCTCCGTCTTTCACCAGGGTGCGGAAAGCGGGCAGGTAGGTTTCCCGCAAATCACGCTCACCAACAACTGCATTAAACTCGTGCCTTAACGGTTCGGGACCGGAATGAACCGCGTAATGTTTGGCAGTGGCCACCGTTTTTAAATAGCGGGAATCGTTTCCCTGCATTCCTTTTACAAACTGAAGGCCCATTTGGCCGGAAAGGTATGGATCTTCGCCATAAGTTTCGTGACCCCGGCCCCACCTTGGATCACGAAAAATGTTGATGTTGGGCGACCAGAATGTCAGTCCCTGATAAATGCCACGCTTCCCGCGATGCACAAAATCGTGGTGTTTGGCGCGTGCTTCGTCGGAAGTAGCCGTTGCAACGCGCAACATCAAATCTTTGTCCCACGAGCCGGCAATGGTTATCGACTGCGGAAAAACCGTTGCATAACCGGCTCGGGCAACGCCATGCAAACTTTCGTTCCACCAGTTGTATTCAGGAACGCCCAGCCGTGGAATGGCCGGCGAAGTATAAACCATCTGGTCAATTTTTTCCTGCAAAGTCATTTGCGAAACCAAAATATCAACCCGTTCTTCCACGGGCAAATTATAATCAAGAAATTCAAAATTGGTGTGTTGTGCTGAAACAGCAAAAGTTATGAAAATCAATATACATGCATGAAAAACTCTTTTCATATTCAATTCTTTTTTAGCATTTCAAGTGGGGTAAAAATACAGGTTTGTTTCTGTTTTCTGCAAAATTTTAACGTATTTTGTTTTAAAATTTACAGAAGAAAAAATATGGAAAAACATTTTTCCGCCTACCGTAAAATACGAAAAGAAACAGATGTAATTTCTAAAAAACTGTCGAAAGTTCACTCCTCTCATTTGCAATGCAAAAAAGGTTGCGATTTGTGCTGCATGGATTACAGCATTTTACCCGTTGAATTTTATTCCATTCTTGAAGATTTAAAAAGCCGGGGATTCAAAGCGGAAAACCTTCAGCGAATCGCAAAGAATGACGAAGACTGCATTTTCCTGAAAAACCATGACTGCACCATTTATGAATCGAGGCCTCTGATTTGCCGCACACACGGGCAGCCATTGCTTTATACCAACGATGATGGAGAATGGGAACTTTCGACCTGCGAACTCAATTTTAAAGATTATGATTTTGAAAACTTTTCAGAAGAAAATACCTTCCCTCAGGATAAATTCAACAGCAAATTGTTTTTAATAAACCGTGAATTTATTGCTGAATTTAAAGAGGAGACCCACTTGGGGGAGTTCGAATTGCTACCTTTGAAAAAACTGGGAGAAAAACTTTAAAATTTTAACGATGGATACACTTTCTTTATTCAACCTGAAAGGAAAAACAGCCCTGGTGACCGGTTCGGGAAGCGGACTTGGACTTGCCATAGCTGAAGGTTTGGCCGGCGCCGGAGCAAAAATTCTTTTAAACGGACGGAATGAATCAAAACTGGCAGTGGCTGAAAACTGGTTTAAACAAAAAGGGATTCAGGTTGACAAGCTGGTTTTTGATGTAACCGATTCATCAACTGCAAAAAAAGCCATAACGGAATACGAAAAAAATTCAGGGCCAATCGACATTCTGATTAACAACGCCGGGATAAACATTCGCGGGCCGTTTGAAGAATTAAGCGAAGAAGACTGGAAAAAAGTGCTGGACATTAACGTAAACGGCGCCATGATCGTTTCTCAGGTGTTGGGTCCGTTTATGATAAAACGCAAAACCGGAAAAATTATCAACATCTGCTCTGTGCAAAGCGAACTGGGGCGGCCATCTATCGTACCTTACACGGTATCAAAAGGCGGAATAAAAATGCTCACCAAAGCGCTTGCAACCGAATGGGGCCGGCACAACATTCAGATAAACGGCATTGGCCCGGGTTATTTTGAAACGGAGCTCACCAAACCGCTGAAAGACGACCCGGAATTTGACAAGTGGCTTTGCAGCCGCACACCAGCAAACCGCTGGGGCCAGCCAAAAGAACTGATTGGAGCTGCTGTGTTTCTCGCGTCGGAAGCCAGTGATTATGTGAACGGCCATATTCTGAATGTTGACGGGGGTTTACTGGCAAGTGTATAACAAAAGAAGCAGGCCGTAAAACCTGCTTCCTGTTTATTCTTTTCTGCTAAGATTTAATACTCATCTTCATTAAAGAAGAAATCGTCTTTACTCGGATAATCGGGCCAAATATCTTCGATACTTTCGTAAATTTCACCCTCGTCTTCAATTTCCTGCAAATTTTCAATCACTTCAAGCGGGGCGCCAGACCGAATGGCAAAGTCAATCAATTCGTCTTTACTTGCCGGCCAGGGCGCATCTTCCAATTTTGAAGCTAATTCCAGAGTCCAATACATTTCGATGGATTTAAGCGGTTATACCTGTTTTTTTCAATGCCGCGAATATAATAAAAAAATAATACGAAAAACGCCCGTTCAATTTATTTTTAGAACTGTTTCCAGGGTTTCTCCTCAATCCCGCTGCTAGCGGCAAGTTTACGTGCCAGCACAAATAAAAAATCGGACAACCGGTTGATGTATTTCAGGATTTCGGTTTGCACTTTTTCAGTTTCGGCAAACTCCAGGATTCTTCTTTCGGCCCTTCGGCAAACGGTTCGGGCTACATGGCACTGAGCTGCTGCCAAATCTCCACCAGGTAAAATAAAATGCGTCAGTTCAGGCAACTCCTCTTCCATTTCATCAATGGCATTTTCCAAAAAAGAAATGTGCTTTTCGGTTATGGAAAGTTTTT
>JAHYIT010000016.1 GCA_019429205.1 Mariniphaga sp. | reverse complement strand
CAATCAGTCCCAGTTCCGGGCTTCTTGACCAATCGGGATTTTCAAATTTCATCTTAAAATCTTCAAATAACCTCATCGTACTTTTTCCTTAAACTTAACAAAAAAAACAATTGCTCCAAAGCCCACAGGGAATTAGTTATCAACAATTTATAGTTTATAGACAGACTCTAAATAAGCTGGATGGAGATAGCTGCCATGTTATATTCGTCGCTTCTGAATCAACATCAAGTGTTGCTGTACCAGAGGAACAAATAAGATTGGGGCAGGTTATTTCCGGGGCAAGGAAGAATTTTTTATATGTTACCCAGTCAAACATTGATGTTTGAGGGGTTATAGGAAAATTAACATTCCCTGCTACTTGCTGAGATAATGCGATTTTACCTTCATGCATTGGAAACCCTTCGTATTCGTAATATGTAGTATATTCATCGATGTTTTCTGCATCTATTTCTTCTTGTTGTCCTGAACCATTAATAATATAAAACTTAGATCTATTCCAATTCAGAGTTCCATCAACATAAAATTTAAGATAATATGGGGTGTAAATAAGTTTAAAAGTATGCCAATAGTTCCAATTAACAGAAGCTTCTTCTTTTGTTTTTCCTTCAACAGGTAATTCTCCTTGAGGCCCCCACCAGTGCAAAACATGTTCCGTTTTTGGATCATACCCAAACAATTCAACATACCAGTTATACTCTGCAAAATCGATTTCACTTGCATAACCATTATTGTACTGTGGATCATCAGCTCCGCTACCGCCAAAAAACCAAAAAGCCGGCCACGAACCTCTTGCATATGCAAATTTCATTCGTCCTTCGTAAATTCCATATTTATAGAGCTCCTTCGATGTAATTTCTGCAGATATATAATTGTAACATTTAGTAATGCTATCAACAGTAAAACAATGGAGAGGAGCATTAACCATATTTAGATGTAGATATCCATTTTCGACTGAATATGTAACACCCGGATAATCAACAAAAACGCATTGACCTCTCCCAAAATTTGTTACAACATCCCATTTTTCAGTCGCTAATAATGTTCCATCAAATGAGTCACTAAATTCAGTAGTAGTCCAATTGGTATTCCATTCCCGCGGATTATATGGGAATAATTGAGCATTGCTTACGTGAGAGAAAAGCAACAAAATAAATAATAACCGATTTTTTATGTTCATAGTTTTAACGTTTAAAAATTAAAATTGAATTTTATCTGGGAAAAAATATAATCTTTTTGCCAGTCATTGTAATCAGATAAATAAACAAGGTAGCCTAAAATTGGAGACAGATTTATTGTCAATTTTTCGGATTGGTAAAGGTTTTTCTTTACTCCCAGATTAAAATCCATGTAGGTTTTATTGATTTTTATTTGAAGATTTTCAGGAATATTTGTCCTCGTAAGGTTAGTATTCCAATATTTTCCAAAGCTAAAACCTGCTAAATATGAATCAAAAAAAGCTTTATTAAAAGGTATTGTAAAAATTACAGGAATTTCAGCACTCAAAAAATCAAGATTCCAATACCCAATACCCTTATAAACATTTGGTTTTCCGTTTACCATTGTTAGCCAGCCCACTTCCTCTTGTGTAACATGTTCACCATATTGAAATCCCAGTCCGGTAGATAATTTGGTATTTCCAAGAAATTTGAAATTCATTAAAAATTCAATTTCATAATCTAGTAAACTGTAATAATTACTGGTAGCTATGGGTACAGGGAGCGTTAATCCGGCACTAAATGTAAATTTTTCAAATTTTTCCTGGGAATAAACTATGGTATTAAATACTAATAGAAAAATTTTAAAGGTAATAAAGCGTTTCATCTTAGTTCTGATTGATTTTTTTGTTTTAGCTATTCGCTTTGAGCCACGAGTTTCAAACCGGTGACTTTTAAAACTAATTTTCGTATTCGAGGTAACAGAAAGTTACCAGGTAGAAGAGCATTTAGAATGGGTTGTATTTGAGGCGCCGGGCGTTGTAACCTGGTTACCGTCCGGGAACGTTTTTCAGTTTTTTTGTCGGGCCGCGTTTCATTTTTTGCAGGTTTAAATATTTCGTTTTTGGTTAAGATGAGCCAAGGTATAAAAAGGTTGCGTAAAAAGTTCAATAAATTTTTATGTTACTGAACAGGCTGAACTAAAGCAAATAACTTTTGGTATGACTTAGCTGACCCAATTTGGATGGTTTTTTGTTTATTGAAAACCAAATCTGGCTCGCTTATTCTTTTTCTTCAATTTTATGCCGTGAAAAAAAAATTCTATGCAGTGAAAATTTTCATCCTGTGCTGTGAAAATAAAATTTTGTGCTGTGAAAATTAAAGGCGGTACTTTATAGCTGTTTTTCGAATGCGGGTTTATTTAACCCTCGGGGCTTCAAGCCCCGTCAGGGTTAATGCTGAGTCACCTTTTCACCACCAGCTTCCCTGTTAAAATTTCATGGTTGTAGTATAGTTCACACGCACAATGTAAACGCCGTCTTTCCAGCCTGCGGTTTGTATACTGGCGCATTTCCCGCGCAGGCCGCTTTGTTTTGTTTTTAACAGTTGTGTTTCCGGGTACACCTCCAAATCTCGTGGGGCGGTTTCGACTTTGAACTATAACATGACTTGTCCTGATTACACTGCATTCATCGCCTCCACCGGATTTAATTTTGCAGCCGCCCGTGCCGGCATCAGCCCGGCAATAAAACCAATTACGCTTGAAATCATCAGTCCGGTAACAATGTTGCCTGCCGTTAAAATGATGGTAAATTCAGTGGCGTAACTTACAATTTGGGTTCCGATGAAAATCAGAATCAGCCCCACAATGCCGCCAATTATTGAAAGCACCACCGCTTCAAAAATAAATTGAAGCAATATGAAATATTTTTTGGCGCCCAGCGATTTTTGAATCCCGATAATTTTTGTGCGTTCTTTTACCGAAACAAACATAATATTGGCAATGCCGAAACCACCCACGATTATGGAAAAACCGCCGATTATCCAGCCAGCCATGTTAAACACGATAAAAAACTGATCGAACTGGTTTGAAATGAGGCTCACTTCGTTCATGGCAAAATTATTCTCTTCCAGGGGTTTCAGCCGCCTGATGCTTCGCATAACGCCTTCCAACTCAGCAATAAACCGTGCCTGATCCACATTGGGTTTGGCTTTTACACAAATTCTTTGGTTCATGTCTCGGTTTCGCACATCCAACATGTAAAACGATTTGATGACACTGATGTGAATGTAATTGTCCATGCTGGTGCCAAACATGTCCTGCCCGGTTTTTTTATAAATGCCAATCACCTGAAACCGGAATCCCTGTATTTTTATAAATTCTCCAACTGGGTTTTGCCCGGGGAAAAGTTTTTCGGCAATTACCGCTCCAATTAAGGTTAGCGGTGCGCCCGACAGCATTTCACTTTCAGTAAAATAGCGGCCATCGGACAGTTCCAGGTTCCAAACATCAAGCAAATCGTAAGTTGTTGCCAATACCGTTGCATTGTCTAACTGGTTGCTTGCATATTGGGCCGTGCGGTTAAATCCGTAAAAAAAAGCTGCACTTTGGAAAGATGAACCCCGCCGCAAAATTTCATCCACATCTTCCAATTGAGGAACCGGGCGGTTCAGGTATCTCCACCACGGATATTCGGTTTCTCCTTCGGGTGGTGTCCAGGGCCATTTCTGAATGTAAACCATGTTGCTGCCTAGTGCATTCAGGCTTTCTCGAATGTAACGTTCAAGTGAGTCGATTACCGTAAAAACAGAAATAATGGCAAAAATACCAATGGTAATTCCCAAAAGTGAAAGGAATGTTCGCAACCTGTTTGCTTTTAAAGCATTAAAAGCAAAGGAGAAACTTTCAAATATCAGTCGTGCAAGCAACATTAAATGTTTCCTTCAAATTAATCTTTCATCTATTAGTGTTAATTTTTCTTAAGGATTACAATTTCCGCTTTGATTCCGAAAATAAACTTTCTATTTTTCTTTCATCAGATAAAATTCTGTTGCATAACAGGATATGCTTTGAATTTTCTATCTTTGCAAACGAATTTGAAAAAAGAAATAAATGGCTGATAATAAAAAAATTAAGACCGCCCTTGTTTCGGTTTACCACAAAGAAAACCTCGATGAGATAATAAAACGGTTAAACGAATTAGGTGTTCAATTAATCAGCACCGGTGGAACCAAAAGTTTTATTGAATCGCTGGGTGTTCAGGTAATATCGGTTGAAAGCCTTACCGGTTACCCCTCCATTTTAGGGGGTCGTGTAAAAACTCTGCACCCAAAAATTTTTGGAGGCATTTTATCGCGCCGCAACAACCAGGGTGATGTAAGCCAGTTAACCGAGTACGCCATTCCTGAAATTGATTTGGTGATTGTGGATTTATACCCGTTCGAAAGCACCCTTGCTTCGGGTGCCTCTGAACAGGATATTATTGAAAAAATTGATATTGGTGGTATTTCACTCATTCGGGCAGCAGCTAAAAATTTTAAAGATGTGGTGATTGTTCCGTCTCAAAATGAATATCAACCCCTGTTGGAATTACTGAATGAAAAGAACGGAGAAACTTCGAAAGAAGATCGCAAGTGGTTTGCCGGAAAAGCTTTTTCGGTTTCATCGCATTACGATGCCGCCATTTTCAGCTATTTTAACGGCGAGGGAAACGATGCAGAACGAATCAGCCTTAATAAAGGGCAGGTACTCCGCTACGGAGAGAATCCACATCAAAAGGCAACTTTTTACAAATTCAGTAATGTTCCTTCAGAAGTAACTCTGGCCAATGCCCAGGTGCTTCAGGGAAAGGCACTTTCATACAACAATATGCTTGATGCCGATGCCGCCTGGAAAGCCGCCAGCGATGCATTCCATTCGGTTACCCATATCGAAAATAAGGTGGCCGTTTCGGTTATTAAGCACCTAAATCCATGCGGTCTTGCTGTTACAGGGAATATCCTTGAATCGCTTGACCTGGCCTGGGCAGGCGATCCAATCAGTGCATTTGGAAGCATTATTTGTTTTACCGAAACTGTGACCAATGAAGTAGCTGAATGGTTTGGAAGCAAATTTGTGGAAATTATAATTGCTCCTGAATTTACAGAAGGAGCGCTGGAAGTTTTCGGGAAGAAGAAAAACCTGCGCCTGCTGGTTTCCCCTGTTAAACCGGAAATAACAAATGAAAAATTGTACCGTTCGGTTAATGGAGGAATGCTGGTTCAGGATGAAGATGAAGGGATGGATACCCAATTTGAAAAAGTAACAGTGAAGGAATTCGGTTCAGAAAAAATAAATTTGGCAAAGTTTGGAGTAACTGCCTGCAAACATTTAAAAAGCAATGCCATTGCTATTGTTACCCAAAAGGAAAACGGTGCATTTTGGCTCACCGGCGCAGGAATGGGGCAGCCCAACCGGCTCGACAGTTTACGCCACCTGACTATGCCGCGGTTTAATTTGAAAGAAGGCGTTAAACTTGAAGAATCGGTGCTTATTTCCGATGCGTTTTTTCCGTTCCGCGATAGTATTGAAGCAGCAAATGAATACGGTGTGAAATATATTGTTGAGCCGGGTGGAAGCATTCGCGACCAGGAAGTGATTGATGCCTGCAACGAATTTGACATTGCCATGGTATTTACAGGAAGAAGACATTTTAAACATTGATATATAATTAATTACAGAAGATGGGATTATTTTCGTTTTTAACCCAGGAAATTGCCATTGACCTGGGAACAGCCAATACCATAATCATCCATAACGACAAAATTGTAGTGGATGAACCCTCCATTGTGGCCATCGATTTAAAGTCGGAAAAAATGGTAGCTATTGGAGAAAAAGCCCGCCAGATGCAGGGAAAAACCCATGCGAACCTAAAAACCATCAGGCCTCTGCGCGATGGAGTGATTGCCGATTTTAACGCAGCCGAGCAAATGATCAGGGGCATGATTAAAATGATCAATCAAAAGCCACGGATGTTTTCGCCGGCATTGAAAATGGTTATTTGTATTCCGTCAGGAAGCACCGAAGTGGAAGTGCGTGCGGTGCGCGACTCGGCAGAACATGCCGGTGGCCGGGAAGTTTACATGATTTACGAACCGCTTGCAGCAGCCATTGGTATCGGTTTGGATGTGGAAGCACCCGAAGGAAATATGGTGGTTGATATTGGCGGTGGTACCACAGAGATTGCCGTAATTTCGCTGGGTGGAATTGTAACCAACAAATCTATACGGATTGCAGGGGACGATTTAACTTCCGATATTATGGAATACATGCGCCACCAGCATAACATTAAAATTGGTGAACGCACGGCCGAAGAAATTAAAATACATGTGGGTTCGGCACTTTCGCAACTGAAAGACCCGCCACCGGATTTTATTGTTCAGGGGCCAAACCAAATGACTGCACTTCCCATTGAAGTACCGGTTTCCTACCAGGAAATTGCGCACTGCCTTGAAAAATCCATTTCCAAAATTGAAACGGCAGTTTTGGCTGCCCTCGAGCAAACTCCGCCTGAACTTTATGCCGATATCGTTACCAAAGGAATTTGGCTGGCTGGTGGTGGCGCGTTGCTTAAAGGCCTCGATAAAAGATTAACCGATAAAATTGGTATTCCTTTCAGGGTGGCGGAAGATCCTTTACGTGCTGTCGTACGCGGCACCGGAATTGCGTTGAAGAATGTAGATAAATTTTCATTCCTGATAAGATAATATTCAGGGTTTTACAAAAATATGAGAAGCCTAATCAGGTATTTGCTGAAAAACCATGCTTTTGTGCTTTTTATTCTGTTGGAAACTCTTGCCTTGGCAATGGTTTTTAATTACAACAGTTTTCAAAAGGCAACATACCTGAATTCGGCAAACCGGGTAACCGGGAAAGTTTACACGATTTACCAGTCGGTTACCGGCTATTTTGGATTGACGAAAATTAACCGTGAACTTGCGCAGGAAAATGCCCGGCTTAGAATGTTACTTGAAAATAAACCGGATTTTACGGACAATACCGATATCATTTTTCTGAATTTGCCTGCATTTGATTCGGTTTACCGGTTTATACCGGCGCAGATTATCAGCAATTCGGTGAACAGGCCTTTCAATTATATTACCCTGAATAAAGGAAGCAGGCACGGTATAAAACCCGATATGGGAATTATTTCGTCCAGCGGAATTGTTGGAGTTGTCGGCCAGGTTTCTGAATCTTATTCCATGGGATTATCGTTGCTGAACCAACGCTGGAGTATTTCGGCCAAATTGAAAAAAAACGGTTACTACGGGTCGTTAATCTGGCAGGGAACGGATTACCGCACAGCAATCCTTTCTGAAATTCCGTTGCACGTTGATGTCGCGATTGGTGATACGGTTGAAACCAGTGGTTATTCATCCATTTTTCCTGAAGGAATTCTTGTGGGAACTATTAACGGTTTTTCTGAGCCCGATGGTGAAAATTACTATTCCATACAAGTGAAATTATCGGTCGATTTTAAAAACCTGTCACACGTTGAAGTGATTGAAAACAGGGCAAGGCCGGAAATTGAAGAATTGGATAAAATTTTAAGGGATGATAGGCAGGCTAATTAAATACGGATTAATGTTCGTTGTGCTGGTACTTATCCAGGTGCTTGTTCTCAATCAGGTACAGGTAAGTGGTTACATCAATCCGTTTATTTATATTTTGTTTGTTTTATTGCTGCCTGTTAGCACTCCAAAGTATTTACTCATGGTGTTGGGTTTTTTGATTGGACTATCTGTTGATATATTTTTAAACAGTTTGGGTATTCATGCTGCTGCTACAGTTTTTATAGCATACATCAGGCCTCTGGTAATCAGTTCTATTTCGAACCGCGAAGAAGACCGGAATGAATACCCCGGGTTGCGGCAAAATAAATTTTTGTGGTTTTTATCCTATACAGCCATTATGGTGTTTACTCACCATTTTATACTTTTCTACCTGGAATATTTTACATTTTCCCATTTTTTCACCACCTTTTTAAGGATTTTACTAAGTTCGGTTTTTTCCATTTTTGTTATAGTTTTGAGCCAGTTTTTAATTTTTAGAGAATAGGCCAGTGTGAATACTTTTTCAAAACGGAGTTATATAATTATTGGCATTTTTGTGCTTACAGGCATTATTTTTATGGTTGGGCTGTTCCGGCTGCAGGTGCTAGATCCAACCTATAAAGTTTTTGCCACAAATAATGTTTTGCGTGAAATTGTGCAGTATCCTGCCCGGGGTCTAATTTACGACCGGAATGGCAATCTTCTTGTGTACAATAAACCGGCTTACGATTTGCTCGTCACACCGCGCGAGGTTAAAGCCTTCGATACACTTTACCTCTGTAACCTGCTCGATATTGGCAAAGAAGATTTTGAATTAAGGATAAAAACAGCAAAAGAATACTCATGGTACAAACCTTCGATTATTGTTAAGCAGATTCCGCCCGAAACATATGCCATTTTACAGGAACGGATTTACCGTTTCCGTGGATTTCATACTCAATCGAGAACGTTGCGCGAATACAATTATCCGGTGGCAGCGCATGTTTTGGGTTATGTTGGCGAGGTAAACCAGGCCGATTTAGAAAGGGATGCATATTATAAACAGGGCGATTATATTGGAGTGAGTGGCATTGAAAAAACTTACGAAGAATGGGTACGGGGAGATAAAGGAATTAAAAAATACCTGGTTGATGTGCATAACCGCATACAGGGAAGTTTTCTTGATGGCGCTGAAGATACACCGGCACAGGTTGGGAATAATCTGGTAACTTCTTTGGATATTGAGCTGCAATTGTATGCTGAAGAACTGATGGAAAACAAGATTGGAAGTATTGTGGCTATTGAGCCCTCAACCGGCGAAATTCTGGCCCTGGTAAGTGCACCGGCTTATCATCCCGGAATGTTGGTAGGAAGGGTGCGGGGTTCAAATTATGCCACATTGCTTACTGATTCGCTGAAACCGCTTTTTAACAGGGCACTTCTGGCTGAGTATCCTCCCGGTTCCACTTTTAAAATGATGAATGCGTTAATTGCTTTAGAGGAAGGAAGTATTAATTTGAATACCCGTTTTTCGTGTGCGGGAACTGGCTCTTTACCAATCCGGTGTACCCACTCCCACGTTTCGCCGCTTGGTGTGGTCGATGCCATTCGCGAATCATGCAATCCGTTTATGTGGAATACATTTCGTTCCATAATCAACAGCAGAAGCAGATCATCCGAAGGATTTAACCTGTGGAAGGAATATGTGGACAGTTTTGGTTTTGGGAAAAAACTGGGTACCGATTTGGTGAATGAGAACAAGGGGAATGTTCCTTCAGAAGAATATTATAACCGCTATTTTGGAGCAGGCAGGTGGAGCGCTCTTACAGTGCGTTCGCTGGCCATTGGGCAGGGCGAACTGGGAATAACGCCTTTGCAAATGGCCAACTATGCAGCTATTATGGCCAACCGGGGGCACTATTTTATTCCCCACACCGTAAAAAATATTGAAGACCAGGAAATAAAACCGGAATTCAGAAACAGGGTAGAAACAAAAATTTCTCCGGAACATTTTGAACCTATAATCGACGGAATGCAAATGGTAGTTGAAAATACCAATGCTTCGGTTTTTATGAGAATTCCCGGTTTAATCATGTGTGGAAAAACCGGAACAGTGCAAAATCCGCATGGTAAAGACCACGCTGCTTTTATGGCCTTTGCACCACGGGAAAATCCGCAAATAGCCATTTCAGTTTATGTTGAAAACAGCGGCTTTGGGTCAACATTTGCTGCGCCCATTGCCAGTTTGCTGGTTGAAAAATATTTGAAACGAGACATTGCTGAAAGCCGGAAGTGGGTGGAAACCCGGATGCTTGAAATGGATTTAATAAACAGAAATCAATCCAATTAAAATGCCAAAACGGAATAATTTGTGGGCAAATATCGACTGGTTAACCGTGGCAGTTTTCCTGGTGCTGGTTCTGCTGGGCTGGGTCAACATTTATGCTGCAGTTTACGATGCCGGGCATCACAGCATTTTTGATATTTCTCAACGTTATGGCAAACAGTTAATCTGGATTGGCGCAGCATTGCTCATTGCATTTATAATTTTATTGTTGGAAACAAATTTTTATGTCTTCTTTTCCTACATAATTTATGGTACCGTAATTCTGTTGCTGATTTTAGTGCTTTTTGCAGGAACTGAGGTGAATAATTCAAAATCGTGGTTCATGTTTGGCGGATTTGCCATTCAGCCGGCTGAATTTGGAAAGTTTGCCACGGCGCTGGCACTCGCCAAATACATGAGTTCCTTTAATTTTAAACTTCAGCGCTTCAAATCGTTGGTTGTAATGGGGGCTATCATTTTTTTACCTGCAGCACTTATTTTTCTGCAAAACGATACCGGTTCGGCACTGGTTTATTTTGCTCTTGTTTTGGTATTGTTCAGGGAAGGCCTGTCGGGAGTGGTGCTGTTTTTTGCCACACTTGTCGGACTGCTTTTTATATTTTCACTGGTCTTGTCCGAATTGGTTTTGTTTGCACTGTTGGCAGGTTTGGCTTTGGTGGTTTTTCTTATCGTAAATGCCGGAATGAAACATTATTACAGGGTACTTCTGTTTTTTACAACAGCCTTTGGTTTGCTGGCTGCACTGAATTATATTACCCGTTCCGGTTTCGAAATTGCACAGTTGCTGGCTGGAATGATTTTTTTGGCTGGTTTGGGTTTAATCATTTACAGCATCCGCAACCGTTTGAAAAGTTATATCATAGTTTCCTTTGTGTTTGTTGGCTCAGTTTTATTTTCTTTTAGTGTTGATTATACTTTTGATAATGTGCTGGAACCTTACCAGCAGGCCCGGATAAACGAACTTTTAGGCATTGAATCTGATCCGATGGGAGCTGGTTACAATGTTAACCAAAGTAAAATTGCCATTGGTTCAGGCGGTTTTTGGGGAAAGGGTTTTTTAAACGGAACGCAAACCAAATTTAATTTTGTTCCCGAGCAAAGTACCGATTTTATTTTTTGTACCGTAGGCGAAGAATGGGGATTTGTCGGAACTTCGGTAGTCATTTTACTTTTCATGCTGTTGCTGATAAGGCTTGTATTATTAGCCGAACGGCAACGATCAGGGTTTTCGCGCATTTACGGATATTCAGTGGCTGTCATCCTCTTTTTTCATTTTATGGTAAATATTGGAATGA
Source organism: Mariniphaga sp. (assembly GCA_019429205.1). Lineage (GTDB taxonomy): Bacteria > Bacteroidota > Bacteroidia > Bacteroidales > Prolixibacteraceae > Mariniphaga. The sequence continues at coordinate 48,854 of JAHYIT010000016.1, read as the reverse complement.
CCATTGGGTTGATGCCTGTTATCGGAATTCCGCTTCCCTTTTTTAGTTACGGGGGTTCCTCTCTGTGGGCATTTACCATTCTGCTTTTTATATTCCTGAGGCTGGATGCCAGCAGGCTCGATTATCTTTCAAATTGAAAGCGACCTCCAAAAACCTGACAAAGGTCATGTCTTTTAATTTCGGGGAAAACTCCGAATTTTGTATTTTAGCGCAACTTTAAAAAAAATCATCATTTTTTTGTAAACTACGGTGTCCCGGAGGGGTCATTTTCAAAAAAAGAATGAGCATGCAGTTCTTTATAAAATTATTGGCTTATGACAGAATATAAATCTTATGCATTGCATAACTTCAGAGATATCCCACAAATGGAATATTTAACTGAAGAACAGAAATTTAACATTGAGGTAGTAGGAACGGTTTTGCCATTTAAGACCAACAATTATGTGGTAGATGAACTTATTGACTGGAATAACTTTGAAAAGAATCCGTTTTTTATTCTCAATTTCCCACAGAAAGAAATGCTCGATGAAGCCAGTTTTAAATCAGTGGCCACTGTTTTAAAAAGGGGTGCGCCGAAAAAGGAAATTCAGGATGTAGTGCGAAAAGTCAGGCTGAAGCTCAATCCAAATCCTGCCGGGCAGGAAAGCAATGTTCCGGTTTTCGAAGGGAAAAAACTCAACGGCATTCAACATAAATACCGTGAAACCATGCTCTTTTTTCCAACCCAGGGACAAACCTGCCATGCTTACTGCACATTTTGTTTCAGGTGGCCCCAGTTTGCGTTGAATGAGTTCAAATTTGCGATGAAAGAAGCCGACAAACTGGTGCAATATGTAAAGGCCAATCCGCATATTACCGATGTGATTTTTACCGGCGGAGATCCTGCCGTAATGAAAACCCGGTTTTTTGAAACTTATTTTAATGCACTGCTCGAAGCTGATATTCCGAATCTTAAAAATATTCGGATTGGAACTAAATCGCTGGCTTACTGGCCATACCGTTTTACTACCGATAACGATGCCAGTGACCTCCTCCGCCTGTTCAAAAAAATGAAAAGAAAGGGGATAAACATTGCCTTGATGGCCCATTTTAACCACCCTTCAGAATTAAAAACCGATGCGGTGAAAAGGGCTGTTAAAAGACTGATTGATGCAGGAGTGCAAATCCGTTCGCAATCGCCCGTTTTAAAACACATTAATGCCCATGCAGATATTTGGGCCGAAAACTGGAAATTACAGGTGAGATTGGGAATCATTCCTTATTACATGTTTATTGCGCGCGATACCGGTGCGCAAGACTATTTTGCCGTTTCGCTAAATCAAACCTGGCAAATTTTCAGGAATGCATACAACCAGGTGAGCGGAATTTGCCGCACGGTAAAAGGGCCCAGCATGTCATGCAACCCCGGAAAAATTCAGGTAGTTGGCGTTTCAGAAATAAAAGGAGAAAAGGTATTTGTACTTAACTTTTTGCAAGGCAGAGACCCAGGCTGGGTGGGAAAACCTTTCTTTGCAAAATACGATCCAAATGCCATTTGGATTGATGACCTTGAACCTGCTTTTGGAGTATCGAATTTCTTTTTTGAAGAGTCATATTATCAAATGCTGGCCTAAATCAAAACTGGTTATATCTGGTCATAATCCGGGTTTTTTTAAGTGAATTCCGGATTCCGATTCGGCAAATCCGATTAACTCATGCATAAATGCTGTAAAATGTGTTTCAATGAACTGGTAGTTGGCATCCATAATTTCAATGGCCTGGCTGGCTTTTGGCGGAAGTGAGGTGTAGCGGCCCATAATTTCCAGCGATTGTTTTATCCCTTCCTTTTTTGCATAAGATTCCAGCCGGCGGTTTTTTATTAATACCGGAAGAAAACCCTGTACACGCGATGGCAGATAAAAAACATTTTTAAGCAATATGGCATGTGTTTTCCGGGCAAACCGGCGCAAAGTTAAAGGATGATAGTTTTCCCATCCGGAAGCCAGGAAATGGTCGAAAATTAAGTCGGTAACAACCCCGGAGTAGAGCCTGAATTCTTCCCTGAAAAGTTTTTTTACTTCCCTGAATAATTCATGTTCATCAGTAAAAGAATCTATTCTACGGTGTAAAATAATTCCTTCCCTGATTTTCCCCGGATATTTAAGGAAATTCTTTCCCTTAACGTAATCTCCTATAAAATTGCCGGTAATCAGTTTCTCATTATCGCCCGATAAATATAAATGTGCCAGATAATTCACCCGTTTGTTTTTGAAAAGAACGTCAAATTAAGAATAATTGTTTTGATCAGGAAAATTTAATGATGCTGAGATTTGTCCTGTTTTTTTAACAGACAAACCGCTAATTTTTCGCGAAATTTAAAACCAGACCTATGGCAAAACAAAAAGTTATTATCATTGGCGCCGCCGGGCGCGATTTTCACAATTTCAATACTTTTTTCAGAAACAATAACGATTATGAAGTTGTGGCGTTTACCGCTACTCAAATACCCGATATTGACGACCGCCGCTACCCGGCTGAATTGGCAGGAGCATTTTACCCTGACGGAATTCCGGTTTATGCAGAGGAAAAGCTGGAAGAGCTGATTAAAAAAATGAAAGTTGATATCTGCGTGTTTGCATACAGCGATATTCCTCACCACCATGTAATGACCGTTTCAGCGCGCGTGAATGCAGCCGGTGCATCGTTTATGCTGCTGGGGCCGAAACAAACGATGCTTCAATCTTCCAAACCGCTAATTTCAGTTTGTGCTACGCGAACCGGCTCAGGCAAAAGCCAAACCAGCCGGAAAATAATTCAGATTTTAATGGAGCAGGGACTGCGGGTTGTGGCCATCCGGCACCCCATGCCTTATGGCGATCTGGTCAAGCAAAAAGTACAGCGGTTTGCTACTATTGAAGATTTGAGCAGGCACAAGTGCACAATTGAAGAAATGGAAGAATATGAACCGCACATTGCACGCGGAAATGTGATTTATGCTGGAGTGGATTACGAAGCTATTTTAAAAGCTGCCGAAAATGATCCCGATGGGTGCGATATTATTTTATGGGACGGCGGAAACAATGATTTTTCATTTTACGAAGCCGATTTGTCCATTGCAGTGACTGACCCGCACCGCGCAGGTGCCGAACTTACCTATTATCCCAGCCAGGTGGTTCTCCGTACGAGCGATGTAATCATTATAAATAAAATGGATACAGCCGATCCGGAAAAGGTGAAACAACTCAGGGGAAATATTGCCTCGGTAAATCCGGGTGCAGTTGTTATTGACGCCGAAAGTCCGGTTCGGGCAGAAAATGTTGATGTCATTAAAGGCAAAAAGGTTTTGTGCGTGGAAGACGGCCCAACATTAACTCATGGCGAAATGAAAATTGGCGCTGCAGTGGTTGCAGCTCAAAAATACGGCGCTGCCGAAATAGTGGATCCAAGACCTTTTACAACCGGAAAACTTACCCGTACTTTCGAACTTTACCCCAATATTGGAAAGTTACTTCCGGCAATGGGATACGGTACTGGCCAGGTAAAAGATTTGGAGGAAACCATTAAGAATACTAAATGCGATTCAGTTATTATAGGAACGCCTATCGATTTAAACAGAATAGTTAAAATTGACAAACCCTTTACACGGGTATTTTACGATTTGGAAGAAACAGGTCATCCAAACCTTACCGATGTTTTAGCTGATTTTATTAAAAAAAAGATAAAAAGCTAATCAGGCGAAACTCTTGAATGTCTGATTCTTTCGCTGCAATTTAGCTGTGGTTTCTCGTGTGCCTGTGTTTGTAAATTTGAATCCTTATCTATTTATACCTATTTTTGCCACCGGCAAATAAAAATTGATGAGAAAAAAAATTGTAGCATTTGGAGAGGTGGTTTGGGATATTTTACCCGATGGAAAAGTTTTGGGTGGCACCCCTTCCAATTTTGCGTTTCGGTGCAATTCTTTCGGTGAGGAAGGTCACTTGCTTTCACGTGTCGGAGATGATGAACTGGGCAACCTGGCGCTAAAACGGCTCGAAGAGTTGGGGATTTCAGTGGCCGATGTGCAAATCGATTCTGAGTTTCCTACCGGAACGGTAAATATTTCCTTTGACGAAAAGTACGAACCGGTTTTCAATGTTACTCCCGATGTGGCATTCGACCATATTGAATTTTCTACCGAAGCATTAAAACTGGTTCGCGATGCCGACTGCCTGTTCTTTGGTTTATTGCCCCAGCGGTTTGGCATTTCAAAAAACACCATTCGCGAGCTAATAAAAGAATCTCCCTCATCAATTAAATTTTTCGACTTAAAATTGTTTCATCATTTTTTTAATGTGGTGGTCATCGAAAGCCTTTTGCAATCTTCACATATTGTGCGCATTAAAGAAAAAGAAATCGGTTTTTTAAGTGAAAAACTCAACTTGAAAAAGGGAAATCTTGAAGAGTTTGGAGAACAGTTGGTAAAAAAATATAATGTCGATCTTGTTTTGATTACTCGAGGTTATAATGGTGTTTTTGCATTTCACAAAGAAAAAGGAGCTTTTTTTGATTCAGGCTATATTATAGAAATGAAGGATAATATTGGGTCGGGAATAGCTTTTTCTGCCGGATTTCTTCACTACCATCTCCAGGGAAATTCTCTGCAGGAAGCATTAAATTTTGGAAACGCAGCCGGGGCTCTGAACGCTACAAAAGTTGGGGCAACTTCCTTTTTTAAGAAATCTGAGGTGCTTAAGTTTATGAAAAAAGTCAAAAAACGAACTCCTGAGAGGTTTTAAACCTGTTTATTTTTCCATATAAACAATATTCTTAAACACATATTTAATGTAACCCTAATGGTTAAAATCATGTTTAACAGATTATGATATTAGCCGGAAATAGGTTGGTTTATAAAATCCTGAGCTTTTATCTTAAATAAAAATCATGATCAAAAATGTAATGCAATGAAACGCAATGCAAGTGAAATAGGAAAAAGCCTTGTCGATAAATTGTGGGATAATTTTTTTTTACGGGTTCCCTATGCAACGGCTTATTCAGGGTTGGTTAACCGCAAAGGCGGTCAGGTTGTTTTGGATCATTTGGGTTTTCGAACGCTTAATTGGCACACAGGTGAACAACCGGAAGGTATTTTGGCGGTCAGGCATATTATCGAATGTTTGGGATACCGTCAGGCTGGAAAATATGTGCTTCCAAAAAAGAACCTGAAAGCGGTTCATTTTGAAGCTGAATCTGAAGAATTGCCCAGGTTTTATGTGAGTCAGCTCGAAGTTTCCAATTTACCCGGCTGGGCACAGAACCTGCTTCCCGATGTACTTTCAGATACACCTTACCTGCTGTCTGATACCGGTATTGAACTTTTAAGTAAGCTGAAAGCTGATGGAATATTAAATACTGAAGCAGCTGAAATACTGGTTGGTGAGCTGGTAAACTATTTTCGCAGGCCATGGAATCCTCCTGCGAGAGAAACGGTGTTGAAAATCAACGATATTTCTCATTATGCCGCATGGGTACTGCTGCACGGCAATTCTCCCAGTCATTGTGCTGTAAGTATAAACAAACAGGGAGTTGATGACTTGCCCGATTTGGAATCAACCTGCCATGCACTAAAAAATTCCGGGGTTCCGTTAAAAGAAAAAATTGAGGGGAAAAAGGGAAGTGTTTTGCAGCAAACAGCAACTTTAGCTGTTAAAGAAGATATAAAAGTGAAAATGGAAAACGAGATGGAGGAAATCAACTGGACTTACGCTTACCTTGAGTTAATTCAACGCGGGTTCATTGAAGTTGAGGGTCAGCGGACTTTATTTCAGGGATTTATTGAAAGCCAGGAACGGCACCTGTATAACTTAACCCGAACCCTGGATAATTAAATTTCAATATACTTCCGGAACATAAGTCATTTCCTCGATGGGCGGGCGAACATAGCCTTTACTGTCTTTTCGGGGTGGCAATTCCACTGCATCGGGTGTTAAATCTTCATAGGGAATCACTGATAATAAATGGTGGATGCAATTCAAACGGGCACGCCTTTTATTGTCTGCATCAACCATATACCACGGGCTTACTTTTGTATCGGTGTAAGCAAACATTTCGTCTTTAGCTTTGGAATAATCCACATAAAATTCACGTGATTTTAAATCCATCGGGCTCAGTTTCCAGCGTTTGGTTGGATCGGCCATCCTTGCCCTGAAACGTTTTTCCTGCTCTTCTTCACTTACAGAAAACCAATATTTAATGAGTACAATTCCAGAGCGAATCAGCATCCGCTCAAAATTTGGGCAGGAACGAAGAAATTCCCAGTATTCATCGTTGGTGCAAAAGCCCATTACTTTTTCTACGCCGGCGCGGTTGTACCAACTTCGGTCAAAAAGTGCAATTTCGCCGCCTGCCGGAAGATGGGGTACATACCGCTGAAAATACCATTGGGTTTTTTCACGTTCGGTGGGTGTGCCCAGTGCTACTACCCGGCAAATACGTGGATTTAATACCTGGGTAATCCGTTTTATGGTTCCCCCTTTGCCTGCCGCATCGCGCCCTTCAAAAATTACTACTACTCTTAATCCTTGGGTTTTTATCCACTCCTGAAGTTTTACAAGCTCAATCTGGAGCCGGTTTAATTCACTGTTGTAAAACTTTTTTGAAATTTTTTTGGGTTTGCCGGCTGGTTTTTCTTCCCTTTCCATACTTTTTATTTGAATCGGTTTAATCGAATGAATAAAAGTACAAAAAATGGTTAGTATTGAAAAAGGTAATTTGTAGCAAATCCTTTCCGTTTTACTTTTTTTTTGAAAAATCAGCCTGTTTACCTGAATTTATATTGTCCGACCCGCTTTCCTTTTGTAAGAACAAATATACAAAGCATAAAAAAAGACAAAGAAGTTGGTTATTTATTCGGAAGAAAATGAAAAACAGGATTAATCTGAAATAAGGATAAAGGCGCCAAAATTAGTATTTTCAAAAACAGGTATTAAAGGAAAAAAACCGGAATCAATTTTTGAATTTCTGAGTTTTAACGGCCAGGTTTTTTCCATTTCTATTTTGTATTCCTGAAATGTTTGCTTCGGATTATAAAAAGTTTTGAAAACACCTTTTTTATTGGGCAAAATTAGTTTTTCGAGTTGAAGTGAAAGCAAACCCATGTTATGCCTGACATTGATTTCGAGACATGGATTTACCCGCAAATGCTCTTTTTTATCCCTGAAAATGAGCATGTCCACACCTAAAATTCCTTCGTAGAAATTGGCCAGTAAACTGTTTTCAATCAATTTTATCAATGGTTTTATAATCATTTCAGGAAGCGTTTCAGCAAATGCCGTAATTTTCGGATCAATTTCCAACGGCCAGCCATTCAGGGAATTGCCCTGGTACCGGCCTTTTTCATCGGTTAAAAAACGACTGATTCCCAGGTAGGTTACTTTTCCGTTTTTCAATTCGAATTCAAAGGCTAAATCCAGAGCTTTTTCCAGAAGCGGTTCCACAATGGCATAACCCTGTTCGTTAATTATCCCCAACAGTTTTTCCCAAACTTTTTCAGCCACGGGGGTTTTTGTTACTTTTTGCAGTCCTCTTCCTGAGCTGCTCCAGGGTGCCTTTACCATAATTTTACCCCAGCGTTTTATACACATTTCAATTTCTGATTTTGTGAAGCAAATCCGGGGAATCAACTGCGGAGGCAACATTTTATCTGCTGGTAATTGTGGCAGAAGTTTTTTTAATATTTCAAGGGCAAATTTTTTCGGGTAGATTTCACGGTATTCCGGTTTCCAGTTGGCTACCGGCGATCTTTGAAATTCCTCAGAACAAGAAGGTTTTAAAGGTTTAAGCAAACGATGCGCTGCCGGACTCCAGCCCCACGGAAGCAGCCAGTTTTTCCGCTGGTTGACAAAGTCGGGGTTTTTCGCTACTTCATTTAATGGCAAAAATAGGGGAGGAGTTATGTTTAATTTTTTTAGTGTAGCTAAAAATTCAGGAGGTGGTACTTTTTTTACCAGAACAACATCATTTGGCCGGGCAAAAAAGAGGGGCAATGTTCCCAAATCTTCCTCCATTTTTTGCAGCAGCCGATTGGGTTGCCACGAAGGCTGGCCGTTTGCAACCGCATATTCGCAGGTAGGATTAAAGAGGTAGATATTTGGAAATTTTTCGGGGGAAGGTATGTTTGTATAATCAGTTTTTATTTCCATTGTGGCACTAAACAATCCAAACATAGTGTTTTTATCATTCATGTGATTAAAACAACACCGGCACATCTTCAGACCGTTTATGTTTCCAGCGTTTATGCGACCACAAATAATACGCCGGTTGTATATAAATAGTTTCTTCCATTTTTTGAACATAAGCCATCATTACTTCTGTTTCGCTGTATTCCTTAGCATTTTCAAACAGTACTTCAAAAGAAGTTTCGTAGTATCCTCTTTTTGTTTTAACCGTTTTTTGAAAAATTACCGGGTAGTTAAATCGGCGGGAGATGGCAGCCGGACCGGGATAAAAAGGGGTTTCCTGATGAAGGAACTTCAACCAGAATTTACTGTTTGCAGGAGGTGTCTGGTCGCCGGCGAGCCAAATAAAAACCGGCTCATTTGCCTTGTCTGCTTTAATAACCCTACGTAAAACAGTTGAGTTGGGAACCATTTCAGCACCAAAGCGGGCACGGTTGCCGTTTATATATTTATCGAACTGAAGATTATGAAGCGGTTTGTACACGCCAAGAATTTTGTGCTTCAAAAAAAGGGGGAAAACACTGCCCCATTCCCAGTTATTGTGATGACTGGTAAGAACAACCACACTTTTCCCGTGTTCAAAATACCTGTTTATTAGTTCCGGATTTTTAACTTTCATCCTTTTTTTGAAATCCTTCATTTTTATGTGCCCCAGTTTAATAACTTCAAGGGTGAGGTCGCAGAAATGCCGGTAAAATTGTTTTGTTATTTTTTTGATTTCAGCATCTGATTTTTCAGGAAACGAATTTCGAAGATTTTGGTCAACTACTTTTTTGCGGTAACCAATAAAATAATAAACTACCAGGTAAAAAAGGTTGGATAAACCATAAATCAGCCAAAAAGGAAATCGGGCTACCAATTTGAGTGAAATAATTCCAATATGTAATGAATTCCTTAGGCGCATAACTTTTTGAAATGAGATGTAAAACTACATTTTTTCGTATAAAACCTGACGAAATACTTTTTTCCTTTTTATCTTCGACACAAAAATTTTATAATGAAAAGAATTCAGATAACACTTTTACTTATTTCCTTTTGCATGGGATTAATGGCACAACAAACGTTTATTGCTCACCGCGGTGCTTCTTACCTGGCGCCGGAGAATACTGCAGCGGCAGCAAACCTGGCCTGGGAGTTGGGTGCCGATGCCGTTGAAATTGATGTTTACCTGACCAAAGATAACCGGGTGATGGCTTTGCACGATAAAAACACCAAACGTACAACTGGCGGTAAACGAAACCTGGCGATTAAAGATACACCTTCGCTGATGTTGCGTGATTTGGATGTGGGAAGTTGGAAGGATGAAAAATATAAGGGAGAAAAAATTCCGTTCATTTCGGAGTTAATCGAAACTGTTCCCGACGGGAAAAAGCTGGTGGTTGAAATTAAAACCGGTAGTGAAATTCTTCCGCATTTAAAGAGGGCAATTGAAAAAAGCGGCAAGTCAGATCAAATGGTTTTTATCTGTTTTGGCTGGGATACTATTCTTGAAACTAAAAAGGAATTTCCAAATAACAAATGTTACTGGCTGAGTTCGTCTAAACAAGGGTTAAAAAAGAAGATGGAGGAAGCTGCCGAAGCAGGTTTGGAAGGGGTTAACCTGAATTATAAAATTATTGATGAGGAGGTAGTGCAAATGGCCAAAGAACTGAACCTTGAAGTGCTGACCTGGACAGTGAACGACCCGGAAATAGCCAAAAGAATGACCGAACTCGGCGTTACTGGTATTACCACCGACCGCCCTAAATGGCTCAAGGAGGAGATGGAAAAGTGATATAAAAAAAAGGAGCGAAAAATTGTTCCTTTTTTCATTTTGTAATTGGACTGGTTTTATTTGGTCAGCCTTTCCAACTTTTTCATAACAGAGAAAATTAACGCTGGCAAAGCCAGTCAGCAAACCACAAAAATGGCCCAGAGCTTCTACAATCCCAGCCGATCCTTCAAATAGCTAACGATTTCCAGCAATTTGTTTCCAACTTCGGTGACCAGCAACCGGCCGCTCTGAATTATCCCATGGAAACGTACCGGCGAAACTTTCCAAACAAATGAATGTCCCATAACTAAAAAGGCGACTATCAGGTCTTTAGGATGATTTTCAATCATCGGTACTGATTAAAAAGTTTTTTTTGATTGAATTGTCACAGAACAAGCATATATAGGGATTCAAAACAAATGGAAAACTTGATAAAAATCAGGTCGCAATTATACTTCGTACGGGATAAAATTTACCAACTTAATTTAGTTGGTCCCGAGTATTCGGGAGCAAAAGTGCAGTTGGCAAAAGGACTTGCTCCCGATTACTCGGGACCAATTGCTTTTTGCCAGCTTACATAAATGTATAAATTTATCCCGTTTTTAGTATAAAACCTGGGAAAGATAAAAAGATACACAAATCTTTAAATAAAAATTTTATAAGTCATTTTTATTTCATAACTTACACGTATAAACCATTAAATTATTTATTATCATGTCAAAAGAAGTTCTTCCCAAAGAGTTAATGAATTCTGTATTGGGCAAGCTGTATGATGTGCTTGCCAATGGTGATGGCGATGTAGTTCCGCCATCAGACGATAACTACTTAGCATGGCTTTCTGTTGGTGTTCCTTATCCCGCTGAAGAGCTGGATTTTCTTTCTGAAGGTTTGACCGGTGTAATAAAGAAAAGTGAAAATACCGGCCCAAAAGATAATGAAGGAGAAGGAGAAAAAGATGAAGAGGAAAAAAGCATCGAAGAAATTAACCAGTTGCTTGCCCAGGATACAGCACGAAAGTATCAGCAGGCTGAAAATTTTGCCCGCATTGTGGATATGATTCCTGATACCTCAGATGTAAAAGGTGATGTTACAATGAATGTATGGAATCCTGAAAATACACTTACACAGGCTTACGAGCATATTTTAAGATTCAGCCAGGTGGCCAATTTTGAACCAGACGAAAAGCTGAAGGCTAAAATTGAAAAACTGAGGGGCCTTTTGCAGGAGAAAAAAATTAAAAAGGACATTATTACCGATGAGGAAACCGAAGTGCTTGAAGAAAGCCAGTTGGTGATTAAATACACCGAGAAGATGCAGAATTTTCTCACCGTAGCTTTGGAATATAACTCTCATCGCGTAAATGCTTTAACCGCTAAAGAACCAGGTGCAGTTCATTTCTGGGCGATGAATGCACCAATTCTTAGAAATAAGGTTTTAGCCGCCAAACGAGATTGGGTAAATAATGGGTACAAGGAGGAATATGAAAAAATTTCTGCATTTATTTCCCAGGTAGAAGGCCGGAGCATGCTGGCACTCAAAGAACGTTATCTCGATGATCTGGATAAATCGAAACTCACCGGATTGGCATCTGGTGCCGGTTTTTTGTATGCAAGCCTTGTTCCGGGTAATTTTGCCAAATCAGACAGCGGCTGGACACAATTCAGCTTTTCAAGCAGCGATTACAGTTCTAATTACAGCTTCTCGAAGAAAAAAGGGTCCGGTGGCGGAGGCCTTTCCCTCGGATTGTTCCGTGTTGGTGGAAGTGGCGGCTTTGAAAAAAACAAATCCAACAGCAAAATGGATGCAAGTTCGTTTTACTTAAAATTTAAAATTGCACAGGTTCCCATTGTCAGGCCCTGGTTTAATGTTAATTTCCTGACCAGTAAATATTGGCGCTTCGACAAGGCCAACCCTGAATTTAAAAACCAAATGGTATCCGATGGCGAACTGCCGCCAAACGGGATGATTCCTGCTTACACCACCACAGCAATTTTTGTAAAAGATTTGGTACTGCATTTTGGCGAAAGACATGCTGAAATGCAGTCTGAAATGTCAAAAGCAGGTGGAGGAGGTTATGTTGGATGGGGGCCATTCCATTTGGGAGGAAGTTACAGTTCAACAAGCGGTTCACGCGATTTTCAGCGCAATTCCGATTCCCAGGGAATTAAAATCGACGGGATGCAGCTGATTGGCTTCAAATGCCACATGTTGCCCAAATCGCCCGACCCAAATCCGGATGTGAAAGAATGGGTATAATTAAAATTTGAAACAATGTCTCAGTTGGCTACAATTTTTGCACGAATAAAAGTTTATTTTCAACAAAACATAGTAAGTAATAGCAGGGAGGAAGATTATAAATTTTTCTTCCCCCTGTTTTCTTTGGGGTACACCAATGAGGATTTTTTGTTTCTTGACTCCACTAAAGCAGGAAACGAAGGGCTGAAATACTACGATGAACTCCTTGACTTTTCGTTAATGGCAAACAATATTCCCCGGCAGGAAATTATTTGGCAAACCAGTGGCGAAAATCGTGATTTATTGTACAAGGTTTATGAAAAGATTATCAATAATATGAGGCTAATTGATCCGGAAAGTATTTCGACTGAAAAACTTACCGGAACACCCATTTTTGATCGTGCTCTTGATTCTTTATCTGAACTGGAAACTAAAGATTACAGAACTTACTATTCGTTATACAATAAGCTTGACACTGAAATTCTTGAATTGCTGAAAAAAGGAATTGAGACCGGTGATGCGGTTTCTTCCGTTGAAGTTGAACTGAAGCAAAAAATGAAAGAACAACTTTTGCAACAATGGATACAAAACGGGAAAAAGGAAGAAGTGGAAAAGAAAATTGGACAGCTTTTAAAAGCAGAAGCTGAACGTTTTATCAAAAAATTTAACGAAACAAAAGGTAAACTTGCCACATCGCTTCGCGAACATGTAAACAGCAGTTCGTTTTACTTAACAACATGTTTCCCCGGCAATCTGTACAACTCTGATAAATTAGCCTGGACAAAAATTGAAATATCAAAAGATGAAATTCAAAAACTGGTAGAAAGTTCAAAAGAAGAGGGATATCAATCTATTTTCGAACTTTCCGGACTTCAGGATCTGGAAGTTGATAAAATCAGTTTCGACCTTATTTTTATTAATGTACTACGCGAATGGTTTGATGAAGACCTGCTAAAATTGCCGTTTTGGGATATTGCTTTGCTTGAGAAGGAAAACATCAGAATTCCTTATTTTGCCACGCAGCTTGTTTTTGCCCGGAATATTGAAATAAAACTACGTGAGAATTCGGTAAAAAACGTACAGGCAATTCAGAAGATGGATGTTCAAAAAAATATTGGTCCTTTTTTGCTGAACAAGACACTTCTGACCAAAGGCTCCTTTCATCTGAAATCGGTAAATAAAACCATGCATCTGGAAAAAAAAGCGATTTTAAGCGCGCCTGTGGTAAACAAAAATGCCGGTGCTGCAACAAAAACGGTTAACCCCGTTGCCCTTCATAAAAACCGGCTCCAGGTACTCAACAACAATCAAAAAGTTTTGGTACGCGATCGCCGGGGAAAAACCATTAAAGCACAACCGGTGACAGCCAAATTTCTTGTGGCAAAACCTATGATTGCAAAGGCAATTTTTATGGTAAATTTGGTTAATGTTACTTTGTATTGCCGGCACAAAGAGACAAGGCAATTACTTGATTTGGATGCTAATGAAATTGAAATATTCAGAAACAATAAAAAAGAAGATATTTCAGTAAAAAAGAACGACAATAACACGCTGAGTATGGCACTGCAAATGAATGAGCAATACACTGTTAAATTGGTTGCCGACGATTTGGAAGCTGCCGAAATAAAAATCGTTTTTAACGAGATGGAAAAAAAGGAAAAACGTGCCCGGCGGTTTATTTATTCGATGCTATTTGAAACAAAAGAACAGAACCTTTCGCCCGATAATGAATTTCAGTTGGTTGCCGTGGTGTGCAAAAAAATGCCTGAAGATTACCCATCTCCCGTTCCTTATGCCGATTATTTTTAAGCAATCGCATAGTTTTCGGGATTTTTACATTTTGAAAATGCCTTTTTTCTTGGTTGGAAAAATGAGCAAAACTATTTTTGCAGAATAAAAATTTTTTCAGACTGTATGCAAAAGTTTTCAATCCGAAAATTTAGTTCAGGTATTAAAAATTGCGACAAACTTTAAATGATTTATATGAAACTTTTCTACTAAAAAAATATGGGAGGTGAATATTCTTTCAGTTATATATTCTATTTTTAGAGCGATTTAAATAACTAAATTATGGCCGCAAAAAAAACAAACCTCATTTATGTAGTTGAAGACAATCAGGTTTACAACAAATTTATTACTGAATACCTTAAAAAACAGAATTTCACTAATATAAAAACTTTCTTGTCGGGAGAAGAATGTGTAAAAGCGATTGACAAGGGTGAAAAACCTGATATTATTGTTCAGGATTACTTTCTGGAAAATATGAATGGCATTGATGTTTTGGTGCAGGTGAAAAAGAAAAGTCCGGAATCGGAGTTTATTTTTCTGACCAACAACGAAAGCATGGAAGTGGCTGTTAATACCATCAAGTTTGGAGCTTACGATTATATCATTAAAGATAAAATCACGCCGGACAAGTTGATGGATCGGATTCGGAAAATCTTAAAAATCAAAAACCTGGAAAAAAGAAACAAACAAATACAAGTTGGGATTATACTGTTTTTAACTGGAATATTTTTAATTGTATTTTTTGCTGTGCTCTATTTTGTAGTTGATATTTTCAATGTTCAGTAATATTTTATCTGCAATTCAAAACCGGTTCAAAATAAATATTGTTTTTTTTCTGAGAAGCAACTTCAGGATTCACATTTATAGATGAAGTTCCCAAAACTTACTGTAAAACCGGGGTCAATTCCGCAATAGAATTTGTGTTTTTCGGTGGGCTTACCCATTTCGTAATAATTCTTTTCAATAACTTTGTTTTAGTTTATTTTTATTGTTGAAAGGAATGGTTTTTTTCAATTAAACGTTGGATGATGAAACTTTTTACAACAAAACAAGTTGCCGGAATTGATAAATTTACCATTGAAAACGAACCCATTGCCGACATTGATTTGATGGAACGGGCGGCCATGCAAATTACCAACTGGCTGGTGCAACGTTTTTCCACCGAACGAAAAATGGTGTTTCTTGCAGGTCCCGGCAACAATGGCGGCGATGCGCTGGCAATTGCCCGGCAACTGACCGATCTCGATTTTCAGTGCGAAGTTTACCTGCTCAATTTTGGAAAAGATTTGAGAGGTTCTCCTGCCATAAACTGGAAACGGCTGGAGGAACAGGGAAAAGTAAAACTGATGAAAATCAGGCAAGTTGAGGATTTTGCTAAAACAGATCCATCAGATGTTCTCATCGACGGATTGTTTGGTTCCGGGCTTTCCCGCCCACTTGAAGGACTGCCGGCAGAAATTGTGAGTAAAATAAATGCTCTGTCCAATACCACTGTTGCCATTGACATTCCCAGCGGATTGATGGGTGAAGATAATTCAGAAAATATCCGGGAGAATATTGTCCGGGCCGATTATACCCTCACTTTTCAGTTCCCGAAAATCAGTTTTCTTTTTGCCGAAAACGAAATGTTTACCGGAAAATGGGATGTACTTCCCATCGGTTTGCATCCTGAAGGAATTGCACAAACGCCTTCCAATTTTCATTTTATTGAAAAAAGAGATGTGAAAGAAATGATTCCTGCCCGATCGAAATTTGCCCACAAGGGAACTTTCGGTCATGCCCTGCTTATTGCCGGAAGTTACGGAAAAATGGGAGCTTCGGTGTTGGCTTCAAAAGCTTGTTTGCGTTCGGGAGTTGGCTTGTTAACTGCCCATGTGCCGCATTTCGGTTATTCCATAATACAAACTGCCGTTCCGGAAGCCATGGTCAATATTGATGATCACGACTCCATTTTTACCGGCGTTCCGGATTTATCACCTTTTTCTGCAATTGGCGCAGGTCCGGGAATCGGTATGAAGAGCAATACTAAAAAGGCTTTAAAAGAACTCCTTGAAAAGGCAAAAGTTCCATTGGTTCTCGATGCCGATGCATTGAATATTCTTTCGGAAAACAAAGAGTGGCTGAATGATTTGCCGGAAAATTCCATTCTGACTCCGCATCCCGGAGAATTCAAACGGCTGGCTGGCGAAACGGCTAATTCGTGGGAACGGATTCAGAAACAGATACAAATGGCCTGGGAATTAAAGGTGACTATTGTGTTGAAGGGTGCATTTACTGCCATTGCCTTGCCAAACGGGAAAGTGTATTTCAATTCCACCGGAAATCCCGGAATGGCCACTGCCGGAAGTGGCGATTCACTTACCGGGATCATTCTCGGATTGCTTGCACAACGCATTCCACCTGAAAATGCTGCTATTGCAGGTGTTTTTCTACATGGACTTGCCGGCGACATAGCTGCTGGCAAACAATCGGAACATGCACTGATTGCCGGCGATATCACAGATTATTTGGGGAAAGCCTTTTTTGATTTGGGTTAGATCGTTTTCAATTTGGCTAAAAGCAAAAAAGGTTGTGGCGTTCCAAAATATAAATTCTATTTTTAGGTTTTAAAATAAATTCAGAAAAAATGAGAATACTTACAATTGTACTTGCCATATTGCTGGCTTTGCCCGTATTCGGGCAGCGGCGCAGTAGAGGAGATGAAACCGTTGTGCCCACATTCCAGGAAGGAATTACCTATGCCTTGCCCCGAACAGGATTGAGAATAAAAGTGAAAGCTGTAAAGGAATCTTTCGAACCTGGTCCCTATGCTTCTTTTGCGGAACAATTGCTTGGAATTACCGATGCAAAAAACCGTGCTTCAGTAAATTGGTTTATTGATGAGGTGAACCTTGAAACGTTTGCTGAGCCTGATCCCAATCAGGTTTATAAGGCCATGGGAGACGCAGCATTTTTGGTTAATTTAACTGCTGATGGTATTCTTGCCGGAATAAATTCCGGTGCCTCTGCAAATGAATTACAACAGGTTAAAACAAATAATATGAGCGGCTCACCAGGAAAAGCTGATGGTTTTTCTTTTGCTGATTTTAACCATTCACCCGTTTATGCACCGGGTGATTCAGCCAATAATTTCAGGATAACCCGTGTAAGCACAGAACGAAAAGCTGCGGCTGCGGCTGAACGGATTCTTGAATGCAGGTTGGCACGATATCACATGGTGGCCGGGTTAATGGATGAATTTCATCCGGATGGCGAGGCTTACAACACAAGCTTGAAAGAATTGAAACAAATAGAAAAAAATTATCTGAGTTTGTTTGTTGGGCGCACTACTTACCAAACTGAAAAATTCAGTTTCGATTTTGTTCCAACCTCCGCTGCCGAAAGGGGAGAAGTGGTTTTCCGGTTTTCAGAAGATGCCGGTGTTCTTCCTGCGTCCGATCTTTCAGGAAAGCCGGTAACTGTTCGGGTTGAACCTGAAAAAGAATTGATTTCAAGATATTCCGAACTGACAGGATCTGAAAATCCTGGTGCCGGGGAAAGCAGAGTGTTTTACCGAATGCCTGCCATAGTCAATATAAGTTTGGTTTATGAATTGAAAACCATTGCGACAGCGCGTACCTTTATGGCACAGTTCGGGCAGGTTGCTCCGGTTCCGGAGGAATTACTGTTTGGTGAATATGGCATTGAGTTTTTTCCCGAAACCGGCGCTGTAAAATCAATTTATAAAAAATGACTTAAACGTTAACCGAATTAAACAGAAAGTATTTTTTGAAATTTAAATTCAATAAAAAAAAAAGGCCCCGGTTAAAATGACCGGGGCTTTTCTTTAATAAAAAAAATATTCTATTTGATGCCATGCATCATACGTTTAAGCCATGGTGAAAGGATAATCAGGATTAATGCAATAATTCCAGACTGGATAGCAATTAACCAGAAAACCTGAACCTCTGTTCCTAAAGTATCTGCCAGGCGTAATGAAATGGCTTTCATCTGTGATGCAACAAAATTACCTGCCGCAAAGGAGCCCATCCAAACACCCATCATTGTCGATACTAATTTTGGTGGTGAGAGTTTGGTTACCATAGAAAGACCAATGGGTGACAAGCACAACTCACCGAAGGTATGAAGCAAATAAACCAGTGTCAGCCAAAGTGGGCTTATCAATAGCAACTGCCCTCCTGCTGTAGATTTTCCGTACGCAATGGCCATCACAACAAATCCCAGGGATAGCAAAGTCATGCCCCATGCAAATTTCATCGGGGTGTTTGGGTTCAGTCCTGCCTTGTCCAGCTTTACCCATAAAATACTGAAAAGGGGTGCGAATGCTACAATATAAAATGCATTGATACTCTGAAACCAGCTTGCCGGTATTTCCCAGTTCCCAATCATCCGCATGGTATTGTCCCGTGCGAAAACATTAAATGTGGTACCTGCTTGTTCAAATCCGCTCCAGAAAAAGATATTAAAAACCGCAAGCACTAAAATAACTCCTACACGCGACCATTCAGTTTTTCCTGAAGTGCCCTTTATTATGCTGGATATGAGGTAAAGAACACCGCCAATACCAACAACATAAATAATTGCAGTGTTAATTCCTGATGGGAGGATATTCCAACCTAAAATGATACCAAAAACCAGGGCAGTGATACCCAACACATACAGTAAAATATCGAACCAGTCTTTAATGGCTAACCGCACGCGTTCTAATTTTACTTTCGGCGGCATTCCTATTGGCCCGAGTGTGTGGCTGCGGAACAGAAACCAAGTTGTTCCGATTAGCATTCCCACACCTGCGGCAAGAAAACCATATTGCCAGGCCACCTGCTCACCCAATTTTCCGGCAACTAACGGAGAAAAGAATGCCCCGATATTTATTCCCATATAAAAAATGGTAAAACCTCCATCTTTGCGCGGGTCGTTATTATCATACAATTCACCCACCATTGTGGATATGTTCGGTTTGAAAAATCCATTTCCCAGTATCAGGATACCTAAACCGGCAAAAAATAAGGTTTGCCGAAAACCCATATCAGCTCCCGACTCGAAAAGCCAGGCACTGGCCGAAAGTAAAAACTGGCCTATTGCCATCGTCAGACCACCTATGTAAATGGTTTTTCGCTGGCCCAAAATCTTATCAGCTAAAATGCCTCCAATAATAGGCGTTACATAAACCAACCCGGTAAAAATACCATAAATGGTAAATGCATCGAGTTCTGCCATTTCAAAACCCCCGGAGGCAAAGGTTGCGGTTAAGAAGAGAACTAATAGTGCACGCATTCCGTAATAGCTGAAACGTTCCCACATTTCACTGGCAAAAAGAGTGGATAGGCCAACGGGATGTCCAAAGAAGGCCTTGTCTTTGTTAGTGCTCATAACGATGATAAGATTTAAAGTTTATTTGTAAGCGCAAAAATATTAATTATATCGAATAAAATCTTGAATCTTATCAGTTTTGGATTCTTAATCCTTAATTTTATGCTTTTAATTACAACAGCTTAAAAAATTTATTTTATGAGCAATGAAATACAAAACCTAAAGCCATTGGAAGTATGGCGTATTTTCGACCAGATGCTGGCTATTCCCCGTCCTTCAAATCACGAAGAACAGATTCAGGAATGGGCAGTGAATTTTGGCAAAAACCTGGGTTTGGAAACCATTAAAGACGAAGCAGGAAATATAATCATTCGGAAGCATGCTACCCCCGGAATGGAAAACTGCAAAGGGGTTATTCTGCAGGGGCACCTCGATATGGTTCCACAAAAAAACAGCGACAAAAAACACGACTTTACTGCCGATCCCATTGAAGCTTTTGTGGATGGAGATTGGGTTACCGCAAACGGAACCACACTGGGTGCCGATAACGGAATCGGGGTGTCATCGGCGCTGGCTGTTTTGGCATCTAATAACCTGAAACACGGGCCGGTTGAGGTGTTGCTTACCGCTACCGAAGAAACCGGGATGGATGGCGCCAACGGATTGAAACCCGGAGTTTTGCAGGGCGATATTTTAATCAATACCGACTCGGAAGACGAAGGTGAGTTGTATGTTGGGTGTGCCGGCGGCGAAGACGTCAATGTTCTTTTTAATTACGAAGAAGAAGAAATTCCTGCCGGTTTTATGGCTTTCAACCTGAATATTTCCGGTATGAAAGGTGGCCACTCGGGAATCGACATTCCGTTGCAGCGTGGAAATGCCATCAAGGTCTTCTTCCGGATTTTACATGCAGCACAGGAAAAACTGGGGGCGCGTCTCGTTTCCATTGATGGCGGAAGTTTACGCAACGCCATCCCGCGTGAAGCATTTGGTACTGTTGCCGTGAGCGAAGCGAGTACGGGCGATTTTGTAGCCCTGGTGGATGAATTGGCGGAAACCGTAAAACGAGAACTTTCAGCCACGGAGCCCGATTTGAAAGTGGAAGTGAAAGAGGCCGGACTGCCCTCCGCAATTATGGATGAAAAAATGCAGAAAAATCTGACGCTTGCGGTACTTGCCTGTCCTAACGGAGTTATTCGCATGAGCGACAGCATGGAAGGCCTGGTGGAAACATCGTCGAACCTGGCCATTGTAAAATCGGATACCAAAGCCAAAACAGTAAGCGCCGCCTGTTTGATGCGCAGTTCGGTGGATTCGGCCAAAGAAGAACTGGGTTCACGTATTAAGGCGGTATTTGAACTGGCCGGCGCCCTGGTTTCGTTTTCAGGTA
Source organism: Mariniphaga sp. (assembly GCA_019429205.1). Lineage (GTDB taxonomy): Bacteria > Bacteroidota > Bacteroidia > Bacteroidales > Prolixibacteraceae > Mariniphaga. The sequence continues at coordinate 28,180 of JAHYIT010000016.1, read as the reverse complement.
AATATCCGGGATGGAAACCCAATATGGATTCGCCTATTTTGAAAACCATGCAGGAAGTTTACAACAAAAAATTTGGTAAGATTCCCGAAATTAAAGCCATTCATGCCGGACTGGAATGTGGAATCCTGGGCGGAAAATATCCACACTGGGACATGATTTCCTTTGGCCCGACCATCCGTTTCCCGCATTCACCCGATGAAAAGGTGAACATAAAAACGGTGCAGAAATTCTGGGATTTTCTGGTGGCCACGCTGGAAAATATTCCGAAGAAATAGCGAAATGAAACTACTCCATACTTCCGACTGGCACCTTGGCAAACGGCTCGATGATTTTCCACGAATGGAAGAGCAACAGGCTGTTTTGCAGGAAATTTGCGAAATTGCCGAACGGGAACAGGTGGATGCCGTGCTGGTGGCGGGCGATTTGTTCGATACGTTTAATCCGCCTACCGAAGCGGTTGACCTGTTTTACAAAACCTTAAAACGTTTGGCAGCCGACGGAAAGCGTCCGGTGATTGCCATTGCCGGCAACCACGACTCGCCCGACCGCATTGAAGCGCCCGACCCGCTGGCCCGGGAATGCGGAATTATCTTTGCCGGTTATCCCAATTCGGTAGTCGTTCCGTTTGAACTGGATTCCGGCCTCAAAGTTTTGCAAAGCGACGAAGGTTTTCTGGAATTACAGCTTCCCGAAACAAACATTCCGCTGCGGATTTTGCACACATCTTACGCCAATGAATACCGGCTGAAAACTTTTCTCGGACAGGAAAACAGCGAAGAGGAGTTACGGACTGTCCTTCATGAAAAATGGCAACAATTGGCTGAACAATATTGTGATGAAACAGGTGTGAATATTCTGGTGTCGCATCTGTTTATGGTAAAAAAAGGCGACGAACTACCGGAAGAACCGGAGGAGGAAAAGCCCATTTTACACGTGGGCGGGGCGCAGGCGGTTTACACCGAAAATATTCCAAAACAAATTCAATATACCGCGCTGGGGCACCTGCACAGGATGCATTGTGTTGGTGAAAAACCCTGTCCGGTTTATTATGGCGGCAGTCCATTATCGTACAGTTTTGCCGAAGCTAATCAGAAAAAGTATGTTTTAATTATTGAAGCTGAACCGGGCGAAACGGCCAAAGTGCGGGAGGTTGAACTAATCAGCGGAAAACGGTTGCTGCGAAAACGTGCGGAAGGATTGGAAGAGGCCCTTCAGTGGCTGACCGAAAATCAGGACGCACTGATTGAACTGACATTGGTAACCAAAACATTTTTAACAGCAATGGAACGAAGAAGCCTAAATGCCGTTCATTCCGGAATAGTTGCCATTATCCCCGAAGTAACCGATGCCGAAAGTCTGCTGGGCAGCCGGCAAAAGCAAATTGACCTGAACCAAAGCATGGAAGAACTTTTTTGCGACTATTTTAAACACGAAAAAGGGCAGGAGCCGGGAGAAGATTTGATGAATTTGTTTAAGGAGATTCTGGCGGAAGATGATTAAAGAAATGCCACAGATAACACAGATTTTCACAGAGAAAAAATTAATCTGTGTTCATTTGTGCAATCTGTGGCGGAATAGTAAAATTAATCTGTATTCATCTGAGTAATCAATGGCAAAAAAATAAACAATGATACCTGTACAATTAACCATAAAAGGCCTGTATTCCTACCAGGAAAAACAGACCATCGATTTTACCAAATTAACCGCCGCCGGCCTGTTTGGCATTTTCGGAACCGTGGGCAGCGGGAAATCATCGATTCTGGAAGCCATTACTTTTGCCGTTTACGGTCGAACCGACCGCCTGAATCTTTCGGGCGACAACCGGTATTACAACATGATGAACCTGAAATCGAACGAATTGCTCATCGACTTTATTTTTGAAACTGGCAGGGAACAAACTGCTTACCGGGCAATAGTAAAAGGCAGGCGTAACAGCAAAAAGTTTGAAGATGTAAAAACGCTTGACCGGTCTGCATATCAAAAAGAGGACAATGAATGGCGACCCATTGAAAATGACGCGCTGGAACAGGCCATCGGATTAAGTTACGACAACTTCAAACGTACCATCATTATTCCGCAGGGACAGTTTCAGGAGTTTCTGCAACTGGGAAATAAGGACCGCACCCAAATGATGAAGGAGCTTTTCAACCTGGGGAAGTTTGAGTTTTATTACAAAGTTGCCTCGCTGGAATCCAAAAACAATGAACAAAAACAAAATATTGAAGGACAGTTGAAACAACTTGGGGCTGTTGATCCCGAACAGGTAAATGTTTATCAGGCGCTGTTAACAAAGCTGGAAGAGGAATTAAAAGAACAGAACCGAATTCTTGCTGAAAATCAGAAAGCGGAAGAACAACTTCGGAAATTGCAGGAATTAATCCGAAAGAAAATTGAAGCTGAAAAAGAACATAAAAAGCTTCAGGAACAGGAGCCTGAATTTCAGGCGCTTGAAAAGAAAATATCCCGTTACGAGCAGTGTGTGTTCCGGTTTAAACACCTGCTGAATTCGTTGCATGAAAATCAGAAAAAACAGGAAGAACGTGAAAAGCAGATTCGTATTGACAGTGAGAAATTAAAATCAGAAAAGGTTGAAATTGAACGGCTCGAAAAGCTGCTCGAAGAAATGAAACCGGCTTTTGAAAAACGGGAAGATTTGAAGAAAAAAGCGGAAGAGTTATCCCGCCTGGTACAGATGAAAAATCTGGAAGAAATGATTGCCGGCGAGCAAACCCGTTATCTGAAAGGTAAAGAAGTTTTGAGTGCTAATATTCATCAGCTTGAAAAGCTGAAAACAGAAAAACAGCAACTTGAAGAGACGATAAAAGAAGAACGCGGCAAAATTCCTGATTTGGAATTGCTGTCAACAATCAGGGCCTGGCACATCCAAAAACACAATCTGGAAAAGCAACTTCATGAAACCGAAAAGGAAATTGGAAAATATGCTCAGCAGGAACAGGAAACCAGGGAAGCAGTGTCCCAAATTTTAACCGCACCGGTTTTTGAAGGGCTTCAAAAAGATGCCGATTATGAAACCTGTATCCGGCACCTAAAAGCTGAAACGCAAAAAATTAAGGAAAAACAAAAGGCACTGAATGAGCAGGAAAGTCATTTTAAGGTAAGGGCACAGTTGAAAACCTATGCCGAAGAACTGGAAGAGGGGAAACAGTGTCCGCTTTGCGGATCAGTGCATCATCCGGAACTTTTTAAAACGGAAGATATTAACGATGCACTGGCTGAGCTGACTGCAAAACAACGGGCTTTTGAACAGCAACTGGAACAAATATCGGAGTTGAACAGCCGGTTGAATATTCTCGATAACCAGCAGCAAACTGTTCAGCGAAACCAAAAAGAATTCAAGGAAAAGAAAAAGGAACAACTGCGACAAATATGCGCTCATACCGAAAGGTTTGCCTGGGAAAAATACCGGGAAGAAAAAGAGTTGGATGAAGCTTTCCGGGAGGCCAAACGTATTCAGGGTGAGTTAAAAGAACATGAGAAAACTTTGGAGAGCGCAACCAAAAAACTCACAGGTGAAGAAAAGAACAAGGAACGTTATCAGGCAGAGCTGGAAAAAATAGACAAGTCGCTTACGGTGCATCAAACTGAGTTAAAGACTGCGGCTGGTCAGCTTCAGTTGGTTCAACCGGAAGATTACAAGCAAACGCCGGTCGATCGGATAGAACAAGAAAAGACGGATTTGATGAACGAGCACCACCGGATTGAAAAAGAATTTACAGAAAAATCAGCCTCCCTGCAGGAGCGAAGCAAACAAAAAGACATCCTGAGTGGAAGTCTGAAAACAAATCTGAGGGAACTGGAACAGGATCAGGCAACCATTGAATCGCTCAAAAAACGTGTGGATCAACAGTTGACGGAATCTTCCTTTCAGTCTGTTGATGAGGTAGTTCAGATTCTTTCGCAACCTTTGAATACAGAGGTTGAAAAACAAAAGGTTACCAGTTTTAAAGACCAATTGCTGCGAAGCAAATCTTTGTATGAACAACTTCAGAATGAAATGGGGGAGCGGAAATATGATGCTGAATTACACAAAAAACTTATTCATGAAATTTTATTGCTGAAGGAACAGATTTCACATAAAGATCAGGAAAAGGGTAAAACAGCCGAACTGTTTAAAAAACTTCAGAAAGATTTGGAAAGCCAGGAATTGCTTCGGAAAGAATTCGAAAAACTGGAACTGCGTGCGGAAAACATCAAAACGATGAAATCACTTTTTAAGGCCAGCGGGTTTGTGAATTACATCTCGTCGGTTTATCTACAGAATTTATGCAATGCCGCCAACGACCGTTTCTTCCAGTTGACCAGGCAAAAGCTGAGTTTGGAAATCACGCCCGACAACAATTTTCAGGTGCGCGATTTTATGAATGGCGGCAAAATCAGAAGTGTAAAAACGCTCTCCGGTGGGCAAACATTTCAGGCGGCCTTGTCGCTGGCACTGGCACTGGCCGACAATATCCAGAAAATCACCGAATCGAACCAGAACTTTTTCTTTTTAGATGAAGGTTTTGGCTCGCTCGACAAAGAATCACTGAACGTAGTTTTCGATACCCTTAAAACCCTCAGAAAAGAAAACCGCATCGTTGGCGTTATTTCACATGTGGAAGAGATGCAGCAGGAGATTGATGTGCACCTTCACATTGAAAATCACGAAGAAAGGGGAAGTACTGTTCAGCCGAGTTGGGGAGGATAACGGCCGGGGAATTTAACATGTGGTATTTATGAGGAGTTTTTCTGCAATCCTGTTTTTTACTTTTTTGACTTTCCTCTTCTTCGGGGTTAAATCAACATTCAATCATTTAAAATCATATTTTTGTGGCATTCTTTTAACAAAATGGAACAACCATGAACAAAACGGTTACAATTCTGAGCCTCATTGTATTTTTTCTTGCATCTTGTTCGAGTGGTAAAAAGGCACTGCAAAAAGGCGATTATTTTTCAGCGTCACTCAAGGCGGTTGAACGGTTAAAATCATCGCCCGACAATAAAAATGCAACCGGTGTTTTAAAAGAAGGATATAAACTGGCGCTGGAATGGACGCAGGAAGAAATGGATTTAATCCTCTCCTCCAATTCAGCCTTTAAATGGGAACGGGCGATTGGTTTAATGCGACAGGTAAATATGTTGTCTGCCGAAATCAGAAGCACCCCGGCAGCACGGAAAATTATCAGCAATCCAAAAACCTATTCTGCAGAACTGAACAAAGCTTACGAAAGAGCTGCCGAAGAAAGATTCAATGCCGGCCTGGTTGAATTGAATATAAACACCCGTGAATCGGCGCGGATTGCCTTCGACCATTTTTATACTGCCGACCAGTTTGTTGCCGGTTATAAAAACGTACGTGAATTAATGGAAACATCAAAAGAAATTGCAACGGTTAAAGTTGTTCTGGAAGCCATTCCGGTACACACACAGAAATACCGGCTTTCTTCCGAATTCTTTTACAACCAGGTTTTTGAGTACCTGAACAACCGGTTTGGGCCCGGGAGTTTCGTGGATTTTTATTCTCCGTTTCAGGCTGAGAATGAAGGATTGGATATTCCTGATTTTATTGTATATATGGAGTTTTACGATTTTTCTGTCGGAAATCTGACTCATTCGGAAAAAGAAGAAAAAGTGGAGAAAAGGGTGAAAGTAGAATCGAAAGATACAACGAAAGTGGAATACAAAAACTACGTGGCAAGGCTGAAAACATTCAGTGACAAAGTCCAGTCGGGCGGTAGCCTGAGGGTACAGATATCTGAACCTTCAACCGATAAATTGCTTTTTGATGATATTGTGCCGGGTGCGTTTACCTGGATTAACGAATATGCCATGTTTGTTGGCGACCAGGAGGCTTTGGATAAGAAACAACTGGAACTGACCAAACGAAAAGCCATGCCGCTGCCGCCAGAACAGGATTTGTTTATCGAATTTACAAAACCTATATACAATCAGTTAACTTCAAAACTTAACGGCTTTTTCCGATATTACAACTGAATATTTCAGGTTTGTAATGCCCTGGAATAATTAAAATATTCAAATAGTTAGATACCTGTTAACGATATGTAAAAGATATGTCTGCATTTTATCTTTTGCCTAAATTTTGTTTTCTTTAGCCTTTCAATTTTGAATTTTTTTATGGATCAAAAATCGTGTGTGATTTTCTGCAGGTGTGGGGCGAATGTAATTTCCAATCAAAAGCTGGATGAAATTGCTAACGGGTTGAAAAGTCTTGATATTCATGTGTTTGAACTTCACGATTTATGTGCTTTTTCGGTGAGTGAAAAAGATGTTTTAAATGCCATTGGGACTGAATTTCAGAAAAAAATAGTTATCGCCTGTTATCCACGTGCCGTAAAAAACATGCTGAAACAGGGCGGAGTGGATATTGGGCAGTTTGAGGTACTGAATTTTAAAGATCTGTCATCAGAAGAAATACTTTCCAGGCTTCGCAATGAACATCAGGTGCCAGATGGAAAAGCGCTTTACCAGGAGCAAATTACCGAACTGGATGTTCCGGCATGGTTTCCGGTTATTGACGAATCGCTGTGTACACTTTGCGGAAAATGTGCCCGGTTTTGTTTATTTGGAGTTTACACCTTCGATAAAAAGAGTCTGAATGTGGTTAATCCGCTGGCATGCAAGGACAAATGCCCGGCTTGTGGCCGAACATGCCCCACTTCTGCTATTATGTTTCCACGACTCGACGAAAATACTGTGCTGGCCGGAGATGAACCTGGAAATAAAAAAATTGCTGTTGACAAGGGAAGTTTACTGACGACGTTGAATGAACGTAACCTGAGCCGCCGTAACATTTTTAGGCAGGGAGTGTTACAACAGGCAGAAGAAGAACGCCGCAAAGCACTGGAGGAATTGAAATTTACCTTCAACAAAAAGGATTAGAATGTTGAAAAGAATTATACAAAATACTGATAAACGATGCCTTTGGAAAATGGCTTACAATCTGGGCGTGAAAGGAACGCTTAGTTTTAACCGTTTTCAGCGGCGATTAAAAAGGGGCGAATTTTTCCCGGCATTTCATTTTATTTCGGTTACCGACGACTGTAACCTGCATTGCCAGGGCTGCTGGGTAACCGGCAAAGAGAAAAATCACCGTCTTGAACCGGAGCATTTGGACCGGATTATTTCTGAAACCAAAGCCAAAGGTTCTTATTTTTTTGGTATTCTGGGTGGTGAACCGCTTTTGTACAAGCCGCTTTTCGATGTTTTCCGAAAACATTCCGATTGTTATTTTCAGCTTTTTACCAACGGAACGTTGCTAACGCCAGTAGTTGCAGAAGAATTACGAAAGGTGGCCAATGTAACTCCGCTTATCAGTTTTGAAGGCGATGAGCAGGTTGCCGATGTGCGCCGTGGCGGTAAAAATGTGTACCGCCGTACATGGGAAGCCATTGAAAATGCTACCGGGGCCGGACTTTTTGCCGGAGTGGCCATGAGTGTATGCAAGTCGAATTTAGAACTTGCACTATCGCCTGAGTTTATAAAAGGATTGATTCAAAAAAATGTGGCTTACCTTTGGTATTACATTTACCGGCCGGTGGGTGAAAATCCCTCACTGGATCTGGCACTCAGCAAAGAAGAAATTCAACAGTTAAGGCAGTTTATGGTAGATGCCCGTTCAGAATATGACATGGCCATAATTGATGCCTACTGGGATGAAAATGGCAACGGCCTTTGTCCGGCAGCTTCGGGACTTAGTCACCATATAAATGCTGCCGGTTTTGTGGAACCTTGTCCGGTTATTCAGTTTGCAGCCGATAAAACCGGCGAAAAACCGTTGGATGAATTGTATCGAAATTCAACATTTTTATACGAATTAAAACAGGAAATACCTCGAAAAACATCGGGTTGCGTAATTATGGAAGACCCTGCCTGGGTGGTTGATTTGGCTGAAAAACACGGTGCTGCCGATACCTCGGGGAGGGGAAATGAAGCCGAACGTTTGAGAAATATGCCAAAGGTCCCCAGTCACGGATCGGGAATTCCTGTTCCCGAAAAAAGCTGGGTTTACCGTTTTGCAAAAAAGAAAGCCTTTTTTGGATTAGGCGCTTATGGTTAGTATATGTTCGAAGTAAACCGCATATTAAAAGTACCCCCGCAAACCGAAATCAGGAATGATTTGCGAAAACAGGTTCGTTTGTATGTTAACGAAAACCGGATTTCCCCTCCGTCAAACCTTGAAATCCTTGAAAACTGTGCCAAAAATATTTTAAGCCAGTCCGGGTTAAATGGTGAGCTGCTTGATTTTACCATGGTTTTGCTGGGGAATGAAATCTGGCGCAAAACAGTTATGGCTACTCCGTTTCACCGGCGGTTGTTGCTGTTGCCCCAATGCCTGCGCAATGACAGTCAGTGCCAGGGTGTTTTCGATGAACTGGGCCTGATTTGTTCCGGTTGCCAGGGTTGTAAAATCGACTCCATTTTGAATAAAGCCGAAAAGCTGGGCTATACTACACTTGTGGCTGAAGGCACCACTGTTGCGATTGGTTTGATAGAAGAAGGTGCTATCGATGCAGTGATTGGCGTAAGCTGTATGTCGGTTTTGCAACGATCGTTCGAGCCGGTTACGCGGGCTGCTGTGCCTGCCATCGGAATTCCCTTACTGGGTGATGGTTGCTCGAATACCGCCCTGGATTATCACTGGCTTTTCGCCGAAATGGAAAACTTCAACGGTTTAAGCGAACACACACCACTTTCCGTTTCGCTGTTGAAAAACCAGGTGGCCGACTATTTTCAGCCTCCGGTATTGAATTCTTTTTTTACTTCTGAAAACGAAACCGAAAAGCTTGCGCTTAAAATGATGGGAATGGGCGGACAGCGAATTCGTCCTTTGCTGGCTGTTTTGGCATATCAGGCATATTCCGGTGAAGTTTCTGAAACAATTCAGCAACAACTGGCATTGGTTATTGAGTGTTTTCATAAGGCATCACTTGTGCATGACGATATTGAAGACAATGAAGAATTACGATACCACCAGCCCGTTTTGCACCGAACGGATGGGATCCCCACTGCAATTAATGTGGGCGATTACCTCATTGGGAAAGGATACCGTATGCTGTCTAAAATTCAACTGAAGCCGGCAGTTTTGGCTGAATGTTTGGCAGTTGTTGCCGAGTCACACGTAAAACTGTCTGAAGGTCAGGGGGCCGATATTTTGCTGAATGCGCAGATTTCTGAAAAATCAGCAGACGACGTTTTACATATTTTCAGGTTAAAAACCGGTGAAGCTGTGAAAGTAGCACTATTAACAGGCGCTATTGCAGGAGAGGCATCGCAAAATGAACTTAATTCTCTCCGGAAATTTTCCGAATTTTTTGGGATTGCCTACCAGATTCGCGACGACTTGTATGAATTTCGTGAAGAAAATCATTCAGGAAACCTTTTTGATTTTCCGTTTTTACTAGCCTTGTTACAGGAAAAAATGAATGCAGTTGACCATGAATTTCCTGGTATTCTGCGAGAAAACAATCTTCCGCTTTTTCGAAAAAAAATTGAAAAGTTTGACATTGAAAATCAGACAGAACGATTCCTCCAGGTTTATGTGGATAAATGTTATGCGGAACTGGACAATCTTCAGAATCAAAAAATGCGGTTGGGATTGTACAGTGTTATGGGGAAGGTTTTCAAAGAACAAAAACGTGGTCAGTAAATCGTCAGACATTCCAATCTATAATCAGTTTATAGGATTGGTGCAAAAAGGATTTGCCACACTCGATGCAAAAAGTCAGTCCGAAGTAATAACGTTTGTTCAATCCTGTCAGCATTCAGGTGGTGGATTCACCAACCGGGCAGGTCGTCCGGATATATATTACTCCCTTTTTGGCGTTTGGCTTTCCGGGGCGATTGGCCTGAAAAAAATCCTGGAAAATCATAAACGGTTTATGCTGGAAAATGAGGAAGTTCAAAAGGAACCAGTGGAGGTATTTGCTGAAATTCTAATCCGCTCAGTCCTTTTTAAAAATGAATTCAAAAAACCTTCAAAATTGAAGCTCATAAAAATGGCATTACAGGATACTGGAAGGATGAGTATATTTTACAGGCTGTTTCTTTTTTTACTGGCTTTTGATGCCTTCTACAGAAATAAAGTTATTTACTTTTTTGCCCGTCCGGCACTTTCTTTTTATTCTCCTTCGGCTGAATCTCCGTGCAGTGTTCATGCAGCCATAGCCGTAGCCCGGCAAAAAGCAGGATTATGCACTAAAAAAGAAGCGAAAATATTGCTTTCTTTTTTTGAAGATGGAAAAGGGTTTAAAGCATTTCGGGAAGTGGACGAACCCGATTTGCTGTCAACAGCGGTTGCATTATTTGCCCTTAAATTTACAGGTGCCGACTTACGCCTGGTTACTCCAACCTGCCTGGAACTGATTCAGCAAAATTACAGTGCCGGAGCTTTTCTGGCCGGAAACGGTGATGAAATGCGTGATTTGGAATATACATTTTATGGTTTACTTACTTTGGGAACTTTGGTATGATACAAAATAGAGAATTGGAAAAGCGACTGAATGAATTGGGAATGAACCTGGTTTCAGAATTAAAACACGAAGGATACTGGGAAGGCCGGCTTTCATCCAGTTCACTTGGCGTTGCTGTTGCTGTTGCCGCCCTTTATTTTGATAATCTAAAAGTTCATGACAAAGAAATTAATCGGGGATTATACTGGTTAAAATCGAACATAAATGCCGACGGCAGTTTTGGTGACACGCCCGAAAGTCCCGGAAATGTGAGCACCAGTTTGCTGGTTTATGCCGCCGCAAATTTGTTCAGGGAAGAAAAAAACTGGATAATTTCATTTCAGGAGCAAATTGCCGGCTATCTTTTAAAGCAGAAAATCGATATTCATTCTTCCCGGATTTCAAAGGTTATACTCGACCATTATCAGAAAGATTTTACATTTTCGGTTCCTATTTTGGCTATGAGCGCACTTTGCGGAATACCTGAAAAAAGTGCATTCAAATACATTCCGCAACTGCCGTTTGAGCTGTCGCTATTGCCTCGAAAGTTTTACCGGTTACTGAATTTGAGTGTGGTAAGCTATGCTATTCCGGCCTTGGTTGCAGTGGGCATTGTTATTTTTAAGAAAAAAAATTCAAACCTTTTTTGGCGAACTGTGCGCAGGTTTTCAATTCAAAAAGCGTTAAAAATTTTACGCCGAATGCTTCCCGAAAGCGGCGGATATTTAGAGGCCATTCCGCTAACAGCTTTTGTGGCGCTGAGTTTAATCAATGCCGGATATGGTGAAACCGAGGTAGTGAAAAAAGGCATCCGTTTTTTGAAAAACACGCAACGCGAAGATGGAGGCTGGCCCATTGATGTTGACCTGTCAACCTGGGTTACATCATTAACAGTAAAAGCCTTTCGTTCTAATCTCGATGGATTTATTCATGCCGATTTGCAGGATAAAATTGCAGACCACTTTAAGCTTATTCAGAATAATAATGTTCATCCTTTTAACGGAACCGGAACTGGAGGCTGGGGCTGGACAAATTTCCCCGGCTCAGTACCCGATGGAGATGATACCCCCGGAACAATTTTAGCATTACTGAAACTTCAGCCAAAAGAAAAGGTTAAGCAAGAAATACTGGCCGGTTGCCAATGGTTGTTTCGCCTTCAAAACAATGATGGCGGATTTCCTACTTTTTCCAAAGGCTGGGGAAAATTGCCGTTCGATCAGAGTTGCTCCGACCTCACCGGGCATAACTTGCTGGCTGTTTCTTCAGTGCTGGAAGTTTATCAAAATGAACTTACCACTGGGCAGAAAAACAGACTGCTGAAGTCATTTGAAAAAGCATTGCATTACCTTGAAAAACATCAGCGTGAAAACGGAAGCTGGCTGCCATTGTGGTTTGGCAATCAGCAAACAGATGATCATACCAACCCGGTTTACGGAACGGCAAAAGTAGTCACTTACCTGAAAGATACTTCGAATCATAAATGGCTCTCTGAAAATTTGAAACAACGGTTAAAAGTTCTTATTAATGCTGGTAACAGGTATTTGATTTCCGTTCAGAATAAAGATGGAAGCTGGGGAGGTGCAAAAAATATTTGGGGGACAATAGAAGAAACAGCACTTGCCGTTTCAGCTCTGGCTTCGTTGGAAAACCGGAAAATTTGCGATGCCGGATTAACCTGGCTCGATGAATATTATAAACAAAACGGATTAAAACCGGCACCCATCGGGCTCTATTTTGCTTCGTTGTGGTACGATGAAAAACTGTACCCTGTAACTTCTTATCTGGAAGCCATTTCGAGAATGCTGGAGTTAGAATGATTCCAGTTAAAATTTTGAATTGCACTTTACTTTATTATACGTTTATCAAGTTTCAGCGGATATATTTTCCAGGTAAGTTTTTTTAAATCTCCTGAAAGCGGATTTATAACAAAATTTAAAGAGGTTTTATCCACAACAGAAGGAATAGCAAAACAAACAATACCCGATTGAATCAATTTTGTTCCAAACACTTGTGTTGTTTTATTGAAAGGAATACCATCCCAGTTTGCAGGGAATTCATTTAAGTCAGGCTTTTTTATTAATCTGTCGGGGCAGTTAAATTCCATGATGCTATACAAAACATACCGTTCGGAGGCAAAAAGTTCCGGGTCCACAGTTAATCTTTCCAATAAAGCCGAGGCAATGGTACTGCAACCGTACAGTGCCGGAAAACCCGGCAGGTTCCAGCGTCCGCCATATAATTTGGCCCCTTCGCCGCTGGTATCGCAAAACTCCGTTCGTGCAATGCGGTAAATAATCATATGGCAATACCGTGCTGCAACCGCATAATTTCAGCTTTCAGCAAAATCAAACCTTCGGAAACATCAATTAATTCTAAGGGTTTTCTGTTTCCAATGCTGAAAAGCGGCCTGGCCATCCAACGCCTGAAACCTTCCTCTCCAAAATAGGAAATACCCATTGCATACAACTCAGCAAGCTCATACATTTTTTCAGATTGAATAACCCCGAATATTTCTTTTCGCTGAATGGTTTTAGCAGAAACGCCCAGTGCTTCAGCAAGTGTATTGTTGTCGAGACCAGTAATTTCTTTTAGCCGGTCAAAGGACTTTCGGCTCAAGCCTTCCCTGAACGTGTCAACGCGGTTCAACGGTTCAGCAACATCTTTGGAATCAATATTCAGAATGGAATGAACCGTAATAATGGGTTCTGAGGCATTTAAATAGGCAAGTGACACTGCGGCTTCTGCAACCTTATCCGTATTTTTTGTGGAAGATTTATACTTTTTATTCATCTTGCTGGTAATTTGTCCACTAATGTACGGTAATTTGTCTGAAGAAAAAAATTTTTCAGCTAATTTTTTTAATTTTTTTTGAATACAATTAATGTCAGAAGTTAAATGGAATCAGGTATTGATCATGGCTATTTCTTCGCCTTCGGTGGTAAGATATTTCCGCGCAAGGTTTGCTGTAAGGCAGGAATGAACCGGAATGATTTCCACCAAATCGCCCACCTGAAAATGCTGAAAGTTTTTTTGCGAAACTTTTAAAATCCCGTGTTCCTGCGATAGTCTTGAAACATAATTTCTTGGGCTTAACAGTTTCTTTTCGCCTTTCTTGTTTATTAATATTCTGCCAAAAAATGGTTTCCCGTCAATGTTAAGTAACGAATCCTGTGAGAGATGAATAGCTCCGCCATAAATTACAATTTCGTTTCGTGAAGCATGTTTGGCCACAACCGGGCAAACCATTCGCACAGCAATTTCTTCAAAACTGCAAACGCCGAGATTTTGTTGCATTAAATCATAAAATACAAAATTGCCTGGCCTGATTTCGTCCACTCCCATAAAATTTGTACAAATTGAGCAGGAAGGTGTATCTCCGATACTTATTTCCAGGTTGGGGAAATTAGATTGATATTTTTGTTTTAACGTTCTGAATTTGAGCAATGAATCAAAGTGGCGACTAAATATTTCATTGGTTGAACGTGCCGAATAGGTGTGTCCGGCGTGTGTCAGAAATCCTTTGAATATTACTTTTTTGTTTTTAGAAAGAAGTTCAAGAATGGTGTTAATCGCATCCGTTTTGGATGGTTCAATTCCAGTTCGGTTTGAACCTGTATCAATTTTCAGAAAAACTCCGATTTTATAGGTTGCCTTTTTCGCCAGAACAGCAGCAGCTTCTTTGTTTTCTACCAAAACGTTCAGTTTAATGTTAGCTGCCAGACGATTAATAATATCAATTTCAAGAATATTTAGCGGGAAAGCAATTGTTATATCGTCCCAACCGTTTTTTGCAAAATATTCGGCCATTTGAACCGATGAAACAGTAATAGCTTCCACTCCATAAATTCGGAACCAATTGCCGATTTCTGCCGACTGGTGCGTTTTGAAATGAGGTCTGAAACGCAGTTGATAATCCTTTGCTTTTTGCGCCATTCTTTCAATATTTTGCATGCAAATATCCTTATCAACAACCAGCGTGGGACGAATAATTTCTGTCATATTTTTTGATAGATGTTTTTCATTTCAACTGTTTTGCCAGTGTGTTTCTGGTTTCCATCAATTTTTCAGAAATTCCAACTTTGTAAATATGCGGACTGATAAATCGTTTATGTTCTTCAGGAAGCAATGCTGCTCTTTTTACAAGGTATTGATGAATTTCATCCGCCTTTTTTTGCTCAGAAATGATATTGCCTTTTTTTACGACTAATTGCAATAAGGGTTCTTTCTGCAGCGAACCAATTTTAGTCTTTCTTTCCGGATAGATGGGATGATAGATAAATTCTGCCTCTTTTAAGTTTTCATCTGCCAGTAAAATGGCATCGCGGTAAAAAGTGCCGTCATTGTCAAAGCACCTGTAAACCTGTTTCTTGCATGGCAGAGTTACTTTTTCAATATTTTCGGAGAGTTTCATCTTAGGCTGGCCATTGATTCCTACAAGTTTGTAAACACCATCCAAGGCAGCATCATCTTTACCGGTAATAAGTTCAGTGCCAATGCCAAATGCGTCAATTGGCGCTTCCTGGTCTTTCAGCAAACTTTTAACCACATGTTCGTTTAACTGGTTCGAAGCGATAATGTTCACATATTCCAGGCCAGCTTCATCAAGCATTTTGCGGGCTCTCTTACTCAGATATGCCAGGTCGCCGCTGTCTAGTCGAACAGCCTTTAACTGGTGACCTTCTTCTTCCATTTCTTTGGCCACCTGAATGGCATTGGGAATACCTGATTTTAGTGTGTCGTAAGTATCAACCAGTAATACGGTATTTTCAGGATGGATTTTCGCATAAGCCCTGAATGCCTCAATTTCGCTGTCGAAACTCTGAACCCAGGAGTGGGCTTGCGTTCCACTGACCGGTATGTCAAAAATTTTTCCGGCCATTACGTTCGAAGTGGAGGATGCGCCACCAATTACAGCAGCCCTGCTGCCGTGCAGTGCTCCCAAACCCTGGGCACGCCGCAATCCGAAATCCGCAAAAATTCTGTCTCCGGCAACCATTTTTATCCGGAATGCCTTGGTTGCAATCAACGATTCAAAATTGAGAATATTCAGCAGCAAACTTTCAATAAGTTGACATTCAATTATATTACCCTCAGACTGAAGAACAGGTTCGTTGGGAAAAGCAATTTCCCCTTCCGGCATACTAAAAATATTTCCTGTAAAACTAAAATTTTTAAGGTATTTTAAAAACTCGGATTTAAATCCCTGTTCTTTTAAATATTCAATATCGGAATCTGAAAAAGAAAACCCGGAAAGCATTTTCAGAAAATCCTGGAGACCTGCAAAAACAGTAAATCCTCCCTGAAACGGATTGGTGCGGAAAAAATAGTTAAAAGTTGAGGTATCATCTTTTTTCCCGGAAAAAAAATATCCCTGAGCCATAGTAAGCTCGTAATAATCGGTATAAAGTCCCCAATGATTTGAAAAAAATGGCATAATGAAAATTAAAAAATTTCCTAATGCATAAAGATAACGAAGATATCTGGCATTAAAAGAGGGATTGGGAACATTTTTAGAAAGGAAATAATTTATTCCTTTTCCATAAAAATAGTTTGCTCTCTGTTTGGGCCCACTGATGCAATGGAAACCGTAATACCCATTTCGTCCTCAATAAAACTAATATAGTTGTTTAATTCCTCCGGAAATTCATCCTGGTTTTTGATTTTTGTGAGGTCGGTTTCCCAACCGGGTAATTCCACGTAAACCGGTTTCACATTGTCGGTGAGTTCGAAGGGGAAATGTTCCACCACTTCTCCGTCAATTTCGTAGCCGATACAAATTTTAATAAGTTCAAATTTGTCTAATACATCGGCTTTCATCATAATCAGTTCAGTAACGCCATTCAGCATTACCGAATATTTCAAAGCTACCAAATCGAGCCATCCGCAACGGCGTGGCCTTCCTGTTGTTGATCCGTATTCGTTCCCTGCATCGCGCAGTTTGGTGCCGGTTTCATCATGCAATTCGGTAGGGAAGGGGCCCATTCCCACACGGGTACAATAAGCTTTAAATATGCCGTAAACTTTACCTATTTTTTGAGGAGCAAGCCCAAGGCCGGTGCAAGCTCCGGCACAAATGGTATTTGAACTGGTTACAAAAGGGTAGGAACCAAAGTCGATGTCGAGCAGGGTCCCTTGTGCACCTTCGGCCAGTACCGATTTGCCTTTTTTTAGTAAATCGTTGATGAAGTGTTCCGTATCTACAATCTGGAATGACTTTAAAACTTCCACACCTTCAAACCAATCCTGTTCACAATCGGCAAGAATTTGCTTATAATCGTAATGGAAGAAATCTGAAAGCATAGTTTTGTGGTTATCAGTCCGTTCCTGGTATTTGGATTTGAAATTGTGCAGTAAATCTCCAACACGAAGACCCTCCCGGCCAATTTTATCTTTATAAGTTGGCCCTATTCCTTTAAGTGTTGAGCCAATTTTTGTTTTGCCTTTTTTTTGTTCCGAAGCTGCATCCAGAATTCGATGGGTTGGCAAAATGAGGTGGGCTTTTTTAGATATGTAAAGGTTTTTTGAAAGGTCGAACCCAAGTTTTTGAATAGAATCGATTTCTTTTTTAAAAACGATGGGGTCAATTACCACACCATTTCCAATAATATTGATTTTATTCTCGCGGAAAATGCCCGAAGGAATAGTATGCAATACGTGTTTGATGTTGTTGAATTCCAGTGTGTGACCGGCATTAGGCCCACCCTGAAAACGCGTAATTACATCGTAATTAGGTGTTAATACATCAACAATTTTTCCTTTTCCTTCGTCGCCCCATTGCAGGCCTAACAATACGTCTGCTTTCATTTTTCAATTTTAGTTTACAAATAAAACCGTGAAAATATTTTCCTGTGAGAAATGTTTTCACGGTGACTTAAATAAGCGTTTAAAATTACAAATATTTTTGCTTGGCCTGCCAAAAAAGATTTCAACAAAAGATTATTTTATAAAATGATAATGTGAAAACGGTTAGTTGGTTTTAATGGTCTGACCGTAAATGTAAAGGGTATGATGGCTCAGTTTGAAATTATTTTTTGTGCATGTATCTTCAATTATTTCCCGAATTCGGGGATCGAAAAATTCAACCACTTTCCCGTTTGATGTGTCAATAAGATGGTCGTGTTGCATGGTGGCAAAAGCTTTTTCAAACTGGGCAATATTTTTCCCAAACTGGTGCTTTACAACCAGCTTACATTCAAGCAGCAAATCAATAGTATTGTATAATGTAGCGCGGCTCACCCGGTATTTTTTGTTTTTCATCGATATATACAGCGATTCAATGTCGAAATGCCCGTCCCGCGAATAAATTTCATCGAGAATGGCAAAACGTTCCGGAGTTTTTCGGTGCCCGTTTTTCTCCAGGTATTCAGTAAACATGTTCCTTACTGTTTCCCTGGTTTTGTGGATATTCATACTTCAACCCTTTTAAAACAAGCACCAAAAATAGAAATAATTTTTTGATTATTAAGACTAAATAAAAATTAATCATACAGGTTTTCATCTCGCGAAACCCGGTCAATTCCTTTTATTTTTTCGAGCCGTGAAATAAGGTGGTGCAGATCATCAGAATTGTGGATGTAAAGAAATAAATCGCCTTCGAAAATACCCTCGTGGGTGTCGAACTGAACTGAACGCATGTTTATACTGTGTTGCTTTGAGATTACATTGGTTACTTCGTTAACCATTCCAAGGCGGTCGAATCCCTCTAACCGTAACCGTGTGAGGTACGACTGTTTTTTGAATTTAGTCCACTCTGCTGAAATAATGCGGTTTCCGTGGCTTGAAAGAAATTTTTCCACTTCCTTGCACCCGGTTTTATGAATGATGACATGGTCGTCGGTGGAAAGGTAGCCAATTACTTTATCGCCCGGAATGGGATTGCAGCATTTGGCCAGCGAGAAGTTCACATTATCCTGGGCTTCTTTCAGAAGAAACGTTTTTCTTTTGTCAATTATTTGTAGCTTTTTTGGCGTTTCGGCTTCAATTTCATTTTCAACTGTTTCCTCCTTCTTTTTTCGGCTGAATGTAATATTCCAGTATTTCACCAGTTTGTTGGGCGATTTTTTTCCGAGAATTTCATCCAGGTTATCGAGTTCAAGAAATCCCATACCCACTTCAGAATAGAGCTGGTCTTTGTTATTCAAATTAAAGTGGGCAATTATTTTTTTGAGGTTATTGGCTGTAATCGGTGCTTTAACTTCTTTTAATGCGTCTTCAACCATTTCCTTTCCCTTATCAATGTGTTTTTTCTTCTCCAGTTTAAAGGCATCTTTAATTTTAGATCGTGCTTTTGCAGTGGTGGCAAATTTCAACCATTCCAGTTTGGGTGTTTGTTTTTCGGAGGTAAGAATTTCAACCTGGTCTCCGTTTTCGAGCACGTGGCTGATAGGTACCAGTTTAAAATTGATTTTTGCTCCGATGCATTTATTCCCCAAATCGGTATGGATTTCATAAGCTAAATCAATAACAGTTGAGCCCTGCGGCAAAGAAACCATGTCGCCTTTTGGAGTAAACAAATTGATTTCTGATGCATAAAGGTTCAGCTTAAAATCGTCGAGGAATTCGAATGCATCAGAATCAGGAGATCGCAGGTGTTCGCGAATGCGTTCAATCCAGGTGTCCAGTTCATTTTCAAATGTGCTGATATCTTTATATCGGTAATGTGCTGCAAATCCGTATTCGGCGACTTCGTCCATCCGTTCGGTACGTATTTGCACTTCAACCCATTTTCCCTGCGGCCCCATAACTGTAACGTGCAACGATTCGTACCCGTTTGCCTTGGGCATGGTAATCCAGTCGCGGATGCGGTCGGGCCGGGGTTTGTAAATATCTGTAACGAGCGATAAAACATCGAAACACTGACGCTTTTCTGAGATACCGGGTTTGGCTTTTATAACAATTCGTACGGCAAGAATATCATAAATTTCGTTGAAGGTGACCCCTTTCTTTTGCATTTTTTGCCAAATGGAAAAAGTCGATTTCAGTCGGTTTGAAACGGTACTTTCAATTTTTTCTTCCTCTAACTTTTCTTTAATCGGTCGTATAAATTCGTTTACCAGGTAGTTTCGTGTTTCTTCCTGGTTGTGCAGCATTAACAGGATTTTGTTGTATTCTTCGGGATGTTTGTGTTTAAAACTAAGTTCTTCCAGTTCATTTTTAATGGCGTAAAGGCCCAGCCGGTGAGCCAGCGGAACATAAAGATAAAGCGTTTCTCCGGCAATTTTTATTTTTTTATGCGCCGGCATCGAGTCGAGGGTTTGCATATTGTGCAACCGGTCGGCAATTTTTATTAGGATAATCCGAATATCGTCCGAGAGGGTCATCAGCATTTTTTTGAGCGTAAGAGCCTGCCGGGAGTCGAAGTCGCCTGAAAGTTTGGTCAGGCCGTCAACAATCCGGCCCACTTTTTCTCCAAACATATTTTCAATGTCGTTAATGGAATACTCCGTATCTTCAACAACATCGTGCAAAATGGCCGCGCAAATAGAGGTGGCGCCAAGTCCTAAATCTATGGCAACAATTCGGGCAACTGCAATGGGATGGATTATATATGGTTCACCTGATTTTCGTTTAATTCCGTCATGAGCAGCATTGGCAAACCGGAATGCTTTTTCGATCCGTGCCAACCGTTCTTCATCAAATTTAACCTTAATGGCTTTCAGAAAATCCTGGTAACGGTCTTCAATTTGTCGTATTTCTGCTTTGTTAAAATGCTGCAACTGTCTGTCTATTAATATGAATTTTTTTTAAACTGCCTCTCTTGTATTATCCTCTCAAAGTATCTAATTTTTTTACATCCTTACATCAAAAACAAAAAAAAAAGGAAGTTATTAACTCATATTTAATTCTGAATACTTTTTTTGGATACCAAATTTTCAACCAAATCATAAATCGTATTTGTCATTTTATCCCAGGTAAAACGATCCTTTTCTTTTTTTACCTGCTGAATAAATTTTTCTGCCCTGTTGTTTTTGAAAAAATCAATAAGCGCTTCTTTGATATTTTCTGCATGGGGTGGCACAACATAACCTGCCTTGCCGTTTGGAATTATTTCTGAAAGCCCGCCAACATTAGTTACAAGCATGGGCTTGTTAAAATGATAGCCAATTTGGGTAACTCCGCTTTGGGTTGCCGATTTGTAGGGTTGTGCAATAATATCAGCAGCGTTGAAATAATTTTCCACTTCTGAATTTGGTATGTAGTCGGTTTTTAATATTACCCGGTCGGCCAGGTTAAAATCTTCAATTAGTTTTTTGTATTTGGAATCGTCAGTATAAAATTCACCGGCAACTATTAGCTTAATTTTGTTTTGCGTAAAAAATTCATCGGCAAAAGCCTCCAAAAGTAAATCCAAACCCTTGTAATCTCTTATAAATCCAAAAAAAAGAATATATCTGTATTGATTGTCCAGTTTAAGTTTCTGTACTGCAGTTTCACGCGGCTCAATTGTTCCGTAATGATCGTAAATGGGGTGGGGAGAAAATAACTTGGGTTTGCTGGTATCGAACAATGCAAGGTCAGTCAACACACTCCTCGACATAGCTATAAATCCATCCACATTTTTAGTAAAATAATTGCTCAGAAATTTGTCGCCCGGCCTTTTTTCGTGCGGAATAATATTGTCAACAATGGAGATAACTTTTGTGTGGCCATTTTTTTTAACCAGTTTGCAAATGGTGCCCAGGCTCATGGCCATAAAGGGAAGCCAGTATCTTACAATCAGTAAATCGGGTTTTGCCTGCCTTAATTTTTTGCCTGTTTTTAACCAGTTAACCGGATTAACAGAATTTACTTCCTGGGTTATCTGGAAATTAAATACCATTTCGTCTTGGGAGTACTGTGTTTTTCCGGGGAACAAAAGTTTGGGGTATTGCAGTGCAAATGAAACAATATTTACTTCATGGCCTTCTGTAACAAGCTGTTTTGCCAGCCGCTCGTTTAAGGCTGCAATTCCTCCTCTTAACGGATGTGCCGGGCCAAGAATGGTAATCTTCATAAAAACCCCTTTTTTAATTCTTTCGCCACAAATTTATCAATAGGGAACGATAAATCATCTGTTTTTAAATCTTTTAATTTCACCCACCTGAAACTTTGGTTTCCGTTTTCCGGTTTTTCAAAATCAAATGCCTTTTTCGAAATCGGAAATTGAATGGGAGTTTTTAAATCGGCCAGGTAATAAATGCTGATAAGCTGTTGATTTTCATAAAATAACGCTTCCTGGTAAAAATCTGTTGTGTAAAAATGGCGGATGTTTTTTATCTCCTGGCCGTTACATTCTTCCCTGAATTCCCGCTGCAAACATTCTATGGTTCCTTCTCCAAAATGCAGTCCGCCTCCCGGAAATTTGGTCATTTTTATGCCAAGTTGAAATTCATCGGTTACCAGTATTTCTTCTTTTTCGTTTAAAACAATGCCATAAACCCGAATAATAAATTTGCCTGGAGCGTTCATGTTTTTTCAATTTTGTTTTGAATGAATTCTATAATATTTTTTGAATCCTGAGGATGGAACCAGTTCATTTCAACATCTTTCCTGAACCAGGTAAGTTGTTTGCGTGCATACCGGCGTGTATTTCGTTGAATCAGTTTTATGGCTTTTTCTTTTGAAATTTCGCCATCAAAATGGGCAAAAAATTCGCGATAGCCAACGGTATTCAAAGAGTTCAGGTGTTTGAGCGGATAAACGCCACGCGCTTCCTTTTCCAATCCGGCTTCAATCATTTTGTCAACACGTTGGTTAATTCGCTGGTGGAGTTCAGCCCGATCGCAATCAAGCCCGATTTTTATTATTGAGAATGGCCTTTCTTTATTGGGTGAGGTGCGAAAAGATGAATAGGGTTTTCCCGTCATCAGGCAAATTTCAAGGGCATGAACAATTCGTGCCGGATTTTTTAAATCCACCTGCCTGTAATATTTCGGATCAAGTTGTTTGAGTTGAAACCGTAAACTTTCAATTCCGTTTTCTTTTAAACTGGTTTTTAAACTCTGCCGAAGTTCCGGATCAACATCGGGCATAGTGTCGATACCTTTACAAACCGCTTCAATATAAAGCATCGAACCTCCGGTTAAAACAACAATGTTGTATTTTCTGAATAATTTTTTAAGCAGTTCCATTGCTTCCGTTTCGAAACGGCTGGCATTGTATGCATCAAATAGGGAGTGGGAGTGTATGAAGTGATGTTTTATTGAATTCAGTTCTGCCTGTGGAGGAACGGCTGTGCCAATGCTTAACTCTCTGTAAATTTGCCTCGAATCTGCCGAAACAATTTCGGTGTTAAACAATTTCGCAGTTTCAATGGCCACGCGGGTTTTCCCAATTGCTGTAGGGCCGGTAATAATTATCAGGTGTTTTATCATTTTAAACTGTTTACACTGCAAATTAAATGCAAAAAAAAGACTGCCCAAAATGAATTGAACAGTCTGATTTTTTTTGATTTTACACTGTGGAATCCTAAAAGTCCTCCATTTCTCCGTAAAGTTCAGTGTAATCCTCTAAAATGCCAAAATCCATCAAAACCTCTTCTTCCTGAAGTTTGGCTGAATCCGTCACAGGTGGTTCATAACCCAGAACCTGTACCGGGGCTTCACCCTGCATCAGAGTGATAAATGGTTCTCTGAGATTTTTTTCCATAACAATTCCAGTTAGTTCTATATAAAATGATCTGTCGCTTATAAAATCAAAAGTGTAAATAAAATGACGCGGTTTCGATTGAATTAAGTCAGATAGTTTTGTTTTCTGCATAATATTATAAATGCCTCCGTTAAGGCCTAAATCAAGCATCGACACTTCTTTCTGTTTCCTTCCGTTTTGGTCCGGAATAAAAAAGGAAGCCAGTTGGTGCATTTCAAAACCAACGCTCTTTTGTATGATGGTGTGCAAATCGAAAAATGAATGTTCTCCATCTGCCTCCAGTTTTAAAAGGAAGTTTTTGGATTCCGGTGAAGTAATTCTAAAATTATAAATCATAACTTTGAACGTATTTTCGAGTTCAAATTTAAAAACCTTTTCATTCAAAAAACAAAATGGATTTGCTGTGGATCTTCGATAAAGTGATGAAATGTTTCTTTATTTGATTTTTTTAGACGAACGGGTTCGGTTCCAAAAAACTGATTTATAATATGTTTTGTAATCATTCCATTATTTTTCGAAGGTTGAACCCGGCTGTATTTTTTGCCTTTTAAAAAATGTTAAAAAACACTAAGGCTGGGAAATTATCGAACAATTCCGTCATCTGTTCGTCAGATTTTCCCTGAAATAAGAAAAATCGGCTTAGTGTAATATTCTTTGTTATAAGTTAACTAATTATGTGTTTTTGTACGTATTATTATTAACATTCTGAAAAAGTATAAAATGAGGAAGGCGACATTATTCGCTGAAAATTTGAGGATTGCATTGCAGTCTGTGCGGTCGAACCTGCTTCGTTCGATACTAACTGTTCTTATAATTGCAGTGGGTATTACGGCATTAATTGGCATTTTAACTGCCATCGACTCCATAAAAAATTCAATAACAAAGGAATTTACTTTTATGGGGGCAAATACTTTTACGCTTACAAGCCGGGGAATGCGGGTTCAGGTAGGAAACCAGCAATACCGGTCAAAAAATTATTCTTACATATCTTATTACCAGGCGAAAGCTTTTAAAGAGCAATTCCAATTTCCGGCTGTTACTGCCATTTCGGTAAATGCATCGGGCAATGCCACCATAAAATATGGAACACAAAAATCCAATCCGAATGTGAATGTGAGAGGGATTGATGAGGATTATCTTCAAACGGCAGGTTTTGAAATTGATAAAGGGCGGAGTTTTAATGATTCTGAAATTGATGGCGGACGGGCAGTGGTTTTGTTAGGCAGCGATTTGGTTAAACTTTTTTTTAAAAACAATGAAGATCCTTTGCAAAAGGTGATTAGCATTGGAAGCGGAAAATACAAAGTTATTGGTACCCTTAAAAGTAAAGGCAGCGGAATGGGCATAAGTAACGATTTGGTTTGTTTTATTCCCTACACCAACACACGGATATATTTTTCGCGGCCAAACATGAATTTTAGTGTTCAGGTGATGGTGCCCCGGGCTGAAATGCTGGATGTGGCCATCGGCCAGGCTGAAGCAGTTTTTAGAAATGTTCGGGGACTCGACCCGCTGGACGAAACAGATTTTAATATTGAAAAGAGTGATAATCTGGTGAATATTTTACTCGATAATATCAGGAATATTACACTGGTTGCAACCATTATCGGTTTAATTACCCTTTTTGGCGCAGCCGTGGGGTTAATGAACATTATGCTGGTTTCAGTTACCGAACGCACCCGCGAAATTGGAGTGAGAAAAGCAATTGGGGCTAAAAGTTCAATTGTGCGGCAACAATTTTTAATTGAAGCAATTGTTATCGGGCAAATTGGAGGAATACTTGGTATTGTAGTCGGAATACTCGTAGGGAATTTGGTTTCAGTGCTCATTGGTTCTGCCTTTATCATTCCCTGGATGTGGATTATAGTTGGCGTAGTTCTTTGTTTTCTTGTCGGAATTATTTCAGGGTATTATCCTGCGCAGAAAGCAGCCCGTCTCGATCCCATTGATTCACTTCGGTATGAATAGTGTTTGTTTAGTGGGTGTACAACAAATTTTATTGGATAGTTTTTATTTGTTTGGGAAAACCGGGTATATTACGCTGCGGTTTTTTACACCGTGTCTTTTTAATGCCGGCAAAGAAAAATTAAAAAAAAAGTATTTTACACCGGTGCTTTAGCCCGGTGATTGCAGACGATGAACAGAAAATTCGGCTTTAGCCGTTAAAGAATTAAACGCTAAAGCTAATATAGGAGCTGATGAAGTTATCCACCGGGCTAAAGCGCCGGTGAAATAAAAAAGAATTTTTGTACCTTTGAATTCATTCCAAAATGGTTTAAAAATGAAAACGTCGGAAAGAATCAAATTACTTAATCAAGTGCTTTGGGATTATAATATTTCGGCTAAAGAAATCGATGCTGTTTTAACGGGCAGAAAAGAAAGTGCTGGTCATTATAATCGTGAAAGAATTTTCCGGAAACTTTTGGAATCTTATTCATGGTTTACAATTATACAATTAATTCCTCCACACGATATAAAATTATTGCTCACCAATCAGGTTATAAATAAACTCAGATCACCATCATTAAGAAATAAATATGAATTCGTCCGGGAAAGATTACATCAAATTATACCAACTTCAGGATAAATTTCTTTCCTGGTGGCAAACACTCGATTTTCCGTTTTATTTAACCGGTGGCACAGCATTGGGACGATTTTATCTGAATCACCGATTTAGCGAAGATTTGGATTTTTTCATGAAAGCAAATCCAGGGTATAATCAATATATCTCTGATTTAATAGATAATATTAAAGCCCGTTACCAAATCAACCTTCAGCAATCACTTTTCGCTGACGATTTTTCCCGGATTTTTATAAATGAAAAAGATATTCAATTGAAGATTGAGTTTGTAAATGATTCAACTTATTATGTCGGGAAACCTGTAAAATATATTTATGGTAATATTGACACCCCGCTCAACATTTTATCAAACAAAATAACCGCACTTGTTGGGCGGGATGAGCCGAAAGACATTTTTGACATCATACACCTTTCATTGAACTACTCATTTAACTGGATGGAAGTTTTTTCGTTTGCAAAACAAAAGGCTGTTATTAATGAATTGGATGTTGAACAGCGAATGATTTCATTTCCGTTGGAATGGCTCGAAAATGTAAATTGGTTGATTTCTCCAGTTAACCTGGATTTTGTTCGCCGGAATTTATTGCAGATTTCTGATGATTTTTTATTGGGTAAAACGAACTCACTTGGTAAGCGTAAACTTGCGATAGAAAAGGCTGTTCCAATTTTGTTGAAATAAAAAAAAGGCCGCCCTCAGGCAACCTTTTTATACCATTATATATATAGTATCTTTATTTTACCGAATCCATGTATTGAATTAATTCAACAACTTTGAGCGAATAGCCCCATTCATTGTCGTACCATGAAACCACTTTTACGAAATTATCGTTGAGTCCGATTCCGGCGCCGGCATCAAAGAAAGAGGTGCATGATTCACCGAGGAAGTCGTTTGAAACCACTGCATCTTCAGTGTATCCAAGTACGCCTTTCAATTCACCTTCTGAAGCTTCTTTCATAGCAGCGCAGATGGTTTCGTAAGAAGCGCCTTTTTCCAAACGAACAGTGAGGTCAACTACAGAAACGTTAGGTGTGGGAACGCGGAAAGCCATACCGGTCAGTTTGCCATTCAGTTCAGGAATAACTTTTCCAACTGCTTTTGCAGCTCCGGTTGACGAAGGAATAATGTTTTGTCCTGCGCCACGTCCGCCGCGCCAGTCTTTCATTGAAGGACCGTCAACGGTTTTTTGTGTAGCGGTGGTAGCGTGTACAGTGGTCATCAAACCTTCTGCAATTCCAAATTTATCGTGCAACACCTTTGCAACAGGCGCCAGACAGTTGGTGGTGCATGACGCGTTTGAAACGAAGTTCATATCGCTGGTGTAACTTTTCTGGTTAACACCCATTACAAACATCGGGGTGTCATCTTTTGACGGAGCCGACATAATAACTTTTTTGGCGCCGGCATCGAGGTGGCCCTGTGCTTTTTCTTTGGTGAGGAAAATACCGGTGGATTCCACCACGTATTCAGCACCAACTTCGCCCCATTTCAAATCAGCCGGGTTCTTTTCAGAAGTCACCCTGATTTTTTTGCCGTTTACAACCAGCATACCATTTTCAACTGAAACTTCACCGTTAAACCGGCCATGTGTTGAGTCGTATTTTAACATGTAGGCAATGTAGTCCACATCCAGCAGGTCGTTGATGCCAACCACTTCAACATTGTCTTTTGCAACAGCAGCACGGAAAACCAGGCGTCCGATGCGGCCAAATCCATTAATACCTATTTTAATTTTTGACATAGTAGTGTAAGTTTTAATTTATTATAACGAACTATTTGTTTTAAATCTATACAGGAATAGCATAAAGTTTAATTCCTGAATCAGAAACATATACAAATTAAGTACTAAAATTCCACAGTTTCAAATCTCCTGTGCAAAATCAGGATTGAAGTTTTCAACTTTAATGTTAATTTAAAGCTATAACTATACGTTATTCTATTGTCCTCTTGCGGCCCCGATACCTGTTGGCGCACCACAGTGAGACCTGACCATGTTTATTGCACTGTCGGAATTCAAATCTCAATTTTTTTACGAATTATTTACTGTCTTTACATCAAGGGAATTTTTGTCCCCTTGTGGCGTTAGTGCCACAGGGGGACGAGGCCAGATTTATCTGGCCGGAGGGGGTAAGTTTCGCTTACCTGAATCGACCGGCAGGAAGTTAAGAACAGATTTATCTGACCGGAGGGGGTAAACCCATGGCCAGAATTGCAGAACAGTTATTTGTACCAACGAAGTCTGTTTCCGTCCAAATTATTTAATTGTAAAAAAAGGGTGTATGACAAATTCCATATTTTCGCTTTCTGAAAAAAGGGTCTTTTACACCGGCGCTTTCCCTGAAAGGATTCCTTCGGAAAGCCCGGTGTTTAACCTTTTCGGAGTCTTTTCCGGCTTTAGCATTTAAATCTCTTAATGGCTAAAGCCCTTTTGTTTTTGATATCTCTGTTCACCGGGCTGAAGCCACGGTGTAAAAGATCCGTTTTTCCGAAAGCGAATAGAAATAT
>JAHYIT010000157.1 GCA_019429205.1 Mariniphaga sp. | reverse complement strand
GGTAAACATCAGTTGCCTTCCACCGGCCAGCCAATTCGCTTTCAGGCATAAAAATATGGTACTCAAAAGTCATGATTGCTGTTTCACCGTAAATCTGGATTCTGGGATCAACCATCTCGTATTTGTGCGCGGGGATATTTCCTGTAAAAGCATGAAGATATTCCTGAATCTCTTCTTTACCGTTGAGCCTCGCAAATGTTTGCACGTCGTGCCATCTGAAGAGCGTGGCATCATCGTGGAAGCTTTCGGCAAACCCGGTTGGATCGCCTGCGGACCAGCGTTCCCACATGGCATGCTCGTGGGCAAGAATTTCATTTTCGAATGGTTGTATCGACACCTTTTCCTGATTCGGTTGACACGAAACAATAACCTCACAAAGAGCGATTAAAAATATGATTGTTTTCATAATCTTTAATTATTAAGTTACAGAATGCGGATTATACTTTGAATTAATCCACATTCAATTTATGAAAAAATAGCAAGAAGTGCATAGTAATTATGTTGTAAAAAGTTTCAATTTTTTGCTGATTCTTTAAAATTTGTTGCAAGTGCTTCCAATTATGTTGCAGAGGATGGATATTTAGGTTTTTTTAAGATTTAAACCATTTTTTCAGGAGGTTGTATTTTTCTGCTGAAGAGTGTTCTTTTGTTTCAAATCCAAATTTTCCGGTTTCTCCGGGCCGGTAACCAAAATAGTCGTGAAAGCATTTATCGAAATAGGTGACGCTGTGAAATCCGCAAAGGGATGCCGTTTCGGTAACGGATATTTTTTTATCGAGAAGGAGTTGCCGGGCCCTTTCCAGCCGTTTGTGGGAAATATATATACTTGCCGATTCATGAAAAGCTTCCTTCACTTTCCGGTGAAGCGTGGACCGGCTCATCTCCATTTCGCGGGCAAGTGCTGATACGCCAAAGCGGTGGTCGGCAAGCCGGGCTTCTGTTGTGGCGTTGAGCCGCTTTTTAAAATTTACTTTCGATGAAGTGAAGCAGTCATTTTTGTTCATAATTTTTTTGCAACAAACTTCAATTTTTTTCCTGGTTTGTCACCTCCCCAGTCTCCGGTTTCAGTTACACCTTCGCATCGTAAAATCTCAAAACCCTCTTTTCCAAAAGCATCAGTTAGTTGCTCCTCAGTGCAGCCCCATTTGCCTGGTTTTTCCCAGTTTTCAAGATAAAAATCGCGGTGCCCCATTTCGTAAACTACCAAACCCCCTTTTTTCAGCGATTTGGCAATGGTTGGAATAAAATCGTCGTTGGCAATGCAGCCGTTGCAAATAATATCCACAAAACAAAGTACCACCAAATCCCATTTGTTTATTCCGAAATCAAAATCTTCCCGCGAGGCATGGACTGTATTAATTTTCAGGTTCAGTAGTTTTGCCCTTTCCTGAATGGAATCGAGCGCTTCGTTGGCAATATCAAAACCGGTTACTTTCCAGCCTTTTTGAGCCAGAAAAATGGCGTTTCTGCCTTCGCCGGTTGCCACATCCAAAGCTGTTCCGGGATTAATATCTTCAATCGTTTCAACTAAAAGTTGGTTCGGTTGATGGTTGAACCAGTCTTTTTTTAACGTTTTGTTCCAGCTTTCCTGACTTTTACCGTATTTGGGTTGGTTGGTTTGTTGGGCGTTTACAATTACGCCAATGCTTATTGTAAGAATTATTGTTAACAAAATGATTTTCATGTTTTAGTTTTTTTTACACTATTTCCCAAATGCATATAAATTATTTTCAGTTCGAATTATCAACTTCTTATCGAATGCAATTGGCGATGCCCCAATCCTTTCTTTTAAATCAATTTGATTTACTATTTCAAACTGAGGGGTATTTTTAATAATGGTGATTTTTCCGTTGAATGAAGTAAAGTAGATATTTTGGTTTGCAGCAAGTGGTGATGCAAGATACGTACCTGCAACACCCAGTTTTTCAACGAATACAACCTGTCCGGAGCTGGCATCAACACAAGTAACTGTACCACCGTTTTTGGCCATAAATACCAGCCTGTTATCGACCACAACTGATGGAGTTTCGGGTATGTTTTCTTTTATTCGCCACTTTTGCGCTGATAAGGTTATATTTCCGGTATCGCCTAATTGAATGGCAACTAACCCATGATTTCCATAATCAGCCATTAGACTCATGAATTCTTTCCATTCTCCGGTTGAGATTAAATTATTTTTATCGTAATCAAAAGCTTTTACCATACCCCAATACAATGAATTTGATGCATCGCCCAGGTCTTCTCCTTCTGGCCTTTCTGAAAATACAATACCGTTTGGAAATTCTTCGGCGGAAAGCGAATTATCCAGGTTCTTGTCGTTTTTTGAAAATAGTTGCTGAAAGTCAATTACATCACCTAAAAACGATTTTTCTCCCCGAATCATCCATGCGTTTACATACAGAATATCATTAAGAATAACCGGAGTTCCGCACCCGGATGTTCCAATGTCGAAATTCCAGATTTGTTTGCCGGTTTCAAGGTCAAATCCAATAATTTCATTTAAACGGTGTATAATTACCTGATTTTTCCAAATAACCGGTGTACTCCAACTGGTTGAGGGAATCATGGGGCGAATTTTGAAAGCGTAATCCCAAATCAATTCTCCGTTGGTTTTATCAAATACCATTAATTTGGGTTGAACAAGATTGTCGTGATTTAGAATTAATTTGTTTTCGTGAATTACAGGAGAAGTACCCGAACCCTGCAAAACAGGTTTAAATTCTATTGTTTTTTCCCAGATTTTGTTGCCTTCTAAATTAAGACAAACCAGTCCGAAAGTGGAGAAGTAGCAATAAATGTATTCACCGTCGGAAACCGGTGTGGCTGCTGCCGGACTGCTGGCTGAATGCACTTTTTCAAACTGATTTACTTCAATTTCGGTTTGCCAGCTAATTTTACCGTTTTTACTGTTTACACACCAAACCATGTATTTTTTGTTTTCTGTGTCGGCTCCTGTGGCAACCAGGTTTTCGTCAACAAGAATTGGAGATGATAATCCTCGTGGAATTTCGGTTTTCCAAATTAAATTTTTGTCGGGGCCAAAATTTGTTGGGGGAGTAGCTGATTTAGATGCAATACCCAGAGCATTTGTTCCCCTGAACTGAAACCATTCTGTATTAGGTTGTTTGCAAGAAAAAAGCAAAAGAAAGCTAACAATCAGGACTGTCGTCTTTTTCATTTTAAATAGTTTCATGATTTTTGATTTTAATTATTATCCAATTCGTTCGTAAACTTCTTTAATCTGGTATCCATCCATATTCATTTCGTGCGTCATTTTATTGTCCGATACTTTGGTAATAGCTGTAAATACGTTACCCGCCATTCCGGGTTCGGTGTGGTGCAGAATTTTAAGGGTTAATTTCTCACCCTCAAGTTGGTAGTTAGTAATACAGGTTTCGGTTTTCCCGTTTTCATATTCGTAGAAAACAGAAAAATGGGTGTCGTTGTAAATCCTCACGGCGTTTTTAATTTTCACGCTTTCATCAGGTTTTCCATCGGCTAGAGAGTAGTTGAAAGAACTCAGTTTCCAGGTTCCTTTTAAATCTGATTTTTCCATGATTTTTTTGATTTTTAATTTGCAATTAAAATTAGCAGTTATTTAATTTTTGTTTCAACAAATTTCGATTCCTGAATTGATTCCTGAAAATGGATGACTTTCAATTCGAACACGCATTATTCCATTAAAAAAAACAACCGCCTTTAAGGGTAGTAAACAAAATAGCAAATCCGCCAGATTCCATCTTTTTGTTTTTTCCAGGCGGCCATGTAATTGTTCAGCATATCTATTTCTGTATTGCCGGCTTTTATTTTCATTTTGCCAGTTACATGTCCCAACTGATAAGCGTAATCTCCTTGTGATGAAAGCCCGTCAATGGTATGTTTCATAGAAATGAATTCGATGGTGTTTTTTTGTTCTGCCTCTGCCTTATCTATGGCAACCCGGCCACTGTAAGCTGTTTGCCCTTCCACAATTGTTGCATTATCATCGAACAGGGCCGCAGCGGCAATTGCATCACCTTTTATTACATTGTTTACATGTTCCTCCAGCACCTTATTTATAATTGATTTTAAATTTTCCATTATTTTTTGGTTTTTATTTCAGTTTTCCATTTTCAACAATGGTCTTGCCATCCACAGTTGCTGTGCAACCAGGTAAAAAGAAGTTTAATCCGGCAGGTTTATTATTATTTCCTCCTGCCCAATGATTGTTTCCAATACCGATGGTTATCATACCGGCAGGCATCCAGGTTTGCAATTTACTTCCGGCTGGTGGAACTACATTCGGGTTTATTCCAAAATCTACAGCGCTAAATTCTTCAATACCTTTTGCTTG
The DNA here is from genome assembly GCA_019429205.1 of Mariniphaga sp. GTDB lineage: Bacteria > Bacteroidota > Bacteroidia > Bacteroidales > Prolixibacteraceae > Mariniphaga. The sequence continues at coordinate 5,436 of JAHYIT010000157.1, read as the reverse complement.
TGCATCGTAGTATTTTTTCAAATGTTCCAAACCTGAATCTGCTTTCATTGAAACAAGTTTTCCACTGGCAAATTCCAGGGTCAGGTTTTTTGTTGTTTGCCCCATAAAACGATAATCCTCTACTACTAATTTGCCATTTGCAGTGCCTGGCACCACCGGCATCATTACTTCTCCGGCAGGCAGATAAACCGCTGCACCTGCTGCCCCTTTTTTCATATCTTCAGAAGATATAATTCCGTCGCTTATCAAAATTGGCTGTTTGATAATTTTTACGGAAAGACTGGTTCCGTTTTTATGGGTTATTTTCAGTTCATTTCCTGTTGTAAGTATGCTTTCCACTTTTTTGCCATTAGCAAGCATTTTGTCGTAATCAACATTTACGCCGGCCCAGAAAATTTCAGTTAATTTATCCAGTGATATTCCATATTCATCCGCTTTTGCTTTTGTAGGATAAAGGCCGCTACCAAGTTCGACCGATTTTATTAGCTTTTTTTCATACAAATCAAAAACCGGTTTACCGGCCTCTGCTCTTTTTGCAAATCGTTCAGGTGGAATATCTGCAAGCAAATCGGGCGATTTTCCTGAACTAACACTGATTAGTGCTGTCATTATACCAACAAGACCAAGATTTACTTTTGACGTTTGTGAATCGTATTTTTCCGGTACGTCGGTGTACATCCGGCGGGTCATTCTGTCGCTGCTAATTGTTAAAAGAGGGAAAGCCCCTTTTTTTCGAACATTTACGGCGATATTCTCCAGTAATTCCAAATCGCGGACACTACCAGAAACCAACACGATATCATCTTCCTGAATATTGGCACATTTGTTTACCAAATCGGAAGCCACTATTTCCAAATCAACATTTGCATCTTTAACAGGAGTAGTTTGTGAAAACGCATTTGGTGCTATTCCCACTAAAAACATAGCGATAAATAGAATAAATTTTGTTTTCATTGTTTTTGGTTTAACGATTTTTTTGTAAACGTAACTTCCAGGTTGTTTTCAGGTAGAATTTTGAAATGGATTTTACTTTTCAGCATTTCAGCAATCGGGTTATGAGAGCTTTGGTAGAATTCAACATAATCCTTAAACGTAACACCATAAATCTCTTGTTGATTTTTAAACGCTTCGTTTAAGTTGGTAACTTTTATAACCACTTTGTCGGTTGATTGGCTTAGAATTTCCACTTTTTCCGAAAAATCATTCAAGTTAAAAATGGTCCATTTTACGAGGTCGTTAAATCCGCCTTCGGCATTCCATGTAGTTTTGTACAAATCGCCGAAATATTTCCCGGTTTCGGCAACACTTTTATTCATGGCTTTTCCATAATTAATGGCACAAACCATTTGATAATGCATAATGGAAACCGCACGTTTGTATTGTTGTTCAGGAGTGCGTTCGGGAACTGAAAATGTGGTTTGGGCTGATACAGCCCAAGCAAATAATACTGCAATTGTAAAAAGGTTAAAATTTTTCATGATGTTTGATTTATTTGGTTTGAAAATTAGTTACTTTCATATAAAAAATTTGGTATTTTAAATATTTATCTATTTAATACTCAAGGGTAAAAATTATTTGTAGTAAACAAAGGAACGTTCCGTAATCCGGGTTGCCATCGTACTTCTTATCCAGTTTCCCTTGTCGTCGTATTCGTACAGTATTTTGTAAGACTGCCCCGGATTTTGAATTTTTTCGCCGGTCATAATAAGATGACGGGCTGATTCTTGTAAACCATTACTATTAAATTTGAAATTGTCGTAATCATACATTACTTTCCCTTTTTCATTTTTATGAATACGTCGTTTTAATACACCAGAGTCATCTCTTTCAAGGATTAGTTCCCACCCTTTGGTTCCATCTAATTCCCAACCGCATTCGTTTAACAGAAAACCATTTTTATCAAGTTGAAAAACCCTTTTATAAGTAGCTTCATCGGTTGTAACTCTCTTATTAATGTATTCAACTTCGTTTTCAGAATTATAATTACAAACATTATAACCTACAAGCGTATCATTTACCAGCCAATAAACATTTTTTCGTTTTCCATTCTCATTGTGAAGAACACCGATGATTTTTGCACCACTATCTGCTGTTGCCCTAACTTGAATCATTTCTCCCTTTTGATTAAAAATGTACGTCATAGGCTGCCACAAGGTAACATTGGTTGATTTTTCAAAATTTATAGGGTCGCCTTTTACAATCTTGCCATCTTTCTCTGAAGCAAAATACGATTGGTATTTGATTTCTTTTACCGGACCAAAAACATATTCCGGGTTTTCGTCATGGGGAGTAAAAAGTCCCAACAGAATTTTTGATTCTTTTTCTTGTGCAAAAACTATTATAGCACAAAGGATAATTGCAACTGTGAATGTTAGTTTTTTCATAATTCTTTGATTTTAATATTATTAATTATCATTAAGTTCATACGATTCGTGGCTGCGCAAAACTTTCCACCAGCCACTTTCAAGTTTCAGCAATGCGGAATAAAAGGGGACGGCGTGAATAACTTCGCCCGATTTAAATCGGATGTACATATCGTACCTTCCGTACAAATGCGCCATGTTTTTAGTAAGAGGCAGAATGTTTCGTTCTGTCCAGATGAGTTTGGTGGAGTCGATGGGCACAGCATAAAAATTTTGGCAGTTTTTGTACACTGCATCAAATCCGTTAATTAGGGTGGTGTTTTCTACGAGGATAAAATCGGGCGATTGGAGCCAGAATTCACTTACTTTTTCCGAATCGAGCGAGTTGTTACCATTGGCAAATTCTTCGGTGGCATTAAAAACTCCGCGCACCACTTCCTGGCTGTCGGCAACCGATAACGTATTATTGGAATGTTCCGAATTGTTTTTTTGCGAACACGAATAATTTGCAAAAAGAAAAACACTCAAGGATAAATAAAATAATTTGTTTCTCATGATTTTATTGTTTTAATTGTTTATTTACTACGATAATTTAGGGAGAAATGAAAAAATAAGGGTTTAAACTATGTTGCCAATTCCTTAAAGTTTTTTATTGAGGTTTAAATTATGTTTCGGAAAGTTTAAACTATGATGCAAAAGAGAAATTCTGGAAAGATTAAGGAGTTAAATTTCAGTATTAATTATTCCATTATCAGCAAGAATTTGTTTAGTTTTACTGTGCTCTTTCTGGTAGTTTGATTCTATTTTTTTTCTGATTTCCTGAAATCCGGGGGTGTTTTTCAGGTTTTCAAGCATCGGGTGGTCATCAAAATAATTCAGAAGCCAAACCGGGCTTACTTTTCCTTTTGCAAGGTATTCTAAATATTCAAGCGCTTTCGCGTTTTCGTTTAAAAAGGCAGCAATACAAGCCAATTCAAAATAATTAAGTTTCGATTGGCTCCACAAAGTATTGTATTCCAGATGTTTTTCGATATTGGCGAGAAGCGCTTTTTTGTGTATTTCAAATTTGTTTTTGTCTTGTAATTTTCCGTACAAGTACGTTGTGTTCAACAGTGGAAAAATGTCGATTCCCAAACTGTTTGAATGGCGGTTATTATAAAGTAAAAAATCAGATTCATTCTGAAAATCAGTGAAATTAGTCCGGGTTTTTAAATGTTCAAAATATTTGGTGTAATAAAACAAGGCGTTTTCAAAATCGTGCAGAAACATATAATTCTGTCCAAGGTATTCAAGGGTGGTTAAATCGGCAGAGTCTAAATTATACGCCAGCAATCCGTATTTAACCGATTCGGCGTATTTTTTATTCATTATTGCTTCCGATTGCTGCATGTTTAAATAAATCATCCGGTTGTTGTGCTGAACCATGTATTCATTTCGGTATTTGGCTGCCACATCAAAAAAACCATTCGACGAAAGCGCCACATTCAGGTTAATCAACGTCCAGTCGTGGATCAACGGATCAGGGTTAACTTCAATCGCTTTTAAACTGTATTTTACAGTGTTTGAATATTCGCCAATATTACAGCAAAAATTACCGAACTGGTGGTACCCTTCGGGTTTGTCGGGGCCTGTGCGAATGGCCATGTTAAATGCTTTTGTTGCTTCTTTTGGATTGGACTGGCAAAGAAATCCTTTAAAACTGTATGCTTCCGAAAACAGGGGATTGATTTCTATTGCTTTGTTAACCAAAATTATGCATGAATCTCGTTTTACCTGCGTATCGCCAAACTTACTTTCCTGAAACAAAACCCATGCTAACCGGTAAATTGCCCTGGCATAGATTGAATCGTACTGAATGGAATGCTTTAAAGCTATTTCTGCTTTTTTAAGGGGTTCATAGTTCAACTCCTTTAAATAGATGTTGTAATAATTCATACCCTCCAAATAAAAACTGTATGCCGTTTTATTTTTGGTGTCGGATTTCGACATCAAATATTTTTCTGCTGGGGTAATGTTTGCGTTTAAATATTTGCTGACCAACCCTGCAATTTCCTGCTGGATTTCAAATATATTTTTATCGTTAATTTCGCGCTCAAATGGTTTCGACCAAAGATGGTTATCGGTTTTTGCTTCAATTAGCTGCATTCGTATTCGGGTTTGTCCATTTATGGTTTGTGAGCTGCCTTCGAGCAAATAGTTCACTTTTAGTTCCCTTGCAATGATTTTTATTGGTTTATCCGAATTCCTGTATTGGTCTGAGGAAGTTCTCGAAACGATTTTAATATCACCGATAAGCGATAGTTTATATATTATTTCTTCCCTTAATCCATCCATATAAATGTTGCCAATTTCAGGTGTATCATTTACAAAAGGCAGGACGGCGATTGATTTTTCAATGCTTCTTTTTGTTGAATGTTGAATAAAAAAAACCGATAAGACGATTATGGCAACTAGTGCAAAAAGTAAAGGAAAAATGATTGTTTTTTTGAAAAAGCGTGTTTTTGTTAATATTTTTTCTTTGGGTTTTTCAAAAGGTAATTCCGATTCTTTTTTTAAAACATCTCCCGGTGGATAGCCAAAATAATCGTGAAAGCATTTTATAAAATAGGTTACGCTTCCAAAACCAACTGCTTCTGCAATTTCCGAAACATTTCCTTCATTTTTTTGAAGTTTTTCCAACGCTTTTTGCAGTCTGAATTCCCGAATAAAAGCACTTATAGATTTGCCCGAATAAAATTTAACTTTTCTGTAAAGAATTGTTCGACTGCAATTTAATTTATTAGCCAACTCTGAAACCCCAAACTGTTCGTTTTGCAGGTTGGCTTCCACAATTTTTGTAAGCCGTTTTACGAACTCCTGTTCCGATGTGGAATTTTCGCTCATTCAGTCTGATTTATAACAATCTTGTTAACTGATTTAATGATTAAAAGTTACGGATTTTTATTTGAAATGGCAATTTATACATCATTTCCAATTGTATTGGATATTTATTGCCGTCTGCTTTTCCCGAAGGGATGGCTATGCCAGGCCAACGGTATGGAGATAAGATTGAATTATAAAGTGCGTTTAATCT
>JAHYIT010000156.1 GCA_019429205.1 Mariniphaga sp. | reverse complement strand
GGAAACCTGGGACGCCACATAACAGGCCCCGTTCGTCGAACTTTTTCAACAGCTTCGTTTCTCATTTTGTACCTCATTGGTTTTTTTGTTCTGCTCAGAAGCCTGAAAGTCAACCGGTGGCTGAGCGTTGCAGGAGCTGTGGCGTTTGCCTTTTCATCCTATTTTCTGATTATTCTAAGCGCCGGCCACATGTCGAAAGCCAATGCCATTGCCTGGCTGGCGCCAACCATTGCCGGAGTTTTGCTGGCGTTCAGGGGAAAACCGCTGGCCGGATCCCTTTTGTTTGCAGCGGCATTTTCCATAGAATTACTTTCGGGCCACCTGCAAATTACCTATTATGGGTTTTTAATGATAGCCATCCTGGGCTTGGTTGAGTTGATTTTTGCCATTCGCGAAAAAACATTACCTGCCTTTTTCAAAGCTTTTTTGTTTTTATTGGCAGGCGCAGTTGTTGCCGTTGGAATGAACTTTTCCAGACTCTACACGTCGTGGGAATATTCCAAAGACACTATACGCGGGCCATCGGAACTGACTTCGAACGACGAAAACAGAACCAGCGGTCTTGATAAAGATTACGTGGTGCAGTGGAGTTATGGAATTGATGAAACGCTGACCCTGCTCATTCCCAATTTTAAAGGTGGAGGCAGTCAAATCCATCCGGGTGTTGATTCTGAAAGTTTTCGCACTTTGCAAAGCCGGGGGGCACAAAATCCGCGACAATTGATTCAGGGAGTCAGCATGTATCATGGCGACCAGCCAGGAACTTCGGGGCCGGTTTACGTGGGCGCCATTGTGGTTTTCCTTTTTGTGCTGGGTTTGTTTGTGGTGAAAGGCCGGATGAAATGGTGGCTTGTTTCTGCAACCATCGTTTCCATTGTGCTTTCGTGGGGTGGAAACATCATGTGGCTAACCAGTTTTCTGCTCGATTATTTGCCGTTTTACAATAAATTCAGAGCGCCCAGCATGACACTGGTGATTGCTGAATTTACCATGCCACTTCTTGGAATTATTGCATTGAACGATATTCTTGCAGGAAAAGTGGACAAGAAGATCTGGCTTAACGGGTTGAAATGGTCGGTTATTGCAACGGGCGGACTTTCGTTGCTTTTTGCCATTCTTCCGGGAATTTCGGGTAGCTTTACCAATGCCACCGATGCCATGCGTTTTCCCGACTGGCTGATGGACAGCGTAATTGCCGACCGAAAATCCATGTTCCGTGCAGATGCGTTCCGTTCGTTTTTGTTTATTGCCCTGGCTGCCGGAGCATTGTATTTGTGGCACATTAAAAAAATAAAAACAACACCCTTTATTGCCATTCTGGGAGTTCTCATTTTAATTGATTTGTGGGCCGTGGACAAACGATACCTCAACAATGATCACTTTGTCCCTGCCCGGCAGGCCGAAAATCCGTTCCCGATGATGCCGGCTGATCAGGCCATTTTAGCAGATAACGACCTGTATTACCGTGTTTTGCCCTTGCAAAATCCATTTCAGGATGCGCGGGCTTCGTATTATCACAAAAATGTAGGTGGTTATCATGCGGCCAAACTGCGCCGGTATCAGGAAATAATCGAACACCATTTGCAGCCCGAAATGCAACGCATGGTAAACGGATTGCAGGCAGGATCTTCCATCGATTCGGTTTTCAGACAACTTTCTGTGATAAATATGCTGAATACGCGTTACCTGATTTTCGACCTGAATCAGGCGCCTCTTCGTAATCCGCATCCGTTGGGAAATGCGTGGTTTGTATCGGATTTTAAAATGGTGGGAAATGCAGACGATGAAATCAAAGCCATGGATAGTTTCGACCCTGCAGAAACAGCAATTGTTGATCAACGGTTTATTGAGCATGTGCAGGGAATTACTGTGGCCAAAGACCGGGTAGGAAAAATCGAATTAACCGAATACCAGCCCAATTACCTGAAATACGATTTCAGAGGCACAACTGACCAGTTTACCGTTTTTTCTGACATTTACTATGATAAAGGCTGGAATGCCTACATTGATGGTGAACCGGTTCCTCATTTCAGGGTGAATTATGTTTTGCGTGCCATGATTGTTCCGTCTGGCCGGCATACTATCGAATTCAAATTCGAACCGAAATCGTATTACATGGGAAATAAAGTTTCACTGGCCAGTTCGTTGCTGCTGATTTTGGCCATAGTTGGCTACGGTTTTATGCAATTCAGGAAGCGAAAAGTTCAACCCGAAAAATAAAATGGGATGAAATCGCGTTTGCCGGCCGGGTTTTTTCAACGAAGTGTTTTGGAGGTTGCCCCTGAATTGCTGGGAAAAATTCTCGTCCGTAAGTTTGATGATGGCCATTTGCAACGTTTCATCATCACCGAGGTGGAGGCATACAGCGGCGATGGCGACCTAGCCTGCCACGCCAGCAAAGGCAAAACACCGCGGACCGAAGTGATGTTTCGTGAAGGAGGTCTGGTTTACGTTTATTTGGTTTACGGAATTCACTGGCTGCTGAATATTGTTACAGGAAAAGAAGGCGACGCTTCGGCGGTTCTGATACGCGGACTGCAAGATATCGATGGCCCCGGACGGGTGGGCAAGGCACTTCGTTTGGACAAATCATTTTACGGCGAAAACCTGTTCACTTCCAACAGAATCTGGATTGAAAATGCAGAAAAACAAGTGAAATTTACCGCTTCGTCACGGGTTGGTATTCATTACGCCGGCGAACCCTGGGTGAGCAAACCGTGGAGGTACATCCTTATTTCTCCAGAATAAACCGGTTGTATATCCACAGTAAAATCACTGCCGAAACAGCAACTCCGGAATATACAATCCAAATATTTGAAGGGTTATAAGTTGTCCATAAAAATTGAATAAGTTCCGGTGTGGTCATTCCCATTTTTTCTGCAGCAGCAGCAATAAAATCATTTTTACTGAACGTATCAGAAATTTCGGGTATGGATAAACCACGTTTGGCTACTTCCATTTTTAATAGAGAAATATCATCTGCAATGCGCTCGTAAACGCCGCCTGAAAGCCAGCCAGCCAGTTGGTGCCCGGCCGCAATGGGAAGGAAAGAGGTTCCCATGTAAAGTGCTTTTTTATCTTCGGGAGCAATCCGACCAACGTACTCGGTAAATTTGGGTGAACTGGCCATTTCACCAAGGGCAAAAACAAGAATCCCCAACAAAATTAGCCAAATGTTCTGGTTGGAAAACATCAGGCTCAAACCACCTGCGAGAACCAGAATTCCACCCATCATGGCAGCAAGCGGCCTAAAACGCATCACAAAAGCAGAAACAAAACAATATGATAGGCTAATTACAAGACTGGATTAGGTTAATTTGAAATCTTCCAGGAAAATGGTCATTAAAATAATAATCATAATGGTTAAAAACAGCAGAATAAAGAAACCAACCACGCCAATCTGGAATCCTTTTTTAACTTTTTCGGACCGTGTTACAGAAAGGAGGTATTCAATGGAATGTAAAAGATTTTCAGGAGCTTTTTCATTTTTAACGATGTAATCGGCAGCACCCTGTTTCATAATATTAACAGCAACTTCCACATCGTTTTGTCCGCTAAGAAAAATAAAATCAATTTCCGGATGATCCAACTGAATTCTTTTCATCAGTTCCATTCCTGTAATTCCTTCAAAAGAGTAATCCAAAAGAATTATATCCGGTTTATGATGAATGGCCTTCAGGCACTCCTCTCCGGTTTTAAAAGTTTTAAGATTCGTGTACTTTTTTTGTTGAAGGTAACCAACAATCAAATCTTTGTAAATAACACTGTCCTGAACAATGTAGATGAGCGGATTTTTTGTTTTTTGCATAGCAGCCCGATTAATTATTGATGCTCATAAAAATACCACAATTTTTTTCAGAAATCAAACATACTAAAAATTATAATTGAATTTATACGGTTTTTTAGTTTTTGATTAATTCTAATCCAACTCCGCCAATGCCGGTTTTACCTCCTCGTGGGTTGCATAGAACCGGGCGACTGGCCTCCGGGTTGAAACATATTGTTTTGTTGCTGGCCGGTATTAAATTGTTGTTCGCTCTCCTGCCTGGCTTTTTCTTCAGCTTCTTTTCTGAGTTGTTCTTCCAGTTCCCGGTCTCTGATGTCTTTAGTAAAGGCGGGATCTGGTTTTAAATCCCATCTCAAATTGTTGTCCCAGTTCGATCTTACTTTTATCACTTCATTAATGTAAGCCACTTTTTCCGGTTGAAATCTGTCCTGAAAGCTTCCGGTATTCCATTTACCATCTCCGTTTTCATCGTAAATCACCTTCACTTTGTATTTTTCAGGCGCCAGGTATTCAAAAACCACTGTGCCGTTTTCATTCACAATTTTCTCCTGTAAAACTTTTTCTGCATCATTATTTTCAAGCAGTTGAACCAAAACCTGGCCTTCAACGCTGGTCAGTTCCAAATTAATTGTACCATAATAATCTTCAGGTCGTGTTTTAAATGTGTTGGAAAGTTTTCTGCTTGAAATACCGTAAATATTTATACATGCTGCTGAGTCAATTTCAAGGGTATAACTGGTTTCACTTTCCCAGGGAAATGAAATCCGGTAAGTTCGCCATATTGCCGAATCCTGAATAAATTTAAAGGCTAGCGGGGTCTTAAGCGTATCTTCTGCCTGGTAAACTGAAATGGCAGCAGAATTGAGAAAATGAATTGGTTGCGGTGAGGTTAATAAAATGTCTTTATTTAAATCGAATCCTGAACTGCTCAGATTGGTTGTCCAGTTAAACTGCGGAACCGGCGGCGGACCTTCTTCCTCATCGTCTCGTGTCCGTCTTCTGGCACGCCTTGAATCTTCTTCTCTTTCAGTAAACTGCATATCAACCGTGTCCTTTTTCAAAAAAAGCTGATTTAGAGAATCGAGTTGATAATAAGAAATTTCCATTCTGATATTTTCCTTTGCGGCCAAGGTGGTGTCGGCAATCCACATGGTCAGCGAATCATATTTCTGATTCGGTTCCAGCACATACCAATCAGGCACAATGGTATCAACAAGCTGAATATTAAACGTGTCGCTAACCGGTTCATTAAAAACAAAGGTAGCCTGGTAGCGCGAATCTCTTTTTGAAGTTTTCAAATATTGTTCAAAGATTTTTTCGGTGAACTGTCGAAGATAAATCGGTTCGGGCAGAAAATGAACGTGCCCTGCAATCAAAAGCGAATCAGCACCTGTTGCTACAGTATCGGCTTCTGCATGAAAATGAGCCGAAGGAACTACTAACGTGTCGTGAAAGGCAATTTCTTCAGCCCCTTCGTTGTAGCGCATATCATTGTTCAAATCGTTAAAAGAAAACAGGTGGTATTTCCCTTCGGCAATGTTGTCGAAAAGAAACAGTCCTTCCTCATCCGTTTTTGCAATGTAATTGGGCTGAAGTGTGTAAACCGCCGAATCGTGCAGATTTTTATGAAGTAAAACGAGCGTATTTTCCACTGGCTCAAGATTAAAACTTTTCATTACTTTCCCGGCTACCCTGAGCGTGTCGAGCCAATCTCCGGTACTAAAAGAAAAACGCAAACTTTCGTAAGGGTTTCTTTCATTATTGTCAACAATTGAGTTTTTAAAGTCGAGCGAATAAGTTAAACTGTCACGCAAATCCTCATTGAACCGCACAATCAGGGTTTTCGATTTGGTAAGAATTGTCAGGCGTTTTTCCAGTGGCGGCGAAACTACCAGCATTTCCGAGACCTGGTCAGGAATGATAAACTCATCGAAAGTAAGACGCACTTCGTTTCCTCTAAAATTCAGCGATTTGTATCCAGGATGTGTTCCAACCAATACAGGAGGGATGGAATCCCTTGGCCCGCCGGTAGGCATTCCCTGGTTTGCACACGATGAAACAATCACAATCCAGGCAAACCATGCTACAACTAAATATGGTAATTTGTCAAGTATCTTCATTATTCAAAAAAACGACCCACAAACATACAAATTCCTGCAAACAATGAATGTCAGGAGTTGTTAATTCTCGTATAATTAAACTAACTTGCCAAAGATTTTAAAGAAGAAAAAATGGCCAAAAAAAAGAAAAATGAATATAGAAAGCTGAAAAAAACAGCCACATTCAATAAGAAAAAATTAAAAAATGCAATCCTGTCGGCATTGTACGAAGAACCGGCAAGAGTTGTCAATTATAAGCAAATTGCCTCATGGCTGGGAGTTAAAGATTCTGAAGGCCGCCATTTGATAAATATAGTTCTGGAAGAGCTTAAAGACGATGAATACCTCGAACAAATTTCGCGTGGCAGGTACCGGCTTAAAGCAAAATCAGGAACAATTTGCGGTGTTGTTGAACTGCAGCGGCAGGGGTTTGCTTACATCAACAGCGATGAGGTGGACCGCCCGATTCTGGTTTCGGCACACAACCTGAATAATGCCATGGACGGCGACAAGGTTCGGGTGCATTTGTACGCCCGCCGCAAAAAACACGACCTGGAAGGTGAAGTGACCGAAATTGTTGAACGGGCAAAAACCATTTTTGTGGGAACCGTGGAAATGTCACGAAACTTTGCTTTTTTGTTACCTGCCGGAAAAGTGGGATTCGATATTTTTATTGCCAAAGAAAACCTGAACGGCGCAAAAGACGGGCAAAAAGCCATTGCCGAAATTATTGAATGGCCGCCCAAAGCACGCAGTCCCTTTGGAAAAATTACCGAAGTTCTGGGCGACACCGGCAATAACGATGCCGAAATGCACGCCATTTTAGCCGAATTTGAATTGCCTCACAAATTCCCGGAAAAAGTGGATATAGTGGCAGAAAAAATTCCGTATGAAATTCCCGGGGAAGAATACAAAAAACGTCGCGATTTTCGCGATATAACCACTTTTACCATTGACCCGGCCGATGCCAAGGACTTCGACGATGCCCTTTCGTTACAAAAACTTGAAAACGGGAACTGGGAAGTGGGTGTTCACATTGCCGATGTTACGCATTACGTAACGCCCAATTCCATAATGGAAACAGAGGCACAAAGCCGGGCCACTTCAGTTTACCTGGTGGACCGCGTGGTGCCCATGCTGCCAGAACGCCTTTCCAATGGAGTGTGTTCGCTGCGCCCCAACGAAGATAAACTTTGCTTTTCTGCTGTTTTTGAATTAACCGATGAGGGGAAAGTGGTAAAACAGTGGTTTGGAAAAACGGTAATCCATTCCAACAAAAGGTTTGCCTACGAAGATGCCCAGGAAATTATTGAAACCGGAGAAGGAGACCTTGCTGAAGAAGTTTTGAAACTGAATGATCTGGCTAAAAAACTGCGTACCCAGCGGTTTAATAATGGATCCATAGCATTCGAACGGGTAGAAATTAAATTCAATATTGATGAAAATGGAAAACCACTTTCAGTATTTTTTAAGGAAGCAAAAGAAGCCAATCAGCTCATCGAGGAATTTATGTTACTGGCCAACAAAAAAGTGGCCGAATTCATTGGCAAACCCAAAGGGCGAAAAAAGCCCAAAACGTTTGTTTACCGTATTCATGACAAACCAGACCCTGATAAATTACAATCGTTTAATTCATTTATCAGTCGTTTCGGATACGGCATTCAACTTCAGTCGGCCAAAACCATTTCCAACTCTATGAATAACCTGCTGGACCACGTTAAAGGGAAAAAAGAACAAAATGTGGTAGAAACGCTGGCTATCCGAACCATGGCAAAAGCCGCATACTCTACGCGCAACATTGGCCACTACGGACTGGCATTCGACCATTATACCCATTTTACTTCGCCCATCCGCCGCTACCCCGACATGATGGTGCATCGCCTTCTGGAAAAATATCTGGAAGACGGCCGCTCGGCCAGCGAACAAAAATACGAAGACCTGTGCCGTCACTCTTCCGACATGGAAGCCCGCGCTGCCAATGCTGAAAGAGCTTCCATAAAATATAAACAGGTGGAATTTATGCAGGACCACGTGGGCGAAGTTTACACGGGAGTGATTTCAGGAATAACTGACTGGGGAATTTATGTAGAGCTGGAAAACAAAATTGAAGGAATGATTCCCATTCGCGAACTGGATGATGATTTTTACATTTTCGATGAAAAAAATTATGCCCTGATTGGTAAGCACAATCACAAAAAATACCAGTTGGGCGATGATATAACCGTAAAAATATGGCGAACCAACCTGGAGAAAAAACAACTCGATTTTAGGCTTGCAAATACAATTGAAAAGGAAGATTTCGAAAGTTAAATGTTCAAATTTCAATGTTTTACAAGGCTTGTAAAGTTTAATGACTTTGATCGCCTTTTTTAGTCGAAAAATAAAAAAGTTTAATTGGTAAAATAAATATTTATATTTGTTTACTTTTTTTAATGCATATAAAAGGGAATTAAAATGCAGACCAACATCGAAAACGGTACAAAACGTGACCTTAACCGGGAGAACATACTGAAAATTGCACGCGAAATATTCAGTAAATACGGCTACAAAAAAACCACACTCGACGACATTGCCAATGCCGTTCGTAAAGGAAAAAGTTCGCTTTACTACTACTTTTCAAGTAAAGAAGATTTATTCCAGGCCGTAATTATGAAAGAAGTTGAAATTCTGGCGCACGAGTTGGAAATTGTGATTAACCGCAATACCGACCCCGTGGACAAATTGCGTGATTACATTTTAACCAAATTAACCACTTTCCGCAGCCTGGCCAATTTTTACCATGCCATTGAAAATGATGTAACGGCTATCGAGTTTATTGAAGAGATAAAACGACGTTACGAACAGGATGAAATCCGGATGATTAAACGTATTCTTATTGAAGGTGTGCGTAAAAATGAGTTCGAAATTTATGACTTTAATTTGGCGGCCATTGGAATTACCACCGCCATTAAGGGCCTGGAGATGCCGTTGTCGGCCGGAAATTACGGTGCTGTAAACCTGGAACGCAGTGTGGATACCATTCTGAAAATTATTTGCTACGGAATAATGAAGCGGTAAAAAAGTAAAAGGCCGGTTCAACAACCGACCTTTCCTCTATCAACCTAAACCTAAACTAAACCAAAAACCAAACCATCTGTGTGTTGTGAGCTAAGTATGTCATTAAAACGCAGGTGTTGAAAAAAGGTTTAGAAATTTAAAAAAAAATCTGTTTTTCTTTCAGCCAATGCATAAAGTTTTCATTATTAACGCAGTAAAAACCCGAACCTTTGTAATTTTCCGTCCATGAAACCGGAGCTTTGGCTTTTTTATTTCCCCATTTGAATTCGAACCCGGTTAGCTGGCCATCTTTTTCTTCAACCAAATCCAGATCAGCCCCTGAGTATGTGCGCCAGAAATAGCTGTTTGCAAAAGCATCACTGTAAGCATTTACTTTCATTCGTTCTGTCAGCAGAAAATTTTCCCACAGTTGTCCCCGGTCGTTTCTGATTTGAAGTGAGTTAAAATCATTAATTAACGTATTTCTCACACCAGTATCATAAAAATAAATTTTATCCATTTTTACCACTTCTTTTCGCAGGTTTCTGCTAAACCCGGGCAACCTGAAAATAACAAAGCTTTTTTCAAGCAAATCACGGTAAACCGTAGGAAATAGCGCTAATTTATACGGTAAACCGAAGAAAATTCCCATCTTTTTTCTATTTCAATTCAATAATCATCGCCGCTTTTGTCGGGACTTTTAGTTTGGAAAGGTTTGAAATAGTGGTTCCGGAAATAATTTCCCTGCCGGAAGAATAGCCTTTCAAAATTTCGCCAAAACGTTCGGTTGACAGCGTTTTTTCTTCGTTGTTTTTATTCAGAACAATCATCACCGCTTCATCTTCTTTGTAGCGGAAGTATGTGTAAATGCCGTCTTCGGGCACAAAGTGCATCAGTTTGCCGTGGTGGATTACTTCCTTGTTTTTGCGCCAGTTTTGAAGGATGG
>JAHYIT010000155.1 GCA_019429205.1 Mariniphaga sp. | reverse complement strand
ATAGCACCGTCTTTATAACCTGCTACAATATCGAAGGCGATGCAATTTTTTTAAAAATTTATTTCTTAAATTTGTTGATGAAAAATTTATTAAAATGAGTGATTTAAGTATATATATCAGGATGTTTAATCTTCCTAACCATTTAAAAATGGAGATATCCGAATATCTTGATTTTCTAATTTCAAAAAAAACGCAGAAAAAGAATTCAGGCAAAAAACACCCAAAAGCTGGCTGTATGAGAGGCACCTTTAAAATGAGCCCTGATTTTGACGAGCCACTGGATGATTTTAAAGAATACATGGAATAATGAAATTATTACTTGACACCCATACATTTATCTGGTTTGTTGAAGATGACTCAAATTTACCTCAAAAATTAAAACTTCTTATTGAAGAACCTCAAAATGAAATTTTTCTTAGCATAGCATCTCTGTGGAAAATGGCAATTAAAATTCAACTTAAAAAATTGAATATTAACAAGTCAATTAATGAAATAATCAATTTTTCCATTTGTTAATAGGTTAAAAATCAATCATCGCTTTAATAGCACCGTCTTTGTATTGTTCAACAATATCGAAGGCGGTGCCGGTTTCATCCAATGAAAAATGATGGGTTACCATTTTTTCCACATCGGCTTTTCCGCTGATGACCAAATCAATGGCTTCTTCCACGCAATGGTTTTGACGGCGCACGTTGATGACTGTGAGTTCCTTTCGGCGCATCAAATCCATATCGAAGGTGTATTGGGCTGAGGGCGGAATCCCAACCAGAACAAGTTTGCCTCCGGGTTTCAGGATTTTTACCGCGTTTGTAACGGCATCCTGTTCGCCGCTGGCTTCAAATGCAACATCAACAAGCAGTTCTTCCTGCTTTTTCACTTCATCCTCCACAACCTGCTTTTCAGGATTGATAAAATACCCGGCACCGATTTCTTTTGCTTTTTCCAGGCGGTAATCCAGCGGTTCAACTATCCCGACATTTTTTATGTCATCGGCCAGGAGTTTCAGTAATATACTCAGACCAATTGGGCCTGCACCAAAAATAACAGCCGAAGTTTCTTTGGTCTTAATTTCAGCCAGTTTAACGGAATACACTCCAATGGAAAACGGTTCGATTAATGCCGCCTGTACCGCATTCATTTTACCGGTTACCGGAAAACAGGTAAACGACGGCATCACAATGTATTCCGAAAGGCACCCTTCAACCTGTCCAGGACAGCCCAGAAACTTATTGTTCCGGCAGGTATGCGGCCGTCCGGCCAGACACTGATCGCAATGGCCACAATGAATAGCAGGATCAACCACGACAAGGTCGCCCACTTTAACGTTGGGTACGTCTGAACCAACTTTTACAATTGTACCCGAACACTCATGCCCAACTGCAAATGGGTATTCAACTACCTGAGTACCTATTTTCCCTTCAGCATAATAATGTATATCGGAACCGCAAACACCGATTGATGCCAGTTTTATTTTCACCTCTTTATCACCAGTTATGAATGGTTCGGGCACTTTAATCATTTCCATTTCACGTATGCCTGTTAAAACAACTTTTTTCATTTCTATTTAATTTTAGAGGAGAAAAATATAATCTACACCTTTAAAAATCATCCTGTAATATCCGGCAAAATTTAATCATTTTTACTGAATTCTTTTAAAAAAAATTCATAAGTATTTTTTATTGGCCATTTAAAAAGCAAAATCCAAAAAAATCTTTTCTTTTCAGGCAAAAATCAAACTTTTTATCTTACTCTGTTAATCAATTAATTGCATAAAAATACCGACTGTTTTATTAACACTTATTAATATTTTTTTAATTTTATTTTACTTTGAACACAATTTTATACTATATTAGCGATGTTTTAATTCAATATGAATTAATTGTTATTTGAAACACTACCTTTTCTCTGTTAAACCAATATTTTTACAGGTCTAACTAAACTAAACTATGAACAATCGGGTTATCGCCACCAATGGTAACCCGTTTTTTTTTACAAGGAAAACCAGAAACTTACTTTCAGCATAAATGCATTATCCGCTTTTACCTGATTCATTCCTTTCAGGCTTTCAAAAACTGATGGTTCGTAAAAACTTTCGTACCGCGACCGGGTATTGGTCCAAACAAAATAAAGCGTTGAACCGGTTTTATACTCCCAACGGGCCACAAAATTGGAACGGAACTCCTGAAAATTAAAATCGGGATTATTGGTGGTAAGATTTAAAACCAGATTATCCTTTTCATCTTGCAACCAGCTTTCGCCGTTGTCAAGGATTGCAGCTGAAAGAGGGGTGAAACGTGTACTCAAATCCTTCGATTTCGAATCGGCCACAAAACGGTAGTCGGAGTATTTGCCAACGGTTGCATATGGATTACCGTAATACTGGAATGACAATTCCGGGGTTACAAAAAATTCAGCCCTGATGGTGGAAGAAATGGTTTTCCGATCAATTTTACCAACTACATATTTTCTGGAGCCATTTACCAAACGGCTTGTAACAAACTGATTGTAATCTGTTTCAACATCATAATTATTCATGGAAGAGAGTGTAAAACGGCTGCCAATCTGCCACTGTATATAAAATTTGTACTCATTGGCATACGAAATCTCATCATCGTTTCGGGAAAATTCTGCGCCAAGTCCCAAAAACAAATCTTTACTTGAATTCGTTTGAAGTCTAATCTCACCGCTGGTTTCGCCATCAACACGCAACGATGGTCCACCCCAAAGTTTGCGGGTATTAATTTCGTAAAAAGAACGATCGCCAATAATATCGAGTTTCCAGAGATTTTTAAACTGGAGACGAAGGTGTCCCAATAATTGGTCACCCAGTTTCTCCCCACCAAAACTCCGGTTGTGTTCCTGATCGACAGCGAAATAATAACTTTGAAGAATTCCTTTAGGTTTGCTCACCCAGTAAACCATGCTCAGTTCCTGGTTAATGTAATCGGCCTGGCGAAGGTATCCCACATCGTTAAGTTCAATGCCCGGAGATCGCCAGTCGAGCGAGCCTACCAACCTGAATTTACCACTCCGTTTTCCACCTCTTAATTCGCCGCCCCAGCCCTGAAGACTGGTTAAGGTTTCATCGAATGTCAGGTGTGATGCATCTGGACGCTGAAAATAATGCCGCGAATTGCGCTGCAATGCTGAAATAGATTGCTCACTTCCGTCAACTTTTGAAAAAAAGCTTTTAAAATCTACAAAATATTTCCTGTTCAGCCAGTTATGCTGAAAATCCAAGCCACCAACCAGTGAATTATCAGGCAAAAACTCCAGGTGTTCATCTTTAATGTTTCGAATCGTGGAAGTCACCATGCCTCCCAAAACTGTTTTTCCATCGTTAAAATCCTGTTTTACCCGGCCAATAAAATAGTTGGTAAACGGTTCAACCGCTTCCTTCCGCTCCTGCCCGTTAAAAGAAATAACAGCATTTTCGCGGACCGTCATGCTGTTTATAATCCCCAGTGAAAGTCCGGCATGGTTTTTCCCCGTAAGTTTCAAAGCATTTAAAATAGTGGTTTGATCAGGCATGTTAAGGGTTTCAGCTACTTCGTAATGAGGAATGTAACCAGGGGATGAACCAATACGGCGAGAATAAAAAAGCAGGTCACTACCCGATCCAAAATCCAGAATACTGTTGCCTTCAAGGAAGAATGGTCTTTTTTCGCTGTAAAAAACTTCGTATGATGTAAGGTTTAAAACGGAAGGGTCGGCCTCCACCTGCCCAAAATCTGGGTTTATGGTATAATCGAGTGTAAAATCGGAAGTGACTCCAATTTTACCGTCGAGGCCAAATCCGGCGGTTGGATTTTTCGTAGCTTCCGAAACATACTTTGTTTTGGCGTATGGTAGTAACTCAAAATTCCGTTTGTTAGGAATATCTTTGATACCATGCAATTCACCAAAAATATAAACCATGGCAGGGGCATCCACCGGTATCAGCTTCCACTGGTCTTCTTCTTTTAGCCGGTCAATCCAGCGCCAAATGTGCATACCCCAAACATGCTCCTTTTTGTTGGCATAACGTAACTGACTGAAAGGCACACGCATTTCGGCATACCAGGCCGAGTCGCCCACCGAAGCTTTACCGTCCCAAACAGCATCCCAGTTAAAATCCCATCCATATTCACCCAAATGCATCAAATCCACTTTTTGGCCGGCGGCGGTAACATTGAATTCAAAAGCGGTTTGTTTATCGAAATAACTATCCAGTGCTATTCCTGCCATATCGCCCATATTTTCGTCCCGACGGCCAAGTATTGAACGGATTTTTTCAGGTTCATTGTCGTGGCAAATTATACCTATATATAAATAGGTATCGTCGTACAAAATTTTTATTTCAGTTTCCTGCGACGGAGCTTTTGCCTGACTGGGTTGTTGCTGAACAAAACCACCCTCCCATTCTCCAACCTGCTGCCAGCAGGCATCATCCAACCGGCCATCAATTCTGGGCTTCAGTTCAGTACGCGTTGCATGATATACTTTTCGTTGGCTGGCATGGTAATTTACCAGCGAGTCATCAGACAAATTGTAATCGAAAGATTGAGCTGCAGCCTGCAGGGCGAACAATAAACTCATTAAAAAGATTAAGCGTTTGCGATTCATCAAGGTTAAGTTTTATGGCCTAAAATTAACAGTATCTAATAAACAAAAAAATAATTTTGCCATTTTTTATAACTTTTGAACATCAATTTCTATGATTCAAATAAAAACTTTGTTTTTTATTCCATATTAAACCGTTTTGCAATTATTAACATTCATTCATTTGCCGGAAAATACCATAAAACTAATTTCGAACCGGCAAAAAAAAGAGAAAAATCAAGATTAAACAATTTTAAAAAAGTAAGGTTATTTATAATTGTGTTTAAAAAAAATGAAAATTTCAGCATGAATCACATCAAAAAAATCCTGATAGCCAACAGGGGAGAAATCGCTATTCGTATTATGCGCACATGCCGGGAAATGGATATTACCTCTGTGGCCGTATTTTCCGAAGCTGACCGAACATCGCAACATGTTAGGTATGCAGACGAAGCTTATTACATAGGCAAAGCTCCTTCGAGTGAAAGTTACCTCAATATTGAAATAATTATTGAAACAGCTAAATTAAGCGGTGCAGATGCCATCCATCCGGGTTATGGCTTTTTATCGGAAAATGCACGTTTTGCAAAACGTTGCCATGAAGAAGGTATTATTTTTATAGGACCTTCTCCGGAAGTAATAGACCAGATGGGCGACAAAATTAAAGCCAGGGAAACGATGGAAAAAGCCGGGATACCGGTTGTCCCGGGAACCAAAGGAAGTGTGAATAACGAAGAAGAAGCCCTGAGTGCCATCAAGAAAATTGGCTTGCCCGTAATGATAAAAGCATCGGCAGGTGGTGGTGGAAAAGGAATGCGTCTTGTTCATCACGAAAAAGATATTGTTTCTGCTGTGCGGGCAGCACGCTCAGAAGCAAAAACAGCTTTTGGCGACGATTCGGTTTATATTGAAAAATACATTAGTTCGCCACACCATATTGAATTTCAGATTCTGGGTGACCAGTACGGAAATGCCGTTCACCTTTTCGAACGGGAATGTTCAGTGCAGCGCCGTCATCAGAAAATGATAGAAGAAACACCTTCACCACTCATGACACCTGAATTAAGAAATGAAATGGGTCAAGCGGCTGTTGAAGCAGCAATAGCTGTAAAATATACCGGCGCAGGAACTATTGAGTTTTTGGTTGATGACGATTTAAATTACTACTTCCTGGAAATGAACACCAGGCTTCAGGTGGAGCACCCCATTACTGAACGTGTTACCGGTATTGACCTGGTGAAACAACAAATTAAAATTGCCGAAGGCCATCCCCTTGGCATTCAGCAGGAAAAACTCATTCAAAGAGGCCATTCCATTGAATGCAGGATTTATGCCGAAGACCCTGACAATAATTTTATGCCCAGTGCCGGAAAAATTTACAAAATTACAGAACCACTCGGACTGGGTGTCAGAACCGACGGTTACGTTTACGAAGGATATGAAATCCCGATTTATTATGATCCCATGATTTCGAAACTCATTGTGTGGGGAGCAAACCGGGACGAAGCCATCAGAAGAATGCGCAGGGCTCTTTATGAATATAAAATTACCGGAGTGAAAACCTCCATCAAATTTTTAGAACGCATAATGAACACACCTGATTTTATTGACGGAAAATACGACACGCATTTTATTGAAAAAAACCAGGAACGGCTTCTTGCTCAGGATAATTGTGATGATTGTGATGACATAGTTGTTATTGCAGCTTATATTGATTACCTGGATAAAATAAACCGGGTTCAGGAAAATAACCAGGGATTTGCCCCGGCACAAAGCAGGTGGAAAAAAACTCCCTATATCAATCATTTTTAGTTAAAAAATATGGCATTAGAAATAAAAATAAACGATCGCACTGTTTGGGTGAGGCTGATTAAACAAAACGGCAACCTGCTTGAAGTAGATGTAAATGGAAAAATTTACCAGGTTGATTTGCTGCATACCCCCGACAGCACTTTCTCAATTATTGAAAACGGACGATCATACAATATTGAACTGGTTCCCCAAAATCAACCTAAAAAATATATTGCCCACACGCTTTACCACACCTATAGTCTGGAAATTATTGATGCCGAAACACGTTATCTTATTAACCGCGGTTCAAACGGATTGATAAGCAACGAAAAAACCATTTCCTCTCCCATGCCGGGGAAAGTGGTGAAAATTTTGGTTAACGAAGGAGATGTTATTCAAAAAGGTGAAAATGCCATTATTATTGCCGCCATGAAAATGGAAAGCGAATACAAAGCCCCAATTGATGGCATTGTTAAAAAAATAAACGTTAAAGAGGGCGACATCATCGAAGGAGATCAAATACTAATTGAAATAGAATAAATCTGAAAATTTATGGATTTAAAAGAAAAATACAATCAACTCGAAGATTACAATCTGCAAGCCGAATTGGGCGGCGGAAAAGAACGCATTGAAAAACAGCATAGCGTAGGCAAGAAAACAGCCCGCGAACGTGTAATTCAGTTACTCGACCCAGGCACATTCAACGAAATAGACAAACTGGTTACCCACAGGAATTACGATTTCGGAATGCAGGAAAAAAAATTCCTTGGCGACGGTGTTGTTGCAGGCTACGGTAAAATAAGCGGTAAACTGGTATATGTTTTTGCACAGGATTTTACCGTATTTGGCGGTTCGTTAAGCCGGGCAAATGCCGATAAAATTGTGAAAATTCAGAACATGGCGCTGCAAAACGGAGCACCTGTAATTGGATTGAACGATTCAGGCGGCGCCCGTATTCAGGAAGGTGTGGAAAGCCTGGCAGGATATGCCGATATTTTTTACAACAATGTTATTTCTTCAGGTGTCATTCCTCAAATTTCCGCAATTCTTGGCGCTTGCGCCGGCGGAGCGGTGTATTCCCCTGCCCTCACCGATTTTATTTTTATGGTGAATGAAAAAAGTCACATGTTTGTTACCGGGCCCGATGTGATTAAAACTGTAACCCACGAAGATGTTACCAAAGAAGAGTTGGGCGGTGCACATACCCACAGTTCGAAAAGCGGCGTGGCCCATTTTACCGGCGACGACGAGGAACAAACCCTGATGATGATTCGAGAACTGGTGAGTTTCCTGCCATCGAATAACATGGAAGATCCCCCGGTAAAGTCCACCATTGATCCGGCGGACCGAATCGACGAAAAACTTCAGGATTTGGTACCAGCCGATCCGAACAGACCTTACGATATGCACGAAATTATCCAAAGTGTAATTGACAATAAACACTTTTTGGAAGTGCAGCCAAACTATGCAAAAAACATTATTTGCGGGTTTGCCCGATTTGGCGGGCAGCCGGTTGGGATTGTAGCCAATCAGCCTGCACACCTTGCCGGAGTGCTCGACATCAATTCATCAGCAAAGGCAGCCCGTTTTGTGCGTTTCTGCGATGCGTTCAATATTCCGCTTGTTACGTTTGTAGATGTTCCCGGCTTTTTACCCGGAACAGCCCAGGAATTTGGCGGAATTATCAAACACGGTGCTAAACTGCTTTACGCGTTTTCAGAAGCAACAGTGGCAAAAATCACGCTTATCACCCGTAAAGCATACGGTGGTGCATACGATGTGATGTCGAGTAAACACATTGGCGCCGATGTGAATTTTGCCTACCCCACTGCCGAAATTGCTGTAATGGGACCCGAAGGAGCTATCAATATTCTTTACCGGAATAAATACAACGATGAAGAAAGGTTGAAAGCAGTGGATGAATACCGCGAAAAGTTTGCCAATCCATATAAAGCTGCATCATTGGGGTATATTGATGAAATCATTCACCCAAAAGAAACCAGAAAAAAAATAATTGGTGCGTTGGAAATGACACGCAATAAGCGGAAAACAAATCCGCCAAAAAAACACGGAAATATTCCACTGTAATTATTTGAATAATATCAATTTATTTCTACTTTTGCACCTCCAAAAATTAAGATTGTTTAATTTAAAATTAGATGTTTATGTTGAATCAGTACGAAACCGTTTTCATTTGTACTCCCGTTTTATCTGAGCCACAGGTAAAGGAAACGGTAAAAAAATTCAGGGACATCATCACTTCCAACGGAGGTGAAATGATTCATGAAGAAGACTGGGGAATGAAAAAAATGGCTTACCCCATTCAAAAGAAATCTACCGGCTTTTATCGCCTGTTTGAATTTAAGGTCGATTCTGAATTAATTTCCAAACTGGAAATTGAATTCCGCCGCGACGAACGTGTCATTCGCTTTATGACCGTAAAACTCGACAAATATGCTGTTGAGTATAGTGAGAAAAGAAGAAGGCTTCAAAAAGAAAAAACAGAAAAGGAGGCATAACAAATGGCACAAAATACAAGCGAAATCAGGTATCTGACCCCACCGTCAGTTGAGATTAAAAAGAAAAAATATTGCCGTTTCAAGAAAAACGGAATCAAGTATGTGGATTACAAAGACCCGGAATTTCTGAAAAGGTTCCTCAACGAACAGGGAAAAATTCTTCCCCGCCGAATTACCGGAACCTCTTTGAAATATCAGCGCAAAGTTGGACAGGCCATCAAACGTGCCCGCCAGGTTGCTTTGCTGCCGTATGTAACCGATATGATGAAATAAAAAGGAGGCTTGAAATGGAAATTATTTTAAAACAAGATGTTGAAAGACTGGGAAGTAAAGACGATGTTGTAAACGTAAAAGACGGTTTTGCACGTAACTTTCTCATCCCACAGAAAAAAGCCGTTGCTGCTACTTCTTCAGCCAAAAAAGTTTTGGCCGAGAACATTAAGCAGCGTGCTCATAAAGAAACACGCCTTAGGGAAGAAGCTCAGAAAATTGCCGAAAAGCTGGCAAATAAGAAAGTGAAAATTGGAGCTAAAGTAAGCTCAGCAGGTAAAATTTTCGGTTCGGTAAATACAATCCAGGTGGCTGAAGCCATCAACAAAAAAGGGTTTGAAATCGATCGCAAACAAATTACCCTGCCCGAAGACAGCATCAAGGAAGTTGGCACTTACACAGCCAAAATAAAACTCTTTAAAGATATTGTTGTTGAATTGGAATTTGATGTAGTGGGTGAATAACCACTTCATTTACAAAATATTAAAGTGCCCGGATTAGAAAATCCTGGCATTTTTTTTCTCAACCTGCACACCGGCAATTCAGAAAAACTAAAAAACCAGCACCGCACGCTTTAACTTTAATGAGTAATTCACCGTTACGGGGCACCGGTTCAGGAATTTCAGTCATCTCTAACGGCTGATTTTCTTTTGTTAAATCTGAAATCTTACCAATTATCCAGGCTTTCATAATACAATCATATATTTTCCTATAAAGTTAATACAACCTTTCC
>JAHYIT010000154.1 GCA_019429205.1 Mariniphaga sp. | reverse complement strand
TATACATTTATGTAAGTTGGCAAAAAGCAATTGGTCCCGAGTAATCGGGAGCAAGTCATTTTGCCAACTGCACTTTTGCTCCCGAATGCTCGGGACCAACTAAATTTGGTTGGCACATTTTATCCCGTGCGAAGTATAATATTTCTTCGGAACAGGAAGAACTGGTAAAACCTATTTCCGGCCAGATTCCTGTCCGTGAAATTAGTTTGGTTACCACAAGAAGCAACCCAAAAGAACGGCAAATTTCAGCATTAAAAAACACAATAATCCAGAGCGTTCCCAAACGAATGCGCAAGAAAACCAAAGGAGCAATTATCGACACCAACATTAAAGTATAAAAAAACCCTGCATGAAATTCATGCAAGGTTTTTTTTGTGGGTTTCAGCAAAAACTCACCGGTTGGCCATGTTGTACTGAAAACCGCTTATTTTGTTATTTTATTTCACTTCTTCAAAAATAACCCATACTGATATTCAGGCTATTATGATTATCCTGTACAAATATGGTACAAATAAGCAGGATTTTCTTCCATCACCATAATTTTTACCCTAATTTGAGGGGTTTGTTTGCTTATAAATCCTGAAGTATTTTATATCCGAGGTGTTTTCAATAAAAAGTTCTCTTGCCAATTTATTGTATTTAAAAGTTTCTTTCTGCTGTCTGTAAAGTTCAAGCAGTTGGTCTTTCCATTGATGAACCGTACCGGGAGCATTATCCTGTTCTGCAACTTTAATACCATCAAGTATTATTTTCTCTGCTTTTTCAGGGTTATTTTCCGACAATGCTTGCTGTACTCTAATCTTGCGAAAATCTTCGAAATGCAGGTAGGTGTCAATAATATTGTCGGCTTCTGCAGCTCTGCCTTCCGATTGCAAAAGGTCTATCTTGTGTCCAAGATAGCTTTGTAAATAATATTTTTTGCTCCAACCATCTTCCTTGTCCAACTGAATAATTTTAGCGTCAATAAACTTATAGACAATATCCAGTTTTTTTTAACGATGCAGCTGTTTCAAAAAATAACGATTCCAAACTATCCCCAACGCCATAGTTATTATAATCAGGATTTTGGACCTGCTCATGCAGCCAGTTAAAAATCCTTACTTTTAGCTCATCTGCTATTTTGTTGTTGAGAATATTTTCAATAACCCGGAATGATTCATAAATAGCTCCACCACATGCGCCAGAGGAATCATCCATATATTGAATGGCTTTTACACCTTCCATTGCAATGGCAGCAATATGCTTACATATAGCACCATCATACGGGCAATCACAATAATAATTGGTTACATTGCTCTTATTGTCTGTTTCAATCTCAACTTGATAGACACCATAGTTTCCTTCAACCTCGGCATACCAGGTTCCATTACTCCCCTTGTTCAATTGCAAAATATTCCCATTTTGGAAATAATTTTGCCCTCGCTTTAATATTTCGTTCTATTGAACGTGAAGAAACACCAATAGCTTCAGTTAATTCGGCAATGGTAATATTTTCGTTGTCTTTCATCATGCTTAGAATTTTCTCCGACGTTTTCTCCGACGTTTTCTCCGACGTTTTTTCCGACGTTTTCTCCGACGTTTTTTCCGACGTTTTCTCCGGCACTTTCTTCAGCCTCCATCTTAAAATCTACGATTACGGAGTCAAATTCAATCTGGTAATCCGGTACAGTGGAATTACAGGCTTTCCAGTTCTCATCGATTTTATCGAACCCAAAACCTGCATTCTCAGCGAGTTTAACCATACGGAACAACTTTGCAAGAATGGGATTCCGCGGCAAAGAAATATCCTTGCTTTTCAGTTCCTCAAAAGGTTTGGGCAATCCTCCGGGATTGTAAAACTCAATGTGGTTGGTAAATTTCTCATTTAGACTCAAACGCAGAAGACATTAAATCCTGTTCTCTTTTAGACAGGCCATACATTGTGGCCACTTTTTGCCAATTTTTAATATTTTTTTTGACATTATTAATTGTTTCCTTTGCTAAAGTTGTGTCAACACGAAAGAATTCAGCCACTTCCAAAGCTAATTCTGTATCCAGGGAATTATCTTCATCAGAAATATTCAATGTAAGTCCTGTGCCAGTCGGTACAGGATTGATATCAAATGCCAGAGACAATTTCCAGCCATTTTTTCCTAACAGGAAACCGTGATTTCTCAGGTGATCATCTGTGTTTTTTACGCAGATATTAAAGACGATTCGTTTCCATAATTCGTACAAATCAGCATTCACGTGATTTTTATCTCCGGATTGCATAATAAAACCTGCTAAATCAAGGTAACTTAGTCCGGTACTGTAGTTGTCACCATCCTTGCGGCCCAACATTGTCATTGCCGATGCAAAATGAATTCGTTTGTTACCGGGTTGGCGATCAAATCTTTTGGAAATGTAAGTGTATTGATTACCGGAAAATTTTTGAATAATTGCATCAGGCATGTTGATTCCTGAATTCACAGCGAGATCATGAACAACCATCTCCCATCCACCAACATCGACATCGTCATTCCGGCTTGGAAATTTAGCGATCCACAAGTGGTTATTTTTATCCAATACACTCGCTTTAGGTCGTGCACCTCCCAATGATGATCCCGGCGCAGTTAAAAGATTGAGCCATTTCAGATAATCGGGATCATCAACTGAATCATCTTTTTCCAACTGCAGACTGGCATATTCCAGTTCCCGAAGCGATGTCCAGGGGGGTGCAGCCATCTCCCTGTTGTCGTTAAGGAATGGACCATCCGGCGACTCTTTAAACCGCAAAGCTCCCATCCGGTGCTCATCATAAACACCGAGTAAAAAGTCTGATTGCATCAGGTTTTTTTGCGGTCTGTTTTCCATTCTTGCCAGTAATGCTTCCCGCCTGCGCATCAAAACACGTCCCCACCGGTCGGGAGATGAATCCAGGAACACACCAAAATTTGGTTTATCATCCTGCAGATATTGCGGCCCGGAGTAGTAATTCAAATCGGGATCCAAAACAAAAAGCTGATTAGAATGAAGCCAATTATCATCGTATTCGAATGAAAAGATTTCATTTCCACGAAGGGATTCCGCGCGTAAAGTTCCGATTGACACAGGACCGTTTAATCCTAACCAATCAGCATAAACATAAATATTTTTTGATGCCATAAAAATACTTTTACGCCTGGTTGTTTTTTGTACCAATTAATTTACTGTCCTGAAGTTTTCGCCCCAGTTTATCATCGGCAGCTACTTTTACAATGTCGTCAGACAAACCCAAAACAAACAGCACCTGAACATAAATTCCCATGGCTACGCTAGGTAGCCCCTTTTCTACTGAAACCAATGTCCGGCGACTAATGCCTGCACGTTCAGCCACCTGTTCAGCAGTTAATTTACGCCGAAGCCTGGCCAATTTTATATTTTCACCCAAAATGGTCATTGCTTTTGCCAGTTTAGGTAACAAAACCGTATTTCTATTTTTCATGTTGTGAATTATTTTGCACAAATATAATCATTTTGAGTAAAATAATGCACTCAAATTAGAATTAGATAGTAAACGTATTCTTTCTGTCGGAGATTTTTTTTCAGGATTTAAAATGAAGCCTTAAAAACAATGGCAAATACAACATAATAGCCACCATTGAAAACAGCAACCCGCCCATAGCGCCTGCGGCAAATGCAAACCAAAACACTTCCGACTGGCCGCCCCAAACAAACGGAACCAGTCCAAGGACGGTTGAGAGTATGGTTAAGCCGATGGCTGTAATTTTTTGATTGAAGGCTTTCAGATAAGTTTTAACAGCAATAGGTTTGTTTTGGCGGGAAACCAGGTTGCTAAAATCGTTTATGATATAGATAGCCGCGTTCACCACCAACCCGCTCAGCAGGATAAACGAGGCAAACCCTCCCTGGTCGAAATTGAAACCGAAAAGGTAAAAGGTGAGAAACACCCCGACAAAAGAGATAGGTATCAAACTGATGACAGCCAAAGGTTTCAGCAGCGATTCGAATAAAATGGCAGTAATAAAATAAATAATCACAATAATAAGCAGCAACAACCAGTACTGTTTTTTGTCTTTTACATTCCAAAAGAAAAACGACTCGGGTTTCTGTGCTTTATAGCCCAACGGAAGTACCTGGTTGATGGCCTCGATTTCCCGTTCCTGAACCATTTGGGCCAACGGTCCGGGACCAATGAAGTTGTAATTCAGGTAAACCTGATATACCTGGTCCTTTTTATAAATCGACTTACCGGTAAGCTGTTTTTCGATTTCCCCGGCCAGCGACAATTTTTTCTGCCCTTTTTCGGTAGCAACCGGTCGATGGTAAAAATCCCATTTATTGTATTCCCGGTTCCGGTCAGAAAGCAAAACAACCGGCTGAAGTTCGGTTTGATTGTAAAACGGTTGTAAATTCCTTTCATACAACTGCGTGAACAACGACCCGGTAAAGTCGGTATAATTCAACTCCTGGACAGCCAGCAGGTTTTTGTCCACCTGGAGGTTGTATTCAAACCGGGTGGCTGCATACCACGACTGTGAACTGGTTATTTCGGTATTATCCACCCTTGGGTTTTCCAGCAACTTTTTTTCCAGTTGTTCTGCAAAACCGTACAATTCGTTGTAGTTGTAACCTGTCAGTAAGATGTGGCTGTTTTTATAATCCATGTTCAATGCATTGGAAAAACCCTTTCCAACCCCGTAAACCGACCAGTCCATGCCTCCCAGTGAAATGGCTTTGCTTTCTACCTGGCTTTTCAGTAAAAACGGAAACGACGATTTTTCCGCATCGGGTGTAAAATGAATGGTGATTGAAGAGTTATTGTAGCCGGTAACCCGCGTTTCAAATTGTTCCACCTCTTCAAACCGGCTAATGTATTGCTCCATTTTCCGTACCGCCTCGTTCAACTGGTGAACGGTGCAACCTTCAGGCATACTTCCCCTAACGTATAATGTTGTTTTTCCCGGGTCGGTATAAAAACTTCCTTCAAAAACGTGTTCGCTAAAAAGCCGGAGGGAACCACCCAATACTTTTTCCAGCACCGGCCTGACATCGGCTTTAAATTTTTCATTGCCCAACGTTTTATTGTAAAACGTTTCAAACTTACCTTCCCCTTCCATTTTATCTGGTAAAATCCAAACCGGCAGCCCGAAACCAAGGATTGCCAGAACAATAAAAGCCCATTTAAACCGCTTTTCAAAACCAATTAAACGACTGTAAAATCCCGTGAGCCGGACAATTCGTTTTCTTCGCCTGAACCCGGCAATTTTCGGCTTTTTATGGTAAAGATTTACCATCAGCGCCGGCACCAGAAACAGGGAAACAATTAGCGAAACGGAAAGATTGATAAGCATAACCCAGGTGAAATCGATTAAAAGTATTTTCTGGTTTTCTTTCAGGAAAAAAACAACCGAAAGCGCACCCAGCGTGGTAAGCGTGGCGGCAAGCAGGGCGATAAAAACCCGCAGCCCTTTTTGTTTTTGCAGGTGAGTGACCATGATGATGCTGTTGTCGATAATAATACCGAACGAAACAGTTATCCCGGCAAGCGAATAGATGTGGATTTCCACTTTAAACAGGTAATAAAAAACACAGGCAATAAGCAGGTTGGCCAAAAGCGCCAAAAACAGGATGCCCAGTATTCGGAACGAGCGGCTGACAACCAGCACGAACAAAAGCAAAATAAGTAAAGAAAAAAAAGTACGAAGGCCTATCTTTGTCAATTCATCTTTTATGAAAACGGTGCTGTCGCTGGCTACCTGAACTGAATACCCTGGCGGAAGTTTCGGGCCAATTTGCTGCAACTGTTCGCGAATTTTTGCCGACAGTTTCAACTGGTTTTCCCCCGGGGCGGAATAAAGAACCAGGTTGACGGTGTTTTTCCCGTTAATCCGGTAATAGGATGTGGGCGGCTGTTCTTTAAGCCTGACCGATGCCACATTTCCGAGGGTGACAATCCGCCCGTTTTTGTTGGAAACCGGCAAGCTTTCCCAATGGCCTGGCGGAATATACTTTTCGGTGGCCAGCACGGGAACTAAGGCCCCGAAGCCTTCCTGCTGGTTGCCCAGAAATTCAGTAGCCCCCAGCCGGTTGACAACAGCGCTGATTTCGGCAGGCGTAACGGAATAACTTTCCAGCAGTTGCGGGTTAAAAGTAATCTCCCACTGGTGAGGAGTGACCCCGTGCAGGTTAATATCGCCAATGCCTTTTATTTTCAGCAGTTCGGGAATAACCTGTTGTTCGGCAATTTTACCGATTTGGTAAGTCGTGGTCGTTGCATTCAGGGTGAGCGCCATAAACGAAGTCTGATTGTCGTTTTGCGCAACACGTGAGGTAATTTCGGGGTAGCTCATTTGTGTTGGCAGGTTGCTGCGAAGCTGACGGATGAGCATGGAAACCTCGTAACGTTTTTGGTCGAGATCGGCGGTTTTGTCGAAATTCAGGGTAACCACCCCGGTTCCTACCGAAGAGGTGGACTCGATGGATTTTACCTGGTTGATTTTTCCCAAAATACCTTCAATTTTAGAGGTTTCCTGTTCCAAGACCTGCGGCGAGGCATTGGGCCACGAAAACCGCACGGAAAGCTGTGGTAAATTACGTTCGGGCTTAAACCGTACATCGAGCAGCGGAACAAACGCCACCCCGATAACCATCAGCGCCAGGAATACGACGATGACGGAGAAGGGAGAGAAAGTAGATCTTGTTTGAGAGTTCGAAGGTTTGAAGGTTCGAAGATTGTTCGTTGTTCGTTGTTCGTTGTTCATGTTGCTTGCTGATGCTTCAAATGGTTCTGTTCACTGGTTGTTCCTTCACAAATATAAACAAAAATGTTTACAGCAATAAAGCCAAATAAATCTGATTTTAAACCCAAAAGTTCTTACCAAAAAAAGAACAAATTACATATTCATTTTGAATTAAACACTTTTGGTATCACTTTTTTAAAATAATCATTTTTATAAGAAGGTATTAATTCCGGGACGTATAGAAATCTTGAAGAGTAACTATTATTTGCTATAAAGTAATATGGTTTCTGTGCTAATGGTTTAAAGTACTCATCAGAACTTATCCATATTGTTTTATAACGATTTAAGTACTTCTCAAAAATGGCATTTGAGAAAAGATCGTTATCAGTTGATTGAGCTATTAAAACAATATCTTCAATTTTTATAGTTCCGATAAGCATAGAATCAATATCGGAAAGTTCTTCCTCGATACACTTTAAACAGACCCCTTCTCTAAAGAAAAAAATTAATTTGTTGTCCAGTTCATACTCAGATATCAAATTTCCTGAATACTCGTTGAATTCATCATTATTGTAATAACTTATTTCTAAATAATCTGCGATATTGTATTCAGCAATACTTTTTTCTATTTCATTATTTTCTATAATTTTAATGTATCCTTTACATGTATTCTTGATATCAAAAAAAAGAAAAGTTTCGTAAATCGAATACAACAATATAAAAATAAATAAAACTACATATAATTTGTTATTCTTCATTTTTTCGATATATAACTAATGGGGCATCGTTTTCTTCATCAATAGCAATAAATGAAACCTGTTCTTCATTATTAATGATTTCAAAATCAGATATAACTCTGTTAAGTTTATACCTGTTAACAGGATTCCCATTCCAATCGAACTCCTCAATATACGTGGCTATCTTTCTACCTTTAGCCTCCAGTTCATCTACTGTGTATCCTAAATAATATATATAGAAGGAATTTGCTGAAGTTCTTACTGCCATATAGCACATTGTAGATTTTTCTCTATCTAAATTTTTGCCGCGCTCATGTACGACAGGATAAGGATTTATTTCCACTGTCTTTATATAATTTCCGTCCAAATCCAAAAGATCAAATCTTCTTAAATATTTATAAGCATAAACGATACGATTATGTTCTTTATTTAATCCTAAGCATCCCCAATAAAATGAAGATGATTTATACTTTTTTTTGTACTTCCCGAAATCATAAATTTCTTCTGGTGTTTTCCCATTTTGCCATTTTGACAGAAATAATTCGTGTTTGATAAAAACGTCATAATAATAATAGTGCCCATCAGTTAATAGTTTTTGAGGAATATGTCTTAGCGCACGCTCTTTACGCTCATTGATAATTTTGCTTTCTGACACTAAATTAAACCTTGGCAGGGCATAAGTATCAATTCTGAATCTGGAAAAATCTGCGATTTGAAAACTATCGCTTGATAATTTAATTGTATGTGTAAACAAACCATGCTCATTAGGCCCATGCCCCCTGCGTCCCCATGAATGAAGGCATTTAAATGTTGCTAAATCGAATACCATGAAAAGACTGTCCTTCCTCGAATTATTAATAATGAGAAATGAATCCTGAACAAAAAAATTTCGCACATTTAACATCTCTTTTGTCACTTTTCTTTCTTCTCTTAATTGTATATGTTCTTTAAAGTCTTCTTCCGAAATGGACTGAATATTTTCATTTCCACTTTGATTAATACATCCAAATAATACATTAAGGCATATCCCCAAAAAAACTATTTTTCTCATGATTTATATTTAGCTATTAGATTAAAGCCAGGTTAAAGGTCATTTGTTAATAAATTTTTATTTTACAATTGACCTTTAACTTGTCTTAATCGGCTATTGGTTAATAATTAACACTCGGTTTTAACATCTTCTCTTTCATTGCAATCACAATCATACCCATCAAGCGTATAACCAGGTTGATTCGAATCTTTAAAACCAAAAGAGGAACAATCTCCATTACCTGATTCAGCCTGTGCCTGACTGATATTTAATAGACCTTCTAAGTGAAGGTCAAGATTAGATTTCGTATTAGATTGCAAAAAACTCAATGAAATCAATGTGAAGCAAACCAGACCTAATAATATTCTTCTTATTTTTCTCATTGTAATAATTAAATTAATTGCTTATCTGCTTCGCTCATGTATTGTGTTTTTCATTGTTCATCAAATCTTTGAGAGGCGCTGGTCCAGTAATTACAGACTGTTGAACAAGTCTGTAAAACACCTTCCCTCTATGGGTTGATAATTTTCTGTTAAAACGAAATGCATATTCATCAAGATAGAACCCTAAATGCTTTTGAGATATTCGACCTTGATGTGTTCCATTCATCCAACGTTTCAATAAAGAATCTACCATATGTACATGTGGCAATAGTTCGTGTGCTTCTTGCCCACTGCCTGAGACTGGTTTTCTCACATGCTTATACTCACTTTTGTTTGCCAATGAGTCATACCCTTTCCAGCCATCGGTTATTACTGTACTTCCATGCTCAATATTATCCTTTATAAACTTTACCAAGTTATTGCCAGAGGCACTATCAATACATTTAAAACGAACACGTCCTATTTGCTTGCCATGACATTCGGTGGCTACAACAACCAAACTTTTTTCAGAACTTCCTCTGCCTGTTTTGTTAGTACCATCTTCTTTTTCGCCTGTTTCCTTTCCTCCAATAAATGTTTCATCAACTTCAACTTCGCCTGATAGGAGTTCTCGACCTGGGCGAATCATAGCACGCCTTAGCTTGTGCAACCATGCCCATGCAGTCTCATAACTTCCAAACCCCATGAAGTCTTTGAA
This sequence comes from Mariniphaga sp., assembly GCA_019429205.1. Classification (GTDB taxonomy): domain Bacteria; phylum Bacteroidota; class Bacteroidia; order Bacteroidales; family Prolixibacteraceae; genus Mariniphaga. Next base: position 347 of record JAHYIT010000154.1, on the reverse strand, counting down.
GTTGCTTGCACTAACACCTGTCTTTTGGGCGGCAACCCACCACATAACATGAAACCAAAGCAAGAGTGGTTTTCTTGAACCATGGAAAATCGTTCCAGCTGTTACAGAGGTTTGGTGACCACAATTTTTACATTCAGCTAATTTCCTTTTGTTGAGATAATATTTTGCGTTCCTGCATTTAGGACAAGTATAACCATTAACCCAACGAATTTTGAACAAATATTCCCAACAATCATCGTCAGTCTTGAACCTATCGATGAATTTCTGAAAATCTTTCGGGTAATCTTCTGTTTCCATTAGGTGCTAAATTACAAATAAATTGAACATGAGCGAAGCAGATAAGCAGT
>JAHYIT010000305.1 GCA_019429205.1 Mariniphaga sp. | reverse complement strand
CGGCTCACCATTGTGCCATTGGTGTTGGCCACATTGCCGGTAAAATTGAAAAACTGGGAAGGTTACTCAATTTGAATGTGATAAAAATTTGTTGATCTTAATTAAAAAACCAAAAATATGAATTCAAGGGAACGCGTTTTACGGGCATTCGGAAAAATTAAGGGATTACCTGACCGCATCCCCGTTCAGTTCGATTTATGCAGACAGCTTAGCGATTATTTCGGTGAAAAGCTGGATATTCCGGTGCATTATACGGAAAACCTGTATGAAGATGTGACCTACCGGATAAGCGCCAATGAATTGCGCACTGCCATGGGAAGCGCTAAGTTTGCCGGCAAAAATTATCATTATAACCGATGCTTTGTTTCAGGACTTATTAAAGCGGCAAAAGGAATCCGGATTAACTGTCCGGGATTTTTGTGCCAACGAAGGGATAGTTACTTCCACTTTTTACTACTGGCTGAAAAATTGCAGAAAAAAAGAAGCTCAGCCAAAAGTTTTCATTCCGCTTACCATTGGAGGTGAGCAGTTGTCTGCATATAAAAAGAACCACATGTTTTTATTTGCTTTTCGCTTCCGTCCATATACCTGAGCCGCAACGTGGTATTCCAACTCATCTTCATAAACAACCTGGTTTTGAAATGTCACCACCAGCATCATACAGGTAGGGACTTCTGAATAATTTTTTTCTTCTCATTTGTCTGAAATTTGTCTGTATAATTTAACAACAACCAGAAACAGACAATTTCTAAAAATAAAACACTGAAAATAAACCAGTTATAAAAATTGGTGGAGCTGGCGGGAGTCGAACCCGCGTCCAAACGAGGAAGCCACAGGCTTTCTACATGCTTAGCCCCGACTTAATTTTCATGCACCAGCTGGATCAGGGCCACCGACCGGTACCTTATCTCCTTTAATTTCACTGAAGCTACGGAGCAAAACTTCAATTAGCCTCGATTTACTTGCACCGCCGGTTCGGGCCGCTTCGTGGCACAGCACCCGGGCGATGTCTTGTCCCGATGCCTTGCATCGGGATTAAGCTGTAACCTACTTGATTCGGTTACGCAGCAAGAGCGTAATTATTTTCGCCAATTATGGTTTTGATCATTATTTTTTAAGGGTCAACAACCAAAACCCTGCATGCTTACCTGCCTCTTCTACCCGCTGTCAAAACCAATCAGCCCCATAGAAGTGTTATCTAATTGATAATCAGAACGTAAAAAGGTATTGAAAAATGTTGGGTAACAAACTGGTAACAAATGTGACTAATTTGTTCACTTTCCATTGCCTTATTAGTTGCAAAGATACATAAATTTTGAGTTATGCAGTATTTACCGATTTGCAAGGGTGTAAGACAAATTCCACGTTTTAAATCATAAAACAAACAATCATTTTTTACACCGGCGCTTTAGCCCGGTGATTAACCTTTTCGGAGTCTTTTCCGGCTTTAGCATTTAAATCTCTTAATGGCTAAAGCCCTTTTGTTTTTGATATCTCTGTTCAC
>JAHYIT010000153.1 GCA_019429205.1 Mariniphaga sp. | reverse complement strand
AGACTTTTTTCGGCTTTCCAGCCCAGCTCTTCGTTGGCAAAAGAGGTGTCGGCCCATATTTTTTCGACGTCACCGGCACGCCGGCCAACAATTTTGTAATTCAGTTTTACACCGGTAACCTTTTCAAAACCTTTTACCATTTCCAGAACAGAAACTCCGGTGCCTGTTCCCAGGTTGAAAACCTCGTAACTTTTTTTATTTTTTTCATGAAGAAGTCGTTCTATCGCCACCACATGTGCCTTGGCCAAATCCACCACATGAATGTAATCGCGAATGGCCGAACCGTCGGGAGTATTGTAATCGTCGCCAAAAACCTTCAGCTCTTCCCGAATACCGGCAGCAGTTTGGGTAATAAACGGCACCAGGTTCTGAGGAACACCCAACGGCAGTTCGCCAATCAATGACGAAGGATGGGCGCCAACCGGATTGAAATAGCGCAGGGCAATCCCACACAATTTTGGATTGGCAGCAATGGTGTCATGCAAAATATCTTCGCTAATCCGTTTGGTGTTTCCATAAGGTGATTCAGCATTTTTGCGCGGGGTATTTTCGGTCACCGGTAGTTTGTCGGGCTGGCCGTAAACCGTGCACGACGAAGAAAATACCATGTGCCGAACTCCGTATTTTATCTGACATTCCAGCAAATTCACAATCGAAAACAGGTTGTTCCGGTAATAATGCAGCGGCTTTTCCACTGACTCGCCCACCGCTTTTGAGGCTGCAAAATGAATAATGGCTTCAATTCCCGAATTTTGTTGAAAAAAAACATCGGTTTTAACCGAATCGGCCAAATCAAAATTTTCAAACTTCGGTTTAATGCCGGTAATTTTTTCAATGTTGTCTAAAACATCAATGCTCGAGTTAGACAGGTTATCAACCACAACAACTTCGTAACCTGATTCTTGCAGTTCCACAACTGTGTGCGAACCAATGTAACCGGTTCCGCCAGTTACCAATATTTTTTTGCTCATTACTTTTAGTTTTCCTGGTAAAATTAAAAAATTTAAGGTATGTAAAAAGCAGAATTTTTTTGTTATGCCTTTTTTTGATAAAACTTAATCATTGTCTCAACAGATGTTTTGTTAATTTTACACTTACAAAACTATCGACATGAATTTAGGCAAATACATCAGACAACTTTTACCCGAACACGAAACTGTTATAATTCCCGGTTTTGGTGCGTTTATTTCACAATATAAACCTGCACAAATCGATGAAGGAACCGAAGAAATAAAACCTCCTTCAAAAGAAATCAGTTTCACTGCAAAAATTAAAAACAACGATGGTTTGCTGATGAGTTTTGTTGCTCAGAGCGAACAAATTATGGTTCAGAAAGCGCTTGCTAAAATAGAAGATGAATGTGATAAAATCCGATACAAACTTGACAAGGGGGAAAAGGTAATTCTCGAAGGTACCGGCGTTTTGCTTTATACTGAAAACCGCGAAATTCAGTTTGAACCAGCAGAGGGAGTAAACGTATTACCGGATGCTTTCGGGCTTGACAGTATCTCTTTAAAAGCAGAACCGGAAGAAATTCCTGTAGAAAAAGCAGAATACATAATAACTAAAGGAGATTCTGAAAAGGAGGAGGTTTTGCCTGAAAATAAACCTGAAAAACCTGAAGCGGAAAAGGAACCAGAACCTTTTCCTGCATTTAAACAAGCTGAAACGTTATCCGAACAAACATCAAAAAAAAAGAAACGAGGTTGGATGTGGTTTCTGTTGTTGCTAATTCCCCTTATTGCCGCAGGAATTTTTATTCTGCAAAAAGAAAAAGAAGAACCTCCAAAACCTGTGGAAATAAAAATTGAATCCCTTAAAAAAGAAGAACAACCGGTGCAAATTAAAGATACAATTGTTACCGATTCGATAATAACACAGCAGACAGATACCATAAAAACATTGGAAACAATGGTCAATTATCAGGACTACATTGAACCGGATACAACTAAATTTTACCTGATAGGTGGCAGTTTCCAGGATGCTGAAAATGCTGAAAAATATTTACAACGTATGAAAAAAGAAAGCTATTCTCCCTTCCATTTGGGGAAACGGGGAAGTTTCTTTTTGGTGGGACTTGAAATCCATGACAATGAAATTGAAGCTTATGGCGCTCAATACAATTTTCTGGATAAATTTCCGGATTCGGGTGTTTGGGTATTCATACCCGAATAAAAAAGAAAATATCAAAACCTAAATCAATATAGTATGAATTCATCAAGAAGAAAGTTTATTAAAAATTCAGTTCTGGCAGCAACGGCCATTGGAGCAGCAACAGTTATTCCATCAAAAGTCTGGTCTGCTGGTTTTGCACCATCCGACAAAATAAACGTAGCCCTGATTGGCTGTCGAAACATGGGATTCGGAATTCTCCAGCACCATCTCGATACCGGGATGGTGAATTGCGTAGCACTTTGCGATGTGGACCAGAACGTTCTCAGCGAAAAGGCAGACGCAGTTAAAAACAAGTACAACCAGTCGCCCGAACTTTATGGCGATTACCGCAAGGTTCTCGAAAGAAAAGACATTGACGCGGTAATTATTGGTACACCCGACCACTGGCACTGCCTGATGATGGTTGATGCCTGCAGCGCGGGAAAAGACGTTTACGTGGAAAAACCCATGGCCAACACCATTGGCGAATGCAACATTATGGTGATGGCCGCCAAACGTTACAACCGCATTGTGCAGGTTGGTCAGCAACAGCGCAACGGCAAGGTGTTTATCGATTCAATGAACCTGATTAAATCCGGCGAAATAGGAACACTACGCAAAGTAAACATCTGGGCCAACTTCAACTACGGACTGGGAACAACACTGGTTGAAGATTCTCCTGTTCCTGAAGGAGTGGACTACAACATGTGGCTGGGACCTGCTCCCGAGCGACCGTTCAACCAGGCACGTTTTCACGGAAGCTGGCGCCATTTCTGGGATTACGGCGGCGGGTTGATGTCGGACTGGGGCGTTCACCTCATCGATATGGGATTGTGGGCAAAAGATGTGGTAAAAGGGCCGGAAAAAGTGGTTACTTATGCCGATAATCTTTCGAAACAAGTAATGGCCCGCGAAACCTTCGATACGATGAATGTAATTTACCCGAAAAATGATTTCGTAATTAATTACGATTTGACAGCCGGAATTCAGCAGGGACCTTTCGACTCGGCTTATGGCATCCAGTTTATCGGAGAAAAAGGAATGTTGGTGGCAGACAGAAGCAAGTACCACCTTTATCCGGAATGGGACGGGCAAAAAAAAGCGCCCAAAACGGAAGAGGTTCATTTCGATGAAGGAAAGGAATCGCACCGGGAGCATGTGGATAATTTTCTGGAATGCCTGAAAACCAGGGAAACACCAGCTTGCCCGCCCGAAATTGGCAGAGCGGCTGCTGTTCATGTGCATATTGCAAATATTGCCGCGCGTGTGGGAGAAACCGTTTTGGAATGGGACGATGCCAATAACCGGTTTACAAACTGTGAAAAGGCCAATGCGTTCATTACACCGGAATACCGGGAACCATGGAAACTGCCGAAAGTATAAATCAAAAAATAAAATAAAAATCATGAATACCCGAAGAACTTTTATCAGAACAAGTGTGGCAGCAACTGCCGGAATGTTTTGTGCAAATCCGTTGCTGACAATGGCTGCCGAAGGAAAAAGCAAACTCAAAAAATTCGGTTTTATCTCAGGGATTGCCGGCGAAGCCATGAAAGCCGACTGGAAAGGCACGCTGAAGAAAGCAGTAGAATTCGGTTTTTCGGAACTGGAAGGGGGAACCAATTTTGCCTCTTCACCTCAGGAATTTGTAAGCTTTTGTAAAGAAATCGGCATAAAACCCATTGCCGGAAGTATAAGTTTTCGTTCATCAGATGAGGAGCTTAAAAATAGTTTCGACAAAATAAAGGCCCATGAACAGGAATATGTGCTGGATTACTGGCCTTGGTATGGCGATGTTCCATTCAGTTTGGAAGACTGCAAAAAATCGGCCGATCGGTTAAATGAAGTGGGTGCTTTGGCTAAAAATCATGGATTGAAATTTTTGTGGCACAACCACGACAATGAATTCCGCGAAATGGAAAAAGGATTGCCATTTGATTACCTGATGGAAAACACCGACCCGAAATTTGTAAACTGCGAAATGGACATTTACTGGGTGAAAAAAGGAGGTGGCGATCCGCTGGAAGTGCTGAAAAAATACGCCGGAAGAATTCCGGTTTTGCATGTGAAAGATTTGGCGCCCGATGAAGATTTCATCTGCCCGGGCCGTGGAATTATCGACTTTGGCCCCATTTTCAAAGAAGCCCAAAAGCAAGGAATCGAACATTACATTGTGGAACGTGACAACGAACCCGATGGTTTGGGCTGTTTGCAGTCGAGTGCAAAATATTTGAAAAATCTGAGGTTTTAGTCTGGTATAAAAATGGTTTCGAAAGCACTACAAAATAAAATTGCCCAGGGAGAAGGTTACTACACCGAATTTAAGCGCAATATTAACATCGATTTAAAGAAGGAACTTGTTGCCTTTGCCAATGCTTCGGGTGGTAATATTTTTTTGGGAATTGAAGATGATGGAATCATTTCAGGAATTAAAATTGATAATCAACTTATTTCAAAAATTCAGGAATTTGCAAATGAGTGCGACCCTCCGGTTGAAATTCAAATCGAGGCTTTATCCGATAATGTTTTACAAATAATTGTTCCTGAAAGCAAAACCAAACCTCATCGCACTACAACAGGATTTTACCTGAGGACAGGAGCAAATTCGCAAAAAATGCGCACCGATTCCATATTGGAATTTCTCGAAAAAGAAGGCCGCGTGAGGTTTGATGAACGCATTCGAACTGATATAGATTTTCTAAAATATTTTTCAACAAACCAGTGGAATCGGTTTTTAAGGCTTTCAGGCATTTCGCCCGATGTGGAACGAAATGCAGTTTTACAAAGTCTTGGAGCAATAAAAATCCAAAATAACAAACCGCTTTTCACCAATGCGGGATTGTTAATTTTTACTGATTATCCAGCTGCATTCTTACATCAGGCCTATATCTCCTGTGTTGCATTTCGAACTTCGGAAAAAGTTGATATTGTTGACCGGAAAGACTTTCAGGGAGATTTTTTCACCAACATTGAGAGTGCGCTTTCGTTTGTTGAACGACACATAAATGTAGCTGCAAAAATTGAAGATACCATTCGAGAAGATGTTTGGGAAGTGCCTAAAGTAGCTTTGCGCGAATCTATTGTGAATGCGGTGGTGCACAGAGATTACCTTGAAACCGGTGCAAGAGTGGTAGTGGAAGTTTTTCCGGACAAAATTGTAGTCTCCAATCCCGGTGGGCTTCCAAAAGGAATGCCTGCAAAGGATTTCGGCAAATACAGTCTTGCCCGCAATGCTTTTCTAGCCAACATAATGCAACGTGCCGGCTTTATTGAGAAATTAGGTACCGGAATTACCCGCATAAAGCAGGAAGTTGAAAAAGCAGGTCTGCCCGAACCAATTTTTCATTACAATTACTTTTTTGCAGTTGAATTTACCAGGGCGGATAAGATTAAAAAAAGTTCGGAGAAAAGTTCGGAGAAAAGTTCGGAGAAAAGTTCGGAGAAAATTTTACAAATCATTTCTGATAATAATTTTATCTCCGCAAGAGAACTGGCTCAGGAATTGAATATATCTCAAAGAGCAATTGAAAAAAATTTAGCAATTCTTAAAAAAGAAGGCAAATTAAAAAGAATTGGCCCTGCCAAAGGAGGACATTGGGAAATCACAAAAAACAATTTATAAAACTACAGACATATGTTAGATTTAGGATTTGTAAGCGCCATTCTGGCCGAAAAAAGTTTTGAGGAGGTAATTGAATTTGCCTCGAAAAACCAGTTCAAGTGTGTGGAAATCATGTGCTGGCCGGTGGGAAAAGCCGAACGCCGGTATGCGGGGGTAACCCACATCAATGTAGATGAAACGGGAGATGAAGATGTTGCCCGGATTCAAAATATTCTTGCTCTAAACAAGGTCTATATCTCTGGTCTGGGGTACTATCCCAATCCAATGGACCCCGATGAAAAGCAAGCTGAAGTTTACATTGAACACATCAAAAAAGTTATCCGTACCGCATCTAAACTGGGCATTGGTGTGGTAAATACATTTATTGGCCGCGACCCGGCAAAAAGTGTGGGAGACAACCTGAAAAAATTTACTGATGTTTGGCCGGGAATTATAAAAGTGGCCGAAGAAAACAATATAAAAATCGGAATTGAAAACTGCCCCATGCTGTTTACCCGCGACGAATGGCCGGGCGGGAAGAACCTGGCAACCACACCGGACATTTGGAAAAAAATGTTCGAAATTATTCCCAGTGAAGCGTTCGGATTAAATTACGACCCGTCGCACCTGGTTTGGATGCAAATGGATGAAGTAAAACCCATTTACGATTTCAAAGAGAAACTCTTTCACATTCATTTAAAAGATGTAAAAGTGCATCGTGAAAAGTTGAATGAGGTGGGCATTATGGCCTACCCGCTGGATTACCACTCGCCAAAAATTCCGGGGCTTGGTGATGTGGATTGGCGTGGATTTTTCTCGGCACTTACTTCTGTAAAATACCGGGGCCCGGTTTGTATCGAAGTGGAAGACAAAGCTTTTGAAGGCTCTGAAAAAGATGTTGAAGCAGCGATTCTGACCAGCCGAAACTTCCTGAAACAGTTTCTATCATGAATAAATAGTTCAGTATGAATTAAATCCGCATATTTCATCAAGAGGTTTGCGGATTTTTTTGCGCTTTTTGTAACCTTCAGGCGGATAACCCAGCGTTATGAGCAACCCTATTTTTCGCTTTTGGGGAATATTTAGCAATTGCTGAATCTTCTTTTCATCAAACCAGCCAATCATGCAGGTTCCCAGTCCCAATTCTTCAGCCTGAAGACAAAAATGCGCGGCGGCAATCCCAATGTCGTATTGCGGGTATTCCTGGTTTTTGATAAAACCCCCAATTTGGGCAATCGTTTTGGCTTTTTCAATCACCAAAACAGCAATCACCGGGGCTTCTAACGCAAATTTGTTAAATGAAATAGCTTTATTGAAAGTGGCTTTGGCAACTTCATTTTTTATTTCCGGCTCATCAACAATAATCAATTTCCATGGCTGTGAATTACAGGCTGAAGGCGCCAGGTGAACAGCTTCGATCAATTTTTCAATCTTCCCACTTTCCACTGGTTTATTTTGGTATTTCCTTCCACTTTGCCTATGCTGAATCAATTCATTAAATTCCATTTTCTAACCAAAAATTTTTCTGAATACTTCCTCCACACGCGATACTTTTTCAAGTTCGATGGAAAATTTGGAGCTGTCGAAACCTTTATTTAGTTTGGGAATGAATATTTTGTTGAATCCCAGTTTAGCGGCTTCCGCAATGCGTTGCTCGATGCGGTTCACTCCGCGGATTTCGCCGGTAAGGCCCACTTCGCCGGTAAAGCATATTTTATGGTCGATGGCGATGTCGATATTGGAAGAAAGGATGGAACAAATTACAGCCAAATCGGTTGCCGGGTCGTTTATACGCAACCCGCCGGCAATGTTCAGGAATACATCTTTGGTTAGGAGTTTAAATCCGGCCCGTTTTTCGAGCACCGCCAGCAGCATGTTCAGCCGGCGCAGGTCGAAACCGGTGGAAGAACGTTGTGGCGTTCCGTAGGCTGCCGAACTCACCAGCGCCTGAATTTCAATTAAAAACGGACGAATTCCCTCGATAGTTGCCGCCACCGCAGTTCCGCTCACATCGTCGCTCACTTTGGAAATGAGTTGTTCCGAAGGATTCAGAATCTCACGCAGTCCGTCGCCGCGCATTTCGAAAATGCCCAGTTCGTTGGTGGACCCGAAGCGGTTTTTGCTGGCCCGCAATATCCGGTAGAGGTAATTGGTGTCGCCTTCAAACTGAAGAACCGAATCAACAATGTGTTCCAATACTTTTGGCCCGGCCAGGTTGCCTTCCTTGTTAATATGCCCGATTAAAATAACGGCAATGTGGTTTTGTTTGGCAAACTTTAAAATGGCTGAAGTACACTCTCGTACCTGGGTAACCGAACCTGGCGAAGATTCAATGGTTTCGGTGGAAAGAGTTTGAATGGAATCAATTATCAGCAAATGCGGATTAACATGACCAGTTTGTGCCAGCACATTTTCCAGTGAAGTTTCGCTTAAAAACAAACAATTACCGCCGCCCAATCCAAGCCGTCCGGCCCTAAGTTTTATCTGTTGCAGACTTTCCTCGCCCGAAACGTACAGAATTTTTTTGTTTTTCAACCCCAGCGCCATTTGTAACACCAGCGTCGATTTTCCGATGCCTGGTTCACCGCCCAGCAATACTATTGAACCCGGAACAATACCGCCGCCCAGCACCCGGTCAAATTCGGTGATGCCAACAGAAATACGTTCCATCTTTTCGGTAGAAATATTCTCCAGGGTAAGCGGCTGGTTGGAAGCAAGGTTTGCAGCCACCGCAGGGCCCGGCTTTTTCTTCTCAACAATTTCTTCGACAAAGGTATTCCATCCGCCGCACGAAGGACATTTACCCAACCATTTGGGCGATTGTGCGCCGCAATTCTGGCAGATGTAAACCGTTTTTGTCCGGGCCATTAATCCAGGTTTTTAATTCTGTCAATCAGTTCTGAAGTTGAAATTCCGGAAACCAAATCAAGCCGTTCTACCTTTCCTCCATGCTCCAAAACCGTTTCGTGGCCTGCGATTTCATGCAATTCGTATTCTTTGCCTTTTACCAAAACATCAGGAAGAATTTGCTTAATCAGATTGGCTGGCGTTTCTTCATGAAAAACTATGACAGCATCCACAAAAACAAAAGCAGCCAGGAGACTGGCACGCGCATCAACGTTCAGAACCGGCCTGCCGCGGCCTTTTAATAAGGTTACTGATTCATCAGAATTCAACCCTAAAATTAACCGGGAACCCATATCGGACGATTTCAGCAACGAATCAACATGTCCGTGATGAATAATATCGAAACAACCATTGGTAAAAACAATGGAATCACCTTGTGATCTCCATTGCTTCAGGGTTGATTCAAATGACTCAAAATCAGCGAATATCTTAGTCTGGATATCAAACTTCATAGCCCTTTTTCAACTTTGCCCCAAAAGTAATAAACCTGAATGGTTTCAAACTATTTTTTTGGAAATTATTCCTACTTTTACCTCATCCAAAACAAAATTGAAAATGAACTACATTGACATCATTCTGGGTTTACTTCTTCTGTTTGCTGCAATCAACGGATTTCGAAAAGGTCTTATTTCAGAACTGGCATCGCTGGCGGCCTTAATTCTGGGAATTTGGGGAGCCATTGAATTTTCATACATCACTTCTGATTTTCTCACCAAAAACTTTAACCTGGAAACCGAGTACCTTAACATCATTTCTTTTATTGTAACCTTTATTGTTATTGTTATTTTGGTGCACATTGTGGGCAGTTCGGTAAACAAACTCATCGAGGTGGCTATGCTTGGAGTGATGAATAAACTGGCAGGCCTGGCATTTGGTATTTTCAGATCGGCGCTGATTTTGAGTATCATTTTGCTCGTTTTCAACAAAATTGACAAAGATGTTGAAATCATTTCGCAGAAAGCTAAAACCGAATCACGCCTTTATGAACCGGTTCGAAATCTGGCTCCTTCCATTTTCCCTTTTATTCAAAACTGGGTTGATTCAAAGGATTCTGAAAATCAAGAAAAAAATATGTTTGATCAAATTAAAGATGCGTTGAAAGTAAGTAATTGACCTGATAAAAAATTATGGTTTTGAATTCGTTTTTAAGTTTTGTATTTTTGGCATGCTCAAAAAAGATTTTTTAATCATATAGTTTCAGGGCTGTCTGTTTGTAACATTTAAATTCTCAGATTATGAAAGTGCTGGTTGATGTAACAGCAATTCCTAAATTAGCAAAAAATTCTAATCCATGATATTTTATTAGAGGAAAGGGCATAATTTTCCCATTCACAGCGTTTTGCCGGATTGCAGGGTTGATATGCACAATTTTTTATACGTTT
>JAHYIT010000152.1 GCA_019429205.1 Mariniphaga sp. | reverse complement strand
ACAGTTTTTCAGAAAACTTCTCAAAGTTCTCCTCAATTCTTTTATTTCCCGACAAAAAATAAACTACCTGCCCGTTTATAATTTCTTCCACAAAAACCAGTTGTCCACCCCCGGCTTTAAAATGAGCAATAAAAGGCATTTCCAGCGCCTTTATTTCATCCAATTCAAGGTCAAGCGGATAATTCTCCACTTTCCACTTGGTTAAAGCATCACAAACACTCTTCAGGCTGGGGTAATAAGGGTGTGCCAGCAGGAATTCTTTAACTGTGGTTTCAGTAACTCTTATTTTTAAATGTTTGATTGCTGTTTGCAATACAAATACAACATTATCTTCTTTATTCATAGGTGTTTTGGTTTAAATTTTCAATAAGTTTTAGATAGTTGTTTGCCATGACTTCGGAAGTAAACATACCGTTCGCCCTCTTTTTTGCATTTCGGGCAAACTTTATTCTCAAGTCTTTATTGGTTAATAATGAGTACATGTGGTTTTCCAGTTCTTCCACTCCTGGGACAATTCCGTATAAATTACTTTTATCCTTTACTGTATCTGCAAGGAGGGCATTTTCATTGTGAATGAATATCTCTTTTAATCCGCCCAGGTTCGATGCCACTACTGGCAAACCACTATGTAACATTTCAAGCGCCACATAGCTGCAATGCTCTTCAAGTGAGGGGATAACACCAATATCGGCTTCATGGTAAAGTGCCACTACATCTTCGAATGGAATGAATCCCAGGTAGCTTATGTTTGCCGAAAAATTCCTGGCCGATTGAATTAACTGTTCATAATTCCCGTTTCCGGCAATAACCAACCGGGAACCGGGTATCTTTTTCACCAAACCATTCATTGCCCTGCACAAATAGTCCAGCCCTTTTATCGGGTCAATCCGGCCACTGTAAAGGATTATTTTCTCCGCCTCCCCCAATCCGTATTTTTCTTTTATCCTCTTCCCTGAATTATTATTAAAATGGCCGGGATCAATTCCGTTGTAAATAACTTCAATTCTATCGGCATCCACCTCTTTATTTATCAAATGGGATTTACCGTGTTGGGTAACGGTAATAATTTTATCCACTGCACTATACACTTCAGATTCGATGTCGAAATAGTTTCCTGCCAACTGCTGTTCCAGAGCGAATACATGCTGGGTGAAAATGACTTTCCCGGATATTTCCTTCCTGAGCGCATTGGCAACAAAATATTGAAACAGGTAATTCATGTGGATTATATTTTCATTGCCACTTGGCAGGTATTGGGATACTACCCGTGCAATATTCCGGGATAGTTTTTCCTGGTTCTTTTTAGTGTCTGTCCCTGTATGGTTTTCTGCAACCGGAACTTCCAAAATGGTTATCCCATTATCATGGTTTATCGAAAATGTTTGGCTTTTAGTAAGTCCGATTTCCAGGATAAATACACTAATAGTTTTTTGTTTCTCCAGTTCTTTGGAAAGCTGTTTTATAAACGTCCCTACTCCATAGTCGATACCGCGATCTTTGCTTTTTAGGATTATCCAGTTGGTTTTTTGGTCATTCATTTTTAGTCATTTTTTTCTTTTAACTTTACCAGCATCAAAATCGGGTTATCGTTTTCGTCCAGGCTGTTGGCCAGTTGTTCCAGTTCAATTTTCTTTTCAGGGTATTTTGGGTTAGATTTTTTGAAGGCTTCAGAAGCAACATGGACTTTTAATTGAAAGGGATTAATTGCACCAATAAGATATTCTTTATCGTATTTGTCACGATAATATGATAACGGAATTAAGGGTACGCCAGAATCAAAATCATTAAGAATACCAGGACCGTTAATAAAATTCCAATCTTCTGTTACATTTACATTGTATAATTGATTTTCTGATTTCACATAAACACCTGTATAGTTCTTATAATTAAATATATAAGCAATAAACAGGTAATGTTTGGTAAAGAAAATTACGCGCGGGAAAAAATATTCAGTATATATTTCCTTTATCTTTTTCCTCGGAAAACGAAAATCGCCCTGCGAAACCAGAAATGCCGGTTTATATTTATCTTTTTCAATCTTAAAGATGGTATCGTTTATCTGGTTCCAATAATAAAAAATGTTATTGAAGGCTTCCTGCTTATTTCCAGAACAATAATGATAAGAAGGAAATTTCTCAATCGGATTGAATTTTTCTGACAGGATACTTCCAAGTGTGTCCATAACCACCCAGTCGTATTTCCCATATCCTTGGTTAATCCCTTCAAACAAATACAAATTGTTGTTTGAAAAAATAATTTCATTAAAAAAACTTTGGCCTTCAGTATTTAAGTTAATCGTTCGCATGAAATCAGCCCGGTATGAGTACTTCAATAACCTGTCTTTGGTTAAGTCTAGAACATACACTATTTCATTTTTTCTATCTAATGTAAAGTTGACGGCCGATCTGTATTCCCCGGGTCCTCGTCCCCGTTTACCGATCCGTCTTTTAAAATTACCATTTAAATCATAAGCAAGGAGGCTTTCATTTGCCGGTGTAATAAAAATCAAGTTCTCGGATAATTCAACACTTACAATATCTCCAAATAATATTTCATTGCTTAATGGAATATAATTTATTTCAGTTGCGATCTCGGAGAGGAAAATCATTTTATCCAAAATGTTTCCCGGATTTATTATTGGAATTTCATAATCTTTCGAAGAACAAGAATTTAATAAACCAATTAAAAGTATCCGCCAGAATAAACCTGGCGGATACTTTAATAATCTAATTTTTCTTTTCATTCAAAAAAAGAATTAACAATACCAGGTTCCTCCTCCGTAACCGGAACCTTCACAATCGTCATAACATTCCTGTTTATTTGTAGGTCCATAAATACTTTGGCCATTTCCACAAACACAGCATCCGCCATAATCGCCACCTTTCAAATTGACCAGTTCTTCATTTTTTATCACCTTTTCAGGATTAATGATCAACTTATTTAACTTTTTCATAATTAAAACATTTTAATTGTTAAACATTCATTTCCAATACATTCTGTTATACTCATAATCAGAGGCAACCCATTCCTTTCCTTAATAAGTTTTACATTTTAATTGTTTTTAAATCGTTATCTTTGTCACATCACCTCCTTTCTTTGTTTTAAGAAGGAGTCCGGGCAGGAAGCGGTACTGGAAAAAGTTACAGGCTTCCTGCCCTTCTTCCTAAGAATTATATTGTTTATTTGTTTTTTTCATGATTCATTGATTGATTTCTTACCAAATAAGTTACAATAAATAAGTTATGCTGATTTATAGCTTTTTGGAGTTTGACATATTACTTTGGATTTCATCACCAATTCCAAATTACTTGGAGGAGGACAAATAAGTTTATACAGACAATTATCACAAATATCGTTGCTTCTTATCCATCTCCATGATCTACCTTCTGTTATTATTTTATGAATTACATCTTCCAAACAATCATCGATGTTGCCAGCCACTTTAAAATTAATATTGTCAAAAATCTTTCCGTTGGCGAGAATTGTTATTTTCCCAAAATAATTCCTGTTTAATACTTGATTCGCAAAAATTTCTCTCTTGTTCAAATTTATAGCATCAATATCTTCTTGGTTCACAAAAACAAATTCCCTTATAAATTCCTCATTATTTTTATTATAAAAAGGTTTTATCTCATGTTGAATTGACTTACACTTATTCAAAATAGAATAACAAAACTCCAATTCATTTTCAGAGCTTACAATAAAAGACCATAATACTCTTGCATTATATTTCCCCACCTTTTCGATTTGCCGTAATAGTTGATTTTGTTCAATACCATCAAAATGCACACATATTCGTACCAACGAGGTTTCATCTTTATTCAGTAAGTATTGTATTTTGTCTAATTTTAACTGATGATAGTGAACGTTAAATATTTTCTTCACGCACACAGAACTGAGGAGATCAATTATACTTTCAAATTTTTTCATAGAAAGAAGATCCCCTCCAATAATATTTAATTTCTTTAAATTTAAATGTTTAACTTGTTTAATGAGCTGTTCTATTTTTTCATTTGACATTGTATGCTCAGATTGACTGCAATGAATCAATTGCAATTTAAACTCGCTACAATTTTTGCAGTTGATGTTGCAATTACCACTTAGCTGAATAATTAATTCGTTGATGTCATCTAATATCTTGGGATCGAAATACTCACCATTGGTTTTTATGTTTTCGACAGGTTTATCCAATATTAACTTAGGTGGTATATTCACTGGCCTCTTCGAATCGTAACAAGTTATGATGTTTCCCAACCTATTTGATGATAAGATATCAATGAATTCCTCGAACTCCTTATTATTACTGATATCGTCATCCAGTTTAGTACAGTATGAGTTTTTTTCAATACACAAAGATTGTACGATTGGATTTATCGTATTGTTGTGTGGAATAAAAACCTTTTTACTGTTTATGGCATTGTAAAAAAGGTAATGCGTGCTATCTTGCCAAATAAAAACAGTAGGCTCAATATATATCCATTTGTTCTTCATGAAAAAATCAATAATTGTTTGCTTTTCCTGCTCTTTCTCTCAAAAAATTTACAGTTTCTTTAATACACCTTTTCAAATGACTTACAGGGTAAAAATCTTCACATGTAAAACTTTCATCAAAATATTTTTCGTTGGTTAGAAAACAAACTGTACATGCTTCTTTTTTGAAACAACGTTCACAATGTAATTTGAATTTAGCCAGTGTATTATTGTAAAAGTCTCTGATGCTTATTAAATCCAGTTCGACTCCGTTATCTGAAACTCTGCCTAATTTTCTTTCAAAGCCAATTCTCTCACAAGCAATTATATCTTTTCTTGCGGTTATAAATACCCGGTGAGTAAATGGTATGCATGTTCCTGTTGGTAATGTATTTACAGTTTTCGGATTATCCAATAATGACCTGTAATGGTTATAAAAATTTCCCGAGAAGAGTCTTAAGAAATCTGACAAATATTTGTTATCGTTTTTTTCAGATTTTGTATCATCCTTTTTACGGCGCATTGATTCCCATTCTTCATAGTCGGCTACCATCGTTGATGATAGCAAGTGTATTTCTGAATTTTTATCAAATTCTTTATTAAAAAATGACGTAATCCCTGGGTTTGTATTTTTATTGGTTGCTACGCTGAGAAATTCAACGTTTTCTTTAAAGAATTGAGGATATTTCGATTGTATTATTTTTAAATTGTGATATAGATCGTCATAGATTTCCTTTCCATTTTTATCGACTCTGTAGGAGTTCATCTCCCGGTCACCATCCATACTTACATGTAATATAAAATTCTTTTCGACTAAATACTCTATATGCTTATGCAATAACGTCCCATTGGTAGTCATTGAATATAAAAAGTTTAATTCCTTGATTTCTTCTTTTTTTTCTATATAACTAATTATTCTTTTAATTAACTTCATGTTTAGTAATGGCTCACCGCCATGAAAACCAATATAGCAGAACTTTTTAAACTTTTTGGGTCTATCATTTTTCCATTTTTGAACATAAAAATCCAGGATAGATTTTGCGGTCTGCCAATCCATATTCCGGCACCTTTCAACAGATACATTTTTGTATGTACTTCCGAGCGCACAATAAGTGCATGATAAATTACATTTTTCGGTTACTTCAAAAATTACCTGATTAGTTAAATCGATAGCTTTTTGAATCATCTGCGAATCCATTGCAATAAAATGAATATCTTCATCATCATTCGCGGATTGGTATAACTTAGTTAGTTCACTTTTATATCTTTCAACGCTAGCCTCCATATTTCCTATATAATTCTCTTCTTGAGGCCAATAGATTAAACGTTTACCCTTAAAAGAATATTTATAACTAATATCTTCTCCTAATTCAATAATACTGCTCATAAAGTTTAGTTTTATTTGTATTCATTTAAATAACAGGAAGCATTTTAAAACTAATTTTACTCGCTAACTTTTATGGGTTAGAGCTACTTCAAAATAATTTTTAACACCCGCACAGCCGTCGTTGGTGCATTTAGTACCGCAGGTCTCATACCCGCCTTTTAATTGGATTAATTCTTCTTTTTCAAGTTCAGATTCTTTAATATTTGATAATTTGATTTTTTTTAACTTTTTCATAATTTTTAAATTTTAATGATTAATAGAAAATGATTTGTTCGCCTCCTGTTATTTTATATTTTAATATTTACCAGTACTAAAAAATGGTTGTCTTCTGCTTTCAGCGTTTTGTTTAATTGAGTTAGCTTCTCTTTCTCTCCCAGGAACTTGACATCCCGGCTTTTGAAATCATCCGATTCGAGGTACTGCTTCATATCAAGTGCAGAAATTAACATCAACGCCGTATTACCGTTTGTAACTGTTGGCCTGAAATCGGGGCCGCCGGTCAAATCGTCGGTAAAACCTGCCTGTTTGGTTTCTTTAACAGCCACTCCTTCATCTGTTTTTTTGTTATACACCACCAATCCTTTTTCTTCTCTTTCCGCTTCCGGCTTGTTTTGGTCGAAATGATAACCGTACGGCAAAAAGATGTAAGCCGATGTTTCATGCACACCCGTCCAGCAAAGGTCAGTAAGCAGAGGCCGCTTCCATTTTCGCTCGTAAATGAAGTCTTCGGGAAGTTTGTGTTTGCCCAAATCGATGAAAAATTTGGGGACAAATTTGTTGTTTTCGTTGTAGGTGTAAATCGTATCGTTGTAGGCGCCTTTTAAATGAAGTTTATTTTCGAAGCGGTACGCGAAATTCTGCTCTGCATAGGGAGAAATACTACCAAATTCTTCGTTTTTATTCCAAAAAATATAATTTGGAATGGACTGAAGGGTATCTCCTTGCGCATTATACTCTGCAAACACAAATGGCTCATTGCCGGAATAGGGCTCAAAATAACTCACCAGCGTACTGTCGCGGCCACAAATCCAAAAATTCATCATGCTTTCCAGTGCCGGAAACTGAATGGTTTTCAAGTATTCGCCATCGAAATTAAAAACCATCATCGACAATTCCATGGTTTGGATGTAAATCCTTTCATTCTTCTTGTCGACCGACATTTTCAGACAAGTACCGTACTCTCCCGGTCCCTTTCCTTTTGATCCAATATTTCTGATAAACTCTCCGTTGCGGGAAAACTGTAAAACGGGGTGCATCCAGTATTTTACAAAAATGTAATCCTTAGTGAATTCAATGTCCTCAACATTTGCCAGCATTGCTTCCGGTATGTTTTCCATTTGAATGATTTCAACATCAGTGGCAAATTCCGACAACTTTACTTCCCGCTGGTTTTTTTTGATCTCGGCAAAAGGGATGATGTAAAACGATTCGGATTCAGTTGTTTTTTTTTTCGCATTTCTGCTGCATGCAGTGCTTACTGCAAGAGTTAATACAAGAAATGATTTGAAAAGAATGACGAAATTTATTTTTTTCATGAATGGTATTATATTAAACGAATTAATAGTAAGAACTGTGAACATTTGATTTTTTAATTAAAATTCGAATGAAAAAATATACCTGAAAAGCCTTCTAATATTCCATAGCCGATAGTGCTTTCAGTAGTTACTTCAAAAAAAAGTTCCTCTATGTTTTTAGGTATCAAATTTAGATTTGCCCAGTATTCCATCTCCTCTTTAAAATGGTTATCGCTTGTCTGGCGATGAAGTTGTTGGTAAATCCAGGCTACGCCTGAAGTACCGTATCGTAAGGTGGCGTTGTTTGGCGAGAGTTCGAATTTTATGGTGTTTCTGTTGATTCCGGTGAGCAGGTTGTTTATAATAGTTTGAAGGTTCGACAGTTGTTTGACAAAAGTTCGAGAGTTGAATTGTGAATCATCGTTTATGGTTCGTTGTTTTTTGTTTGCAGTTATAGTTTCGTGTTTTTGTTGAAGTTTTGTGAGTGCCAGGGCGAGTAACAAGCGGTTACTTTGTAGTTTTGGAAAATTCGATTCGTTTGATAACGGTTCGGTAAGGCGTTTAATTATTTTTTCTACTTTGAAATTGAAAATGTTTTGTTCGTATAATTCGGCGAAGAACCACAACAATGCAGGGTAATCCCAGGTGAGGTCGAATAGTTTGTTCGTTGTTTGTGGTTCGTGGTTCGTGGTTTGTCGTTTTTCGTTTGGTGGTTCGTGTGTTTCTAAGTTTGATGGTTTGACCGAAGGACTCTTTTCGGAGAGCGGTTCTGAGATGATTTCAGGAATATTTTGGGTTTTGCGGTCGAGTTCGTCAATGATATGGATGAGGGTTTGTTTGTTGGTTATAGTAAGGATTTTTTCATCGTTGGAAGCTTTATTTTTTATACGTTTCAGAAAATAGGCACCAATGCCAACCAGTCCGTTTAATAAACCAATATCCTGGGGAGTGTTGTAGATTAATTCTTTAAAAATGCGGTTATCGAACTCTTCCAGCACTTCATCGGTATCAGCTTCAATAAAACCATTCTGTACCAGATATTCAATTCCCCAACCAATTCCTGCCAAACCGTTTTCAAAATCGACCGGTGTATTTGCTGTTATCTCTTCGTAAATTTCATCAATCAGTTCGCCGGCGTAATCTTCGTAAATTTGGTTACCGGTTTGCCGGGCTAAATGAAAAAAGTAAATGGAGATGCCCATTTTGCCGTGCATGAGGCCGAGGTTGTCGATAAAACTGGCGTTGAGCAGGAGTGTATTACTAATTCTTTGTCCGGTTGGAATTGTGAGTTGTATCATATTGGTTTGTTTATTTCGATATAAAATTAAATTACATAGAGGAGAAAAAAAATAGGACTTTTGGATAGTTTCCTGATAATAACATGCTTTTTTCAGGACGAATCACGATTTTTAACCTTTTTGGGTGGTTTTAACGGTCATTTCTTGTGCATTTTTCCCATAAATATTAACAAATCTACTCATATTTAACGTTTTTTAACATATGGGGGGGTAATTCTTTCTTTCAGCTCGAAAAATCCATTAAAAAGAGTTTAAATCCAGAAAAAATATAGGACTTTTGGGTAAATCGGATCTTGAAAAAATTCATTTTTTTACTCCACTGCCTGAAAATATACTTCAGGAAATGTATTTACATCCTTCCCAATACATAAGGTACTAATTATCTTCATAATTTTTTTTCCATCTCCAATTTCTAACACAATCTTTTAATTCTTCAGGTGATTTATTACAAACTTTTATTAATTCTTTTTTATTCTGCAATTCAATTTCATTCGAACCATACCAACTGTTCTTTAAACGAATATGATGCAAATGAAATATATATCCTTTTAAAAATGTTACAGTATAGCCTAATATTTCCCATCTTTTGATTCTTTCAATATCTTCCGGACCCCACCCATAAAACATTTCATTTTCTCCTCCAGCAATCCAAAAATCATCTGACCTGCAAATAAAAATGCCGCCTACGGAAAAAGTACCATACATTAGCTGCATTTTTTTAATATTATTTTGTAAAAACCTTATGCTATTATTTTTACAATAAATTTGTTTTAAAACTGAATCAATTTTATAGACTTCTCCGTTGTATGGTATTATAAATTCTCTTTTCTTTTTTCTTAAAAGTTCTACTGCTTTTATAATCTGAATAGGTGATATAATAATATCCGTGTCCCAAAATATAATAAGCGGAGTTTCTATATCTCTAGCTAAATCATTTCTATATCGGGTATGATGAAATAAAGAATCATAATCAAAACAAAAAACCTTATTATCAATAAATGGACTATAAATTTTTTCAACTTTATCAGCTTCCAGTACTTTAATCGTGGTTGTAAAATTATCTTTTATAAACTTTAGTATCAAACTAAGATTTTCAAATCTGTCAACAGAATCTATTCTTACAGGGATTAAAAAAGTAACATCAGCCAAATTATTTTTATTCATAATTTATTACTATAAGTTGTGATTTCTAACTTAATAATGACTTTAAAGGATTGATAAACCGGTAAATGATGCGCATCTCTTTGGTTATTATTTCGGCTGTGCCATCCATCTCCTGTACCAGTTTAAGTTGTTCGCTATAACTCGACAACATTCCTTTTTCCAAACTAATTTCCGCAATATATCCCTCCTGTTCGGGCACAAGTGAAACCGAACGGATATGTCCTG
>JAHYIT010000151.1 GCA_019429205.1 Mariniphaga sp. | reverse complement strand
TTATGATTCACTGGTGAACGAAACCCTTACCCGGCTGAAAGAAAACCTGCCATACGACGGAATCTTTTTCGATATTCACGGTGCTATGAGCGTGGTTGGACTGGATGATCCTGAGGGCGATTTAATTGCCAGAATTCGCGAAGTAGTGGGGAAGGAGCCTGTTATTTCCACTTCTATGGATTTGCATGGAAACGTTACTGAACGGCTGGCACATCATGCCGATCTGATTACCTGCTACCGCCTGGCGCCTCACGAAGATGCGCTGGAGTCGAAACAACGTGCGTTGGAAAACCTGCTTGAAAGGCTGGAAAGCGGGAAAGGGAAACCCAAATACAAAGCCTGGATTCCGGTGCCCATTTTATTGCCCGGTGAAAAAACCAGCACCCGTATTGAACCGGGAAAGAGTCTCTACGCCAAAGTTCCTGGCGTGGCAGACCAGGATGGAGTTATAGATGCTGCAATATGGATTGGTTATGCCTGGGCCGATGAACCCCGGAATCGTGGTGTAGTTATGGTGACAGGCGACAACAGGGAAAAAGTGACCAAAGGCGCTGAATACCTCTCTCACAGTTTTTGGGATGTGCGGAACGAATTTGAATTTGTAGCTCCGGTAGCACAGTTGGAAGAATGTCTCGATATGGCTGTTGCCAGCGAAAAACAACCGTTTATCATCAGCGATATGGGCGATAATCCTACTGCCGGCGGGGCAGGCGATGTAACCTGGACTCTGCAGCAAATTCTTGCCCGGCCTGAGTTTAAAAGCAAAAACGGCCCTTCACTCATTTATGCCTCGCTGCCCGGCCCTGATTTTGTGGAAAAAGCAGTGGCTGCCGGTGTGGGCAATAAAGCAGAAGGTTTTGCAGGTGCCATTGTTGATGACCGTTATGCACCGCCTATCAAACTTTCAGGAATAGTTTTGGCTATTGATACCGAAGACCCTACTGCTGAAACTGCTGTGGTGGTGCAGGTGGGAAGCGTGAAAGTGATAGTTACCAAAAAACGCAAACCTTATCATTACGAAAGAGATTTTACCCGGCTGGGGCTGAACCCGCGCGAAACGGATATTGTGGTGGTAAAAATCGGCTACCTGGTGCCCGAACTTTACGATATGCGTGCCGACTGGATTATGGCGCTGACACCGGGTGGCGTGGATCAGGATTTGGAACGGCTTGGACACAAACGGATTGTACGGCCTATGTTTCCGCTGGATAAAGATATGGCCGAGCCGGATTTGTCTGCACGTTTGATTCCTGCTTCGGATGAAATTTAAACCGG
Organism: Mariniphaga sp.; assembly: GCA_019429205.1. Taxonomy (GTDB): domain Bacteria; phylum Bacteroidota; class Bacteroidia; order Bacteroidales; family Prolixibacteraceae; genus Mariniphaga. Next base: position 8,937 of record JAHYIT010000151.1, on the reverse strand, counting down.
TTATCCAGTAATTCGAAGACTTCAGATATTTTCAGATAATTTCAAAATGAATTTACCTGAGTTGGTTTACAGGAGAGGCCTGAATTAAACATTAGGGTGAATCGCTTTTGTTTTTCTGATTTTCTGATTACCTTCAACTTCACAAAATCAGAGCTATGATATTCTATTCTGAATTTCAGCAAAGTTATCTTTGGCTTCCCCTGGTGGGATTGATTGTTGGATTACTTGCCAGCATGATTGGAAGCGGCGGGGGATTTTTTTTTCCTTTTATTCTGATAGTGTTTTTCGGAATTACTTCTCATGTTGCGGTGGCTACTTCGCTGGCTGCAACACTTCCATTGTGCATTGTGGGTTCGGTGGGGCATTACCGGCGCGGAAATATTCATTCAAGATTGGTTTGGATATTTGGTGTGGCAGGTATTTTGGGTGCTCTGGGCGGCGTCGGAATAACCCGGTTGATGGACACTAATCAACTGAAAATGGCATTTGGAGTTTATTCGCTGATTTTAGCCCTGGTTATTTTTCTGAATAACAGGAAAAAGAAAAAAGCAGAACCTGACCTGGAAAACAAAGGAAAAAGATTGAAAAAATTACAACTGGTGCAGGGCTCAGCTTATGGTTTAGCCGGAGGAATTATCAGCGGAACGTTTGGTACCAGCGGATCGGCGCCCGTGCTGGCCGGACTGGTTGCATTAAATGCTCCCATCCGAATGGTTATTGGTACTTCGCTTACGGTGGTGCTTATCAATACAGTCTCGGCACTGGCGGGACATGTGCTGATTGGGGAGGTTGATCTTACTTTGGTTTTATTCCTTACGGCAGGTACTGTAATTGGTGCCGCCTTCGGACCGCGGTTATTGGGAAAAATGAAGATTGAACGGTCGGAAGGCCATATCCGGCAGTGGTTTGCCCTGATTATTTTAATTTTTGGATTGATTTTGATTTTTACATGATATGATTTTTACCATTTACATTATTATCCTTTCATATTTTATTTTGGGTGCTGTTGCATTTTATTTTATCAACCGAAAAAAAGACCGCAACACAGCCCATGAAAGCTGGAAAAAGTACATCTCCTACTTTATTATTATTCATGCTTTGTTTTTTGGTATTATTTTCAATCAACTAATTTTCAGAATTATAGCTTTAGTAATTATTTTGATTGGAATGGTTGAACTGATAAATCTTTTCCGGAATTCGGGATACCGGAAACAAGGCTTTTTTATCGTTTCTTTCGTTCTTTTTGTGGTTTTGTCAGCCGGGTTTTTTCGGTTTAGCGGGTCGAACAAAGACCTGGTATTATTCGCTTTTCTCATTCTTTCCATATTCGATGCATTCAGCCAAATCAGCGGACAGTTGGCTGGTAAACGAAAGCTTTTTCCGGCTATTAGCCCGGGAAAAACAGTGGAAGGGCTGCTGGGCGGAACATGCATCGCGATTGCCAGTTCATTTTTACTGAAAAGCCTGGTTGAATTTTCAATTGGGAGCACATTGCTGATCGCGTTAGGAATTGTACTGTTTGCATTTGCCGGTGATTTGGCTGCATCGGTTTTCAAAAGAAAATATAATGTGAAGGATTTTTCACAGTTACTTCCCGGTCATGGGGGGTTTCTCGACCGTTTTGACAGCCTTATTGCTGGCGGTGCTTTTGTTGCTGTGGTTGAATTTTTTGGAATTTTAAACTGAAAATCATGGGAAATCAAATCGGGTTAACGGTAATTTTTTTGGTAGCCATTTCGCTTCTTCTCGTTTTTAACGAAATGATTTATAGGCGCCTGGGTTTGAAGGGGGAAGTTACCCGCAAGTTTGCACACTTTACCGCCACGTTATCCACCATCACTTTTCCCTACCTTTTTGAAGATCACTGGTATGTACTGTTTATGGCAGTTGCATTTTTCATCCTGTTGTTTGTCAGCCGCCACCGATCCTACCTGAAATCAATTCACGATATTCAGCGAATTTCCATTGGAAGCTATTTGTTGCCTGTATCCATTTATCTTATGTTTCTGGTTTCGCATCAACTCGAAAACAAGTTTCTGTTTATTTTGCCTATGCTGGTGCTGGCCATTTGTGATCCGGTGGCCGGAATTCTGGGCATTAATTTGCAGCAATACAACAATAATATAAAACTGTTTGGCCGTCAGTTGCAAAAAACCTGGCTGGGGTCGCTTTCTTTTTTTATTTCCTGTTTTGTTATCAGCATTATTGCGCTTTATTTTAATCAGGAACAAATTAATCTGCGGATTTTTATGATTGCTTTTACGGTGGCTTTTGTTAGTACAATTGTTGAAATGTTAAGCTGGAAAGGAAGTGATAATCTGTTAATTCCCATGAGTGTTTTGCTGGTGCTGGTTGTTTTATTATAAATATTTAATCGAAAATCATAAAATAATATGAAGCTCATTTTTAAAGGTGAAAATATTTTGAATGTCCCGAATATCATCAGTTTTTACCGGTTAATTATGTTTCCGGTAGTGCTTGTTTTGGCGTTGCTGGGTATTGAAAAGTGGTTTGTGATTTTGTTTTGCATTAACCTGGTTACCGATATTCTGGATGGATTTATTGCCCGCAGGCTAAACCTGGTTACTAAATTTGGCGCCGCCCTCGACAACCTGGCCGATATGGGTACCTACATTTTGGCTTTGCTTGGCGTATTTTTATTTAAATGGCAGGATTTTAAACCTCACGCCTGGCTGCTGTACCTGTTCCTGGCCATTTTTGTTCTTAGCTACATGGTAGCTTTTATTCGATTCGGGAAAATTCCCGGTTTGCATCTTTACGGTCCTGTGATTGCCGGTTATCTTCAGGGTGTTTTCTTTTTTGTGCTTTTTGTGTGGGGTTTCAACCTCTGGTTTTATTACATTGCTGTGGGCTGGGGAGCACTGGCCTATATCGATAAAATTCTGGTTTTGTTGAAAACCGACGACATCAGGCCGGGTTTGAAAGGGTTCTACTGGGTGATGCAGAAGAAAAAATAAATAGGTTTCATTTTTGGGTAGCTTTTGAAAAATGGATACCTTTCAGGGATAAATCGAAACTATAATTTTAACCAAATAAATTTTACAATATTATGACTTATCTTCCAAAAGAATCGCGTTACGATGAAATGACTTACAACCGTTGCGGAAAGTGGGGGCTGAAACTTCCGGCAGTTTCGCTTGGATTGTGGCACAATTTCGGTGGAATTGACATGCTCGAAAATGGCCGTGCCATGCTGCACCGGGCTTTCGATTTGGGAATTACCCATTTCGATTTGGCCAATAATTACGGTCCGCCACCGGGATCGGCAGAAGAAAATTTCGGTAAAATTCTGAAACAGGATTTTAAAGCTTACCGCGACGAACTGATTATCTCGTCGAAAGCAGGTTATTTGATGTGGCCCGGTCCTTATGGCGAGTGGGGCAGCCGCAAATATGTGCTGGCCAGTCTCAACCAGAGCCTGAAACGTATGGGGCTCGATTACGTGGATATTTTCTATTCGCACCGTCCCGACCCCGATACGCCGCTGGAAGAAACCATGATGGCGCTCGATCAGGCTGTGCGCTCGGGAAAAGCGCTTTACGCAGGCATTTCAAACTACCCGGCAGATATGACAAAGGAAGCGTCACGGATTTTAAAAGAACTGGGAACGCCTTGTCTCATTCATCAGCCCAGATATTCCATGTTTGAGCGTTGGGTGGAAGACGGCCTGCTGGATGTGCTGGAGGAAGAAGGTATTGGCTGCATTCCGTTTTCGCCGCTGGCGCAGGGGCTGCTTACCAACAAATACTTAAAAGGCATTCCCGGGGGTTCGCGCGCCACCCGCGAGGTTTTCCTGAAAAAAGAGGATGTGGATTCAGCACACGATAAAATTGTGGTGCTGCATGAAATTGCCCAAAGCCGCGGCCAGTCGCTGGCACAAATGGCGCTGGCGTGGGTGCTGAAAGACAAACGGATTACATCAGTTTTAATTGGCGCCAGCTCGGTACAACAGATTGACGACAATGTGGAAATGCTGAAAAACAGGAATTTCAGCCCTGAAGAATTGCTGAAAATTGAAGCGGTTTTGAAATAGTTGTATCAAAAAAAGTTCCGGATATTCAGGAGTAAAAACCTGAACGTCCGGAACTTTTTTGCTTACAGTTTATTTAATAACGTATCAGTTTGAATTCTGTAGTTTAATTTTTACCTGGTTTTCTTTGCCATTTAATTGTAATGTTTCTACCGAACTTTTATACGAAATGTAATTGGCAACCAGTTTGTATTCACCGGGTTTCATGTTGCCGAATGTAAAGTTGCCGTCGAAATCGGTGTAGGTTTTTGTTTCTGTGCCTTCAATTTTTACTTCAACTCCAACCAATAGTTCGCCCGAATTTGAATCGAGTACAGTTCCTGAAAGTGCCACAGTTGCTGTACTTTCAGTATCGGTATTTGTTTTTTCTCCTTTGTCTTTAGCTGATACAGCTACTGCCAGCAAGAGTGCGAAAACGCCAATCAGTAATTTTTTCATTTTTAATAGTTTAAATGATTTTACTGTACAAAAGTACCTCGACTGAATTACACCCCGGTTAAGGAAATATTACAGTTTTGTTACATTTCCGAAAGGTTAATATTCCCTTTCATTAAGCAGGTTCCCTGCGCCATCGTAACTTTTCCAGGTGCCGGTTTTTTCGCCGTTTTTATACTGAAGTTCGTACAGTATGTTTCCACTGTCGTTCCAGATTTTCCATTTGCCATGTTTCCGGCCATTTTTATAACGGGCCACCGAAATGAGAATGTTCTGTTCATTATACATTTCCCATTTCCCATGCATTAGGTTGTTTTTATAGGAACGGATTTCGTTGAGGTTCCCGTTTTCGAAGTAAATTTTTACGTTCCCTTGCTTTTCCCCATTTTTTACTTTCATTTCCATTTTTAACTGGCCATTGTCGTACAAAGTGGTATAGGTGCCCGAATAGAGTTTATCATTTTTGTAATAAAGGCCTTCTGATTCTTTAATGTCCTGGGCAATTACCCCGGAAAAGGTCAAGATTATAAATCCAATTAAGAATGTAATTCGTTTCATTTTGTTTCGCTTAAAAAACGGCGAAATTAGAAAAAACAAGGTTGTAATATTGTGTTGTGGCTTTTTTTAATTGAAATTTAACAGATTATGTTTATCTGGTCAGTTTTTCTGTTTTGTATGGATTTAAAAAATTTTCTGTTCCTGTTTAACAGTGGGGCTTTGCTGTATTTTAACCTGCTTTTCGCCAGGTAATTGGAGTGAATAAAGCAAAGTAATTTTTTATTAATTACCGTGTAATCATTTTGTAACAACCCAAGAGTAGTTTTGCCGCAAATAAAAATCAAAAAAATGATTTGTTATGAGAAAATTTAAATTTTTGTTCAGTTTAACGCTTATTTTGGGATTGTTCTTCTCTGCTTGTGATGATGATCCAATTGTTGCCTTCGACAAACCTGTTGTTACTGCCCCTTCAAATTTGGCAGCCATACCTTTTGGGGCAACAGATCAAACGGTTGATTTTTCAGTTTCAACTGACCCGGAACTTACTGCAACCTACACAGCAACCGGCACAAATGTTATTGTATCGAACGGATCAGGAAATGTAAGCGGCAATACCGTTACCATTAATTATAGTGCAGGCGCTAATGCCGGTGCGGCTTCAATTACCTTAACAGTTACTGATTCGGAAGGACAGACCGACGATGCAACGGCTGTTATCAGCATCGACCAACCTGAAAATGAAGTTAAAGTATCCAGCAATATTACTGAAAATACCACCTGGACTTCAGATAAAGTGTACGTTTTGGGCGGAAGAATAACAGTTTTAAACGGAGTTACATTAACAATTGAGCCAGGCACCATTATTAAAGGCGAAGCAGGCACGGGAGCCAATGCCACAGCCCTGCTTGTGGCCCGTGGCGGAACATTGATGGCGGAAGGCAAAGCCGATGCACCTATTATTTTCACATCGGTGGCCGACGAAATTATGCCCGAAGACATATCTGCCGGCAATTTTGGAAGCCCCAATCTCGATGCGGATATTGACGGACTTTGGGGCGGCGTTCTCGTACTTGGCAAAGCGCCCATTTCTGCATCCAATGAGTCGGGTGATGTAAGCGAAGTACAAATTGAAGGAATTCCAACCTCCGACCAAAATGGACTTTATGGCGGTAATGAACCGGAGGATAACTCGGGCGTTTTAAAATACATTTCCATTCGCCATGGGGGAGCCAATATAGGATCGGGAAATGAAATCAACGGCCTTACTTTGGGGGGTGTTGGTTCGGGCACTGTTATTGAAAACATTGAAATAATTGCCAACCAGGATGATGGCATCGAATGGTTTGGTGGTACAGTCAATGTAAAAAATGCTTTGGTTTGGAATGTGAATGATGATGCCATTGACACCGACCAATCCTGGGCCGGAACCCTTGATAATTTTGTAATCATTGCGCCCGGAGACCATAATTTCGAACTGGATGGCCCGGAAGGTTCAATGGCGGCAGGACATGTGATTCAAAACGGAACGGTTATCGCCAACGACCCGGCATTGGGAAGATTTTCTTCTGACCTTATTAATACAGATGATAATTCAATTGTTGATTTGAAAAACATTTTTATCACCGCAATTGAAGAAGGGCAGATAATTAACAGGGTGGTGCACAATGTGGGAACCGTTAATTTTGTGGGAATTCAACTGGATGTGCCGGAAGCCGATCTGTCGAAGTATGTAAAAGACGGCAATGTGCCTGACGGTGTTTCAGCAGTAAGTACACCAACTGTTGGAGCTGATGTTTCAGTATTTGGCTGGACATGGGCTGCTCAGGCAGGCAAACTGGCAGGGTTATAATTTTAAAATACAAAATATACAGTCTGACAATTTTAAACAGACTTGCAAAGGTAATTTTTTGCAAGTCTGTTTTCTTCGTTTAATTCAGGTAAACATTTCAAAAAGGTATGAAGATCTTATACGTTATTTTATTCATTCTCATTTCTGTTTTTTCCCAGGCGCAACAAGGCATGATTAGGGGAACTATTTTTGATGATAAAACTGGTGAAACACTGGTTGGGGTAACCATTTTAGTTGTGGGCACAACAACCGGAACAGCCACCGACCTCGACGGACAATTTACACTCGACCTGGCCCCCGGAACATACGAACTGCAAATTTCTTATATTTCATATCAAACCCTGAACGTTAACAATATTCAGGTTAAAGCCGGTGAAGTATCCCTTTTGGAAAATCTGCGGATGAACGAGAGTACCCTTGAAATTGGCGAAGTGGTGGTTTCTGCAGAAATGATAAGAACTACAGAAGCGGCTTTGAATACCATAAAAAAGCAGAGTGCTGTCATAATGGATGGCATTTCCGCATCGAGGATTAAACTGATAGGTGATAATACCGCTGTGGAAGCGGCCAAAAGGGTAACCGGCGTTACGGTGGAAGAGGGCAAATACGTTTATGTGCGCGGCCTGGGAGACCGGTATTCCAAAACCACATTAAACCACATGGACATTCCGGGTCTGGATCCAGACCGGAACAGTTTGCAAATGGATATTTTCCCTACCAACCTGATTGACAACATGCTGGTGAGTAAAAACTTTACTGCCGATTTGCCTGCCGACTTTACCGGCGGAATGATGAACGTGGAAACCAAAGATTTCCCGGAGGAAAAAATAATCAGCGTGTCTGTCAGTACATCCTTTAATCCGGATATGCACTTAAATTCCGATTATCTGACTTACCCGGGCGGTTCAACCGATTTCCTGGGTTTCGATGACGGAACCCGTGCTTTGCCCGAACGTGCCGCACAACCCAACATTCCAACTCCCATAAGCGGCGCACCCCAGCAGGAAACAGTCGATTTTATTAAAAGTTTTAACCCGCAACTCGCTGCCAACCGCCAAACCAGCCCTGTGGATTACAGCGTCAGTTTTTCGCTGGGAAACCAGGTCGATCTTTTTAAAAGGAGCAGCAGAAGCCCCAAACTGGGGTATATTTTTTCGCTCTCTTACAAATCGGATTACAAATATTACAATGATGTAGTTTACGGAGAATACCAGAAGTATATTGACCCCGACAGATATGAAATGCGCTATGCAACCGTTCAGAACGGAGAGCTGGGAGAACACAACGTTTTGGTTGGTTTGCTCGGCGGTGTGGCTGTGAAAACCAGCTTGTCGAAAATCAGGTTAACAGCCATGCGGTTGCAGAACGGAGAAAACCGCGCCGGAAAATTTTCTATTGATAACGATGGTGAAGCCGTTGGCCAGTCGGGGTATTTGGCTAATTCCGATAACCTGGAATACAACCAGCGTTCGCTTACCAATGTTCTGCTAAACGGAATTCATGTATCAAAAAATTCAGGCTGGGAAGTTGACTGGCGTCTTTCGCCCACACTTTCCACCTCGGAAGATCCTGATATCAGAAAAACGGCTTTTACAAACAGAGGAGAAAGGAGCCTTTTTATGGCAGGGGCTGGTGGAAATCCGGCGCGAATATGGAGGTCTTTGAACGAACTGAACGCCATGGGAAAGCTCGATGTTACAAAAAAATACAAGTTCAACAATAAGGATGCAAAGCTGAAATTTGGAGTCAGTCACGGTTACAAAGAACGCGATTATGAAATTCTGTTTTTCGATATGCAGTTTTTTGGAGGACAGTCGTGGCCGGAGGCCGATCCTTCAATCGTGCTCAACCCTGAAAATATTTACCCCAACCGGCCAAACAGCATTTATTACCAATCCGGAAACCTGGAACCCAATCCCAATGCATACCAGTCGAATGTAAACAATACAGGATTTTATATTTCCAATGAATTTACACCCTTTGCAAAACTGAAAACCATTTTGGGGCTTAGGGCCGAGAATTTTGTGCAGCGCCACACAGGCCGGGATCAGCGATACGCCAGTGGCGACACGGAAAACGGAATTAACCTCGACAATGAGAAGGT
>JAHYIT010000150.1 GCA_019429205.1 Mariniphaga sp. | reverse complement strand
TGCTTATTTCAAACATCGCACTGGTAATTTAATTAAACGGCCACATCTGACCGTTGTGGGTATGCCCCGAAACCTGCAAATCTACATTGTGTTCAGCCACTTTTGCCAATTGGTAGGGCTGATGGTCGAGCAAAAAAACCGGGGTTTCGGGGGCTATCCCGGCCAGAAGTTCATCTAACGGTTTTCTGGGGTTTCCGTACATCTGTTCAGCAGTAATATCTTCGTAACCGGCAACAGCAATGCCGTTGGGAAGCAAGACAAAACTGTCGCGTAAAACGGTTATGTTATGGTTTTCAAGGTATTCGTGGGCTTCAGTTGCGCTTCCGTAGAACTCGTGGTTACCGAGAACAGCAAAAACACCCTGTTTTGCCTGTAAATTTTTCAACAAATCGCCCATATTATTTTCTATTACCGGCCCCAAATCTTCATCGAAAACATCTCCTGCAAGCAATATTAAATCTGAAACCAAAAATAACAGGGTGAGATAAACCATGGCTCCCAGCCACCACGAACCCAACTTTACAAATGGTTCAGCAAGAGTCATATATCCTGAACGTTCGATAATTCGTCCAATCATATAGGCAAAGGCCACCAGCCAGAACAGTACAGCGAAAACCCACCAAACTCCATTTCCGGCAGGAAAAACAGCCCGCGTTCGTGAAAAAATATAGACGTTAACTATCAAATTAACGGCAAAAACAACAACGAAAAATATCATATACGTTTTCCTTTCTTTCATTTATGATTTGTTTGAGATTTAAACCGAAAATTACAACAAATGTTCAACTTGTTTACTTTCATAACCTGAAAATAAAGTTTACTTGAAATGGTTCAAAATTTTAACGTCAGTACGATAATTTTAAAAAATTAAGGGCATTTTTGTAAGATATTTCAATTAAAACATTCAAAAAAGAAGCTTTATGCCAAAAAGGGAAGATCTTCACAAAATTCTTATCATCGGTTCGGGCCCCATCATCATCGGCCAGGCATGTGAATTCGACTATTCAGGAACCCAAGCCTGTAAAGCGCTTCGTTCGCTGGGGTACCAGATTGTTCTTGTAAATTCCAATCCGGCAACCATAATGACGGACCCTGAAATGGCGGACTTTACCTATATAGAACCGCTGAATGAATATGCATTAACAGAAATTATCAAAAAGGAGCGGCCCGATGCCTTGCTTCCCAACCTGGGCGGACAAACGGCACTGAACCTTTCATTGGAGCTGGCAAAGAAAGGCATTTTGGAAAAATTTGGCGTTGAGGTAATTGGCGTAAACCTGGAAGCAATTGAGAAAGGAGAAGACCGGACAGAATTTAAAAATTCCATGAACCGGCTGGGCATTGAAATGCCCCAAAGCAAAGCGGTTAATACTGTAGAAGATGCTGAAAAGATTGCCGACGAACTGGGATACCCGGTAGTTATTCGTCCGGCTTATACCATGGGAGGTACTGGTGGCGGACTGGTTTACAATGTAGAAGAACTTCGCACGATTGCCGCCCGGGGAATTGCTGCCAGCATGGTGAATCAGATTTTGGTGGAAGAGTCGGTACTTGGCTGGGAAGAACTTGAACTGGAAGTGGTTCGCGATGCAAAAAACCAAATGATTACCGTTTGTTTTATCGAGAACGTAGATGCTATTGGTGTGCACACCGGCGACTCTTTTTGTACCGCTCCCATGCTTACCATTTCCGAAGAACTGCAAAAACGGTTACAGGATTTTGCCTACCGGATTGTGGAGGATATTGGTGTGATTGGCGGAACCAATGTGCAGTTTGCACACGATCCTCAAACCGGACGGGTGGTGGTTATTGAAATCAATCCACGCACGTCCCGCTCGTCGGCGCTGGCATCCAAAGCCACAGGTTTTCCCATTGCACTTATTTCAGCATTGCTGGCGGGTGGTCTCACACTCGACGAAATTCCCTACTGGCGCGAAGGAACGCTTGAAAAATATACGCCGTGGGGCGATTATGTGGTTGTGAAATTTGCCAAATGGGCTTTTGAAAAATTCGACGGGCTGAATGACAAACTGGGTACCCAAATGCAGGCGGTGGGCGAAGTAATGAGCATTGGTAAAAACTACAAGGAAGCCCTGCAAAAAGCGATTCGCTCCCTGGAAACCGGTCGCTACGGATTGGGATTTGCTAAAAATTTCAATGAAAAATCGCTGGAGGAACTGATGATACTGCTGAAAGATCCATCCAGCGAAAGACAGTACATCATGTACGAGGCCTTGCGAAAAGGTGCAACAGTTGAACAATTGCATCAAAAAACATTCATAAAAGCCTGGTTTATTGAGCAGATGAAAGAACTGGTGGAGCTGGAGGAAAAAATTCTTGCATTCCGGGGAAAAAATTTGCCCGATGAACTTTTTATTCAAGCCAAAAAGGATGGTTTTGCAGATAAATACCTGGCCAAACTTTTAAATTTGACGGAAAGTGAGATTCGTAACCGCAGGTTATCACTCGGACTGAAAGAAGCCTGGGAGCCGGTACCGGTTAGTGGCGCCGATGCTGCTTATTATTTTTCGACCTACAATGCACCCAACCAGGTGAAAGCTGACAATAAAAAGAAAATTATGGTGCTGGGAGGAGGGCCAAACCGAATCGGGCAAGGCATTGAATTCGACTATTGCTGTGTTCATGCGGCATTTGCCATTCGCAACGCCGGCCTTGAATCGATCATGGTCAACTGCAACCCTGAAACGGTTTCTACCGATTATGATACATCGAACCGGCTTTATTTTGAACCGCTTACGGTAGAAGATGTCCTGAGCATCTATGAAAAAGAAAAACCGGATGGGGTAGTGGTACAGTTTGGCGGGCAAACACCTTTGAACATTGCAAATGAATTGGAAGAAAACGGTGTGAAGATTATTGGCACCAGCCCGGAAACCATTGATCTTGCAGAAGACCGCGACCGTTTTCGGAAAATCATGGAAAAGCTGAACATTCCGCAACCACCATCAGGAATGGCAAGTAACCTGGAAGAAGCGCTGGAAATTGCCGGACGAATTGGTTATCCGTTAATGGTGCGCCCGTCGTATGTTTTAGGTGGCAGAGGGATGAAGATTGTGCTCGACGAAGAGATGCTTCATGAATATGTAACTGCTGCCGTGGACGTAACGCCCGATCGTCCGTTGTTAATCGATATGTTTCTGGAAGATGCCATTGAAGCGGAAGCCGATGCCATTGCCGACGGGCAGAATGCCTTTGTACCCGCAGTAATGCAGCACATTGAATATGCCGGAATACACTCGGGCGACTCTGCTTGCGTTATTCCGCCGGTAATCATTAGCGAGGAGCTGATTAAAACCATTGACGATTATACCCGCCGCATTGCCATTGAAATGAAGGTGGTTGGACTGATGAACATTCAGTATGCCATTTACAAAGACGTGGTGTATATTCTCGAGGCCAATCCGCGGGCATCGCGCACTGTGCCGTTGGTTTCAAAAATATGCAATATACCGATGGCCAAAATTGCCACAGAAATAATGCTCGGTAAAAAACTGTCCGACTTCAACCTTGAAAGAAAAAAACTGAACCACTTTGGTGTAAAGGAAGCCATTTTCCCTTTCAATATGTTTCCTGATGTTGACCCTGTTTTGGGGCCCGAAATGCGCTCAACTGGAGAGGTGCTGGGAATGGCCGATTCCTTTGGCCTGGCATTTTTTAAATCGCAGGAAGCCACAAAAACGCCACTGCCAACGCAGGGAACGGTTCTAATAACCATTGGCGATCGCGATAAGGATAAAATTGTGCAAACAGCCCGAAATTTCATCGACATGGGGTTTGAAATCATGGCAACGGGTGGTACACAGGCTTTTTTAAAACAGCATAACATCAATGCAAAGTTTATCAACAAAATTTATGAAAAACGACCCAATATTGTGGACGCTCTGGTAAATGGCGAAATTGATCTGGTGGTAAATACTCCTGCCGGAAAGCAAAGTGAGTACGATGATTCCTATATCCGGAAAACTGCCATTAAATGCAATGTTCCCTACATCACTACCACTGCTGCTGCTTTTGCTGCAACACAAGGAATTAAGGAACGACGCAACGGTGCCTATCTGGTAAAATCGCTACAGGAATACCATCGGGATATCGTGTAAAGCCAAACAAAATAAAACGGGAAAAGCAGCACCTTTCCCGTTTTAAATTTTCAGAATAACAGATTGTTATACGTTGTAAGTTGACGAAGCTGTATCTCCGCCGCGGCCGGTCCAGTTGGTGTGGAAGAATTCGCCGCGTGGTTTGTCAATGCGTTCGTAGGTATGGGCGCCGAAATAGTCGCGTTGCGCCTGCAGCAGGTTGGCAGGAAGACTTTCGGTGCGGAATCCGTCGAAGTAGCAAAGTGCTGAAGTAATTGCAGGAACAGGAATTCCGTTAGACAAGGCTGTTGCACTTACTTTGCGCCAGCTTTCCTGGGTTGATTCCACTTTTTCTTTGAAGAAAGTGTCGAGCAGCAGGTTGGGTAAATTCGGATTTTTCTCAAAAGCAACTTTTATATCTTTTAAAAATGCCGAGCGAATAATACAACCACCGCGCCACATCAAAGCGATTCCGCCGTAGTTCAAATTCCAGCCATATTCCTTCGCAGCCTCCATCATTAAGTTGTAGCCCTGGGCATAAGAAATAATTTTTGCTCCGTAAAGCGCCATTTTAAGGTCATCGAGGAATTGCTCTTTATTGCCGTCAAATTTCGGTTTCGGTCCGTTAATCACTTTTGAAGCCTGCACACGCAGGTCTTTTTGTGCCGACAAGCAGCGTGCAAAAACCGATTCGCCGATGAGTGTAAGCGGAATTCCCAGGTCGAGCGCCGAAATGCCGGTCCATTTTCCGGTACCTTTTTGTCCGGCAGTGTCCAGAATGAAGTCAACGGTTTCTTCACCGTTTTCATCTTTGTAGCCCAGAATATCGCGGGTAATTTCAATGAGGTAGCTGTCGAGTTCTTCTTCGTTCCATTTTTTGAAAACTTCGTGCATTTCGTCGTTGTTCATTCCAAGCAAATCTTTCATTAACTGGTAGGCTTCGGTAATAATCTGCATATCGCCATACTCGATGCCATTGTGCACCATTTTAACGAAGTGGCCTGCGCCTCCTTCTCCAACCCAGTCGCAGCAAGGGGAACCATCTTCTACTTTGGCAGCCACTGCCTGGAAAATTTCTTTAACATGTGGCCAGGCTGCAGGCGAACCGCCGGGCATCAGTGACGGACCGGTTAACGCGCCTTCTTCACCGCCCGAAACGCCGGTTCCGATATACAGGAAACCTTTGCTTTCAACATATTTCGTACGACGAATGGTATCTGGGAAGTGTGAGTTTCCGCCATCTATAATGATGTCGCCGGGTTCCAGGTGGGGCATAATCAGTTCAATGAAATCGTCCACCGGTTTGCCGGCTTTTACGAGCATCATCACTTTGCGGGGTCTTTCCAGCGAGGCCACCAGCTCTTCGATGGAATGGGCGCCGATGAATTTTTTGCCGGCGCCGCGGCCTTCCATAAATTTATCCACTTTTTCCACTGTCCGGTTAAACACTGCTACGGTGTAACCTTTACTTTCCATGTTCAACACCAGGTTTTCGCCCATCACGGCGAGGCCAATGAGGCCAATGTCTGCTAACTTTTTCATATTTATTTTATTTAATAATTGATATTTTTTTGAACCACATAGGCACATAGGGCACATAAGATTCTATTGTGTCCTATGTGCCTACTGTGGTTTTATCCTAAATCCAAGTTTTTTCAGTTTTTCCAACGTTTTATTTTTAATATTTCCTGCTACTACAGTGTAGGAATCAAACTCCCGTCGTACCGGATAATCACCCCTTAATTTTTCAAACAACTGCGGATTTTCCTTTAGCGCTTCATCGTCGTTTTCAATGTCGTAGGTTGAAAGGACAGCCTCTGCCAGAATGGAATACTCCCGTCGCTGGTTGCCGTCGATTTCTATAATTGTTTTTTCAGGAAGTTCCACATTTTCAGGCTCCCAGTTGTCGATGCCGAGGTTGAAAAACCGGCTGATGGCTTGCACGCTCATTTTTGTACCGTTAGCTTTGCCGTCTTTGGAATAACCTGCAATGTGCGGCGTTCCGTAGTCGGCCAGTTCCAGCAATTCCAGGTCGATGTCGGGTTCGTTTTCCCAGCAGTCGGCAATAAACCCGGAAACCGCACCTGTTTTCAGCGTTTTTTTTATGGCTTCCGTATCGAAAACTTCACCCCGGCAGGAGTTGATGAGCAGCGGTTTTTTCTTAAGGTTTTGAATGAATTGTTCATTCACCATGTGAAATGTAGCGTCTTCGCCCTTCATATTTAAAGGAACATGAAACGTGATGATATCAGCCTCATTCTGAATTTCTTCCAGGGAAACAAATTGTTCCGGTCCTTCCACCCGTTCACGGGGCGGGTCGTTTAATAAAACCTTCATTCCAATGGTTTCGCAGAGCCTGGTTATTTTTGACCCCACATGCCCCACACCAACAATCCCGATAGTTTTTTCTTTCAAATCGAAACGCTTTTTCATGGAATAAGAAAACAGCGCTGAAGCAATGTACTGGTTTACGCTTTCGGCATTGCAGCCCGGTGCGTTGGTCCATTCGATACCGGCCCGTTCGCAGTATTCGGTGTCGATGTGGTCGTACCCGATGGTGGCTGAAGCAATGAATTTCACTTTCGAACCTTCCAGCAATTCCCGGTTGCATTTGGTGCGGGTGCGGGTAACGATTGCATCGGTATCTTTTACCACTTCGGGAGTCGTTTTGCTTCCCGGCAGGTAAATTACTTCGGCAAACGGTTCAAATGCCCCGCGGATGTATGGTATTTTATCGTCGATGACTATCTTCATTTTCTCTTCTCTACTGTGGCCTATGTGCCTATGTGGTATTCCAGTACAAACCACAGTAGGCACATAGGACACATAGGTTATTCTTTTGGTAGATTTTTAAAATATTCAGTCACAAAAGTCCTTTGACCTTCTTTGAAAATATTTGTGCAATTGAAATTGATTAGAATTCCTTTTGGCTTTTTTAATAAATTCAGGTAAGTGAGTAATTTCGCTTCATGTACCGGATGAAATGCATCAACAGTTTTCAATTCAATAATAATTAAATCATCAACAAGCAGGTCGTAACGCAAATCAGCATCCAGATATAAGCCTCTGAATTCGATTGGAACAATTTGCTGTCGTTTAACGTCATGTCCGTTCAACTGCAAAAGATGGGCAAGACATTTTTCATAAACGCTTTCCAGCAATCCCGGTCCAAGTTCTTTATGAACTTCAATGGCATAACCGATGATTTTGTATGTTAATTTGTTTATGTATTTCTGTGTAATCATTATTTCAAATTCTATTGTGCCCTATGTGCCTATGTGGTTTTTCTTAACGTAATACCCCTTCACCATCTCTTCCAGCACCCAACTCGTCCTCGCGGCAGAAACTCCGGTACTCACGCATTTGCCTTCGCCGCGCAATTCATTAACAACCTGCTGTACAAGATTTTGCTGAATGTGTTCCGGATTTTCAAATCCTATTTCGATAACCCCTTTCTGCGATGTAATTTTCACGTTTTCGTGGGAAAAACAGGGCAACACGATTTCGCCTGTCTCTCCGGTAATCACAATTTCATCGGTTTCAGAAGATTTGTCGGCCACAAAACACCAGCTTCCGCTTCCTGTTATTCCTGATTCGTGTTTCCAGGTTCCCACCACGGTATCTTCGGCAGGATAGAAGCCACCCATGTTGGATGCTTTTCCTGAAACTTCTGTTACCGGGCCGAACAAAAAATCGAGGTAATCGAACTGGTGCGAAGCCAAATCGAAAAAATAGCCGCCGCCACTGATTTCCGGATGAACGTGCCAGCTTTGCTCTTCCTTTTTCAGGTCGTTTGGCCGTGGCGGTTTGTGTAGTTTAATATTAACGACCAAAGGCTTCCCAATGGCTCCGGTTTCAATCATCTCTTTTACCTTTAGAAATGCCGGTAAGCTTCGCCTGTAATACGCCACCCAAAGCGACATTCCGGTTTCTTCCGAAACTTTTAGCATTTCCTGACATTCGGTATAATTTTTCGCCATGGGCTTTTCCACATAAACCGGTTTGCCGGCGCGCATCACTTCAATGGCATATTGGGCATGCGAACCGGGTGGAGTAGCCACATAAACCGCATCCACTTCCGGGTTGTTGATGAGTTCCGACGCGTTGGAGTACCATTTCGGAACATTATGCCGCCTGGCGTAGTCTGCTGCCTTTTCCGCATTTCGTCGCATGACTGCAACCAGTTCAGAGTTTTCGGCTTTGTAAAATGCCGGACCGCTTTTTAACTCGGTTACATTCCCAACGCCAATTATGCCCCATTTTACTATTTTCAATTTTAATGTTTTTTGAACCACATAGGCACATAGTTCACATAGTTTCCATTGTGCCCTATGTGCCTATTGTGGTTAAAGTTAAAATTCAAACCTGTCTTTATACGCCCAAAGCCCGATTGCCGGATTGGAAATATAAAATATTTCTTCACCGTCGGGCATGGTATTGAAGCCGTTTTTGAGTTTTGCCGGATTGTATTTTGCGGTCACGTCATCGATATCCGCATACTTGAATCCCACGCTTTCAATTTCCTGCCGGGTAAGGTTTTTTTCGCCTTTACCCGGGCAGTAGGTGATGCTGAAACGGCCTTCGGAGGAACCATGGATAAGGTGCGCCGCAGCACCAAGGTTGGAGCGCAGGTCTTCGTTTTCTGCCACCAGTTTTAAGGTGTGCGGCGTTCCGAAATAACCGTATTTCCGTATAAGCTGGTCAATTTGTTTATCTTCACCAAATTCGACCAGTGCCGGAGCCAGAACGATGAGTTCGCCACCGTCGGCCAAAGCCATACGGGTGCGGTAAACACTCTTGTTGCCCAGCCAGGTGCTTTTAAATTCGGTGGGATCGAGCCATACCACCACTTTTTTAAGCGGTTTTTCCACCATTTCGAAATTCACCTGCAACGACAGTTTAGCCGCTTTATCGAACACACTGAAATCGTCGCCGATAAACAGTCCGTAAGTTTGCAGTTTTCCCTCTTTATTCAGTCCCACAACGGTTTGTATATAAACGATGGGCAAATGTGAAGCAAAATGTTCCGATGCGTAATTGAAAATTTTCCGTACAGGAGTATCAGCCCTGCCCATCATTTTTTCCATTCCGTAAGCTGCTCCTATGAAGTGGCTTTTGTTGATGCCTTCGGAACCGCCCGTTCCCACAAAAATATTTTTGTTGTAGTTGGCCATTCCCACCACTTCGTGCGGTACAACTTGTCCGATGGAAAGTATGAGATCGAAACCGCCTTCTACAAGCAGCTTGTTCACCTGTGCCGGCCAGTCGTAATCCACCGCTCCGCCCGAAACTTCCTTCACAAATTCTGCCGGAACGGTTCCCAGCGTAATCACATCGTTGCGCCAGTCATGGTCACGAAAAAGGTTACGTGGGGTTTTGCCAAACATGTGACTGATTTGTACATCGGTCATAGGCGTATGCGTACCCAGTGCCGGTAAAATATCGGTGAGTTTATCGCCATAGTACTGCCAGGCAAATTCGGTGAGTTCGCCCGAACGTGAAGGCAGACGCGTATAATCCGGCGGAACAGCCAGCACTTTTTTCTTCTCACCCATTTTATCCAGCGCTTCAAAAAATCCCTGTTTCAGGTCTTCTGCCGAGAGGCTGGTGTTTTTTGAGCCGGTTTCGTAGTATATCATATCTTTAATCTTTCTTATGTGTCCTATGTGCCTATGTGGTATTTAAAAACAAACTACAATAGGCACATAGGGCACATAGTTATCTTTTCACTCTCGCATTTCCTTTCCAGATGCTCCAAACCATATCTTCATCGGTGGGTTGGGCATAGTCTGTCAGGAACGTAGTGGCCATAGCACCGGTAGCCCAGCCAAACTGCGGCCATTTTTCCGGTTCCCAGCCTTTCAGGATTCCGTAAAGCATTCCGCCCACGAAACCGTCGCCGCCGCCAATGCGGTCGAGCACCACAATCGGACGCGGTTCAATCACATGCCAGTTTTCGCCTTCCAGCAAAATGGCACCCCAAAGGTGTTCATTAACACTAACCACCTCGCGCAGTGTAGTAGCAAATACCGAAGCATTTGGGAACGTTTCCTTCACGCGTTGAATCAATCCTTTAAATCCATCGATTTTGGCTTTGATACCTTCGCCACCAGCCGGCGGACCTTCAATTCCAAAACAAAGCTGAAAATCTTCTTCGTTCCCAATCAAAATGTCGGAAACTGAAGCAATTTCTGTGAAATTTTCGCGCAACTCTTTTTCGCGGCCTTTCCAGAATGATGCCCGGTGATTTAAATCGAATGAAATTTTG
>JAHYIT010000015.1 GCA_019429205.1 Mariniphaga sp. | reverse complement strand
TCAACGGTTCATAAAAATCGAAATGCCGTTTTAAGTCTATTGCCGAAAAATCGTTTTCGAACCAGAACATACTTTGCAGCGTATCGGCCTGTTTGATGTAGCACGAACGCAGAATGCGGTCCCACGACCATTTCTGGTTGATGGGCAGGTTTTCCTTCGGAAGCTTCGAAACCGGAATCAACTCCTTGTCTTTAAATCCGTCGTTTTGCATGAATAGCCGGTTTTCCTCATCGTAAGGAAAATACATTTTATCAATGATTTCCTGCCAGCGGGCGGTTTCCGAAAGCTCGTTGAATTTCCATTTTTTTAGCAGTTCATCGAACAGAAACGGGAATTCCTTTTTCAGGAAATCAATCACTTCCAGCGTGTATTTCAGTGTCCAAACGGCCATGTAGTTGGTGTGGAAGTTGTTATTCACGTTGTTTTCATATTCGTTGGGGCCGGTTACGCCCAGCATCACAAACTTTTGCTTCTCATCCGACCAGTTAACCCGCTGGCTCCAAAACCGGCTGATGGCCAGCAACACTTCAAAACCGCAAGGCGCCAGGTATTCCTTGTCGCCGGTATAGTTTACGTAATTATATATGGCGTAAGCGATGGCGCCGTTCCGATGAATTTCTTCAAACGTAATTTCCCATTCGTTGTGGCACTCTTCGCCGTTTATGGTAACCATGGGATACAAAGCTGCATTGCCGTTGAATCCCAGTTTTCGCGCATTTTCAATGGCTTTTTGAAGGTGTTTGTGGCGGTAGGTCAGCAAGTTGCGCGAAACCTCCCCCGGTGCCGTACTTAGATAAAACGGAAGACAGTAAGCTTCAGTGTCCCAATAGGTTACGCCGCCGTATTTTTCGCCGGTAAATCCTTTGGGGCCGATGTTCAGCCGTTCGTCTTCGCCGGTGTAGGTTTGGTTCAACTGAAAAATATTGAACCGGATGCCTTGCTGCGCAGCCACGTCGTCTTTAATTTTAATGTCGCTGGTTTCCCATTTTTCCAGCCATTTGTTTTTGTGATTTTCGAACAGGGAATCGAATCCGGCTTTTTGTGCCCGGGCAATAGCGGCTTTGGCTTTTTTCAGCAAACCGGATTTTTTGTAGCTCATTGACGAAACTGTTGCTGCCAGTTTTTCAATACAAATTTCTTCGCCTTTTTCGATAGCGATTTTTTGTGTGGCTCCAACGTATTTTTTATTTTCAGTGTTGGAAATTTTAGCAGAAACCGGCTGGTTGTTCTTCAGGATTTGAAACCACATTCCGGTGGTAGTCTGAAATTTTGTCTTCAACGTTTCCAGCGTCAGGTATCCCTCATTGCTACTGATTTCCTTTTGAATTTCAATCCAGAATTTTTCATCGTAGTTGGCATCTTCGTTTTTCACATCGCCGTCGAGGTATGGCGAAACGGTAATTTCACCGGAAAAGTTCATTGCTTTTACCGAATACCGGATGGCGCCCAGTTCCGAATCTTCTATACTGACAAAGCGCTGAGAATTTACTGCAACCCGGTTTCCATTGGGCAGGTCCGCTTCAAAACTGCGTGAAAGCAGTCCGTGTTGCATGTGGAGTTCCCGGCGGAAGCCCAGAATTTTTGTTTTGGCCAAATCCAGTTCCTGCCCGTTCACCCAAATGTTAATGCCAATCCAGTTGGTGGAGTTTATAATTTTGGCAAAGTATTCCGGGTAGCCGTTTTTCCACCATCCCACGCGGGTTTTATCGGGATAATAAATGCCGGCAATGTAAGCGCCTTGCAGGGAGTCGCCTGAATATTTTTCCTCGAAATTGGCCCGCTGACCCATACGGCCGTTTCCAATACTGAAAATACTTTCAGAAATGCGGTTATACTCCGGGCGAAACCCTTCTTCTATAATTTTCCATTCGTTATGAATGATGTATTTCTTCATTTTATAATTTTTGAATGTTTCAAAAACAGCTACTTTTCACCTGCTGCCACATCTTTCACAAACAGCACCGAAATGGCGGCCAGCAGTAGCGAAGCTCCACCGAAAACCAGCGCCAAAATGGCCTTTCCGCCAAATACAGTCTGCACCAGAAAACCCAGAATAGTAGCTGCCAGAATCTGCGGAATCACAATGAAAAAGTTGAAAATGCCCATGTAAATGCCCATTTTATGCGAAGGCAGCGAACCGGTTAAAATGGCGTAGGGCATGGACAAAATGCTCGCCCAGGCAATACCGATTCCAATCATGGGCAGAATGAGCATATTCGGATTTCCGATGAGGTAAACCGAAGCCATTCCCACAGCGCCAAACGTCAGGCATATCGCATGAGTCATTCTGCGGCTCGTATATTTGGCAAGCACCGGCAGTGAAAAAGCCACCAGCGCAGCCACTCCGTTGTAAACGGCAAACAACACATTTACCCAGTCGGCGCCGGTGTTGTACTCCAGTGAAGTGGTATCGGTAGTGAGGTAAACGTGACTGGTAACGCCGGCTGTGGTGTAAATCCACAAGGCAAACAAACCCATCCACGAAAAAAACTGAACTACAGCCAGTTGCTTCATAGTGGCCGGCATCCGTATTAAATCTGAAAAAATTTCCACCAGCGCATTCTTTTCCCGGTTTTTCGATTTCAGGGCATAAACCAGCAGCATCAGAAAAAAAAAGGATATGAGCAAACCGCCCAGAATGTAGAGTTCGTTTTTCAATTCAAACCAACGGGTTAAAATAACCACAACCAGCCCGGTTATTCCAAAGATGCTGCCCAGCGAAGTAAATTTCTGCCGGGGAACCGGGTCCTCCCGGTAATCCCTGGCCACCTTGTTTGTTTCCCTTTCGGTTTTTTCGTATTCCCGCATTTTTTCGGGCGGATATTCTTTGGTGGAAACAATGGTCCAAAGTATGGCAAGAAAAAATGCCAGCGCACCAATGTAGAAAGACCACCGCACCGAAGGCGGAATGACACCCTCCGGTGCTGTATTGGGAACATTCAGCCAGTTGGTCATTACATAAGGCAGCATGGAGCCCACAACTGCGCCGGTACCGATGAAAAAACTTTGCATGGCAAAACCGCGGGTACGCTGTTCGTTGGGCAGCATGTCGCCCACGAAGGCGCGAAATGGTTCCATGGACACATTTAGTGAGGCATCCATCACCCAGAGCATTCCGGCGGCCACCCATAATGCAGGCGAATTGGGCATCATAATAAGCGCAATCGACGCAAAAATGGCCCCGAACAAAAAGTAGGGACGACGGCGCCCCAGCCGGTTCCAGGTTTTGTCGCTCATGTGCCCGATGATAGGCTGAATTACCAACCCGGTAACCGGAGCGGCAATCCACAAAATGGGAATGTTTTCTACCTCGGCGCCCAGTGTTTCAAAAATGCGGCTGACATTGGCATTTTGCAGGGCAAACCCAAACTGGATGCCCAGAAAACCGAAACTCATGTTCCAGATTTGCCAAAAGCTAAGAGCAGGTTTCTTACTCATAACAACAATATTATATTATAACTGACTGCAATGAAAAATTGCAGCAAACGGATGTTTGCCTGCTCAGTAGTTGTGAAGTAACTTATGATGTTTTGCCGGAACAAATATAAGGGATAAAATATGGAATCTCCAAATTTATTTTTGCGCTAACCTGCTGAAAATGGGAACATTTTGGGCTGTAAGGCTTGTTTCAAACGTTTGCGGAGAATTTTTGGGACGCGCGATTTTTAATCGCGCATTGTATCGGAAGTGCGCGAATACAATTCGCGCGTCCCGGTTAAGAAACCTGGCTTGAACCTCTTACTATCAAATTGGCATGTAAAACTTTGGTTTCGCAGGGGTAATCTTCTTTTGACAGAATCCTTTTCAGGAGCATGCGGGTGGCAACCGTTCCCATTTCGTAGCCGTGCTGATCGACTGAAGTTAGTGTGGGGTCGGTAATTCCTGAAAACCGTCCGTCGGAGAAACCCACAATGGCCACTTCGTTCGGGATTTTTATTCCCCGTTTTTGCAGGGTTTGCATGGCGCCAATGGCGGTGAGGTCGTTTACAGCAAAAATGCCGTCTATATCCGTTCCTGATTCCAGGATTTTCAGCACTGCCAGCCGGGCTTTTTCAAAATTATCGGCATTGTAAACCAGGGTTTCGCCCAAATGGATTCCGGCGTCTTCCAGTGCTTTTTTGTAGCCCTCCTTGCGTTGCTGACCAATAAGCAGGTTTTGAGGCCCGGCAAAGTGGGCAATGCGTTTTCTGCCTGAATCAACAAGATGCCGGGTGGCGCGGCAGGCTGCATCAAAATCGTCGATAATCACCTGGTCTGCTAAGAACCCGGGAACAATACGGTCGTAAAAAATCAGCGGAACTTTGTTTTTGAGGATTTTTTCCAGGTGGCTGAAATCTTTTGTTTCTTTTGAAACCGAAACCAGGATTCCGTCAACCTGACTGGCCAGCAAGGTTTTTACGTTGGCTTTTTCACGGTTGGCCATTTCGTTCGACTGGCAAATGATGACGTTAAAACCAGCCTCGTAGGCCACATCCTCAATGCCACTGATGACTGATGAAAAAAAGTAATGCACAATTTCTGGTATAATAATGCCAATGGTGTTGCTTCGTTGTTGTTTGAGGCTGAGCGCTACGGCATTGGGCTGGTAGTTCAGTTTTTCGGCCAGTTCGTTTACCGCACGTTTGGTCTCCCCGCTAATATCTGGATGGTCCTTCAACGCTCTCGAAACTGTTGATGGTGAAACTTTTAGTTCCCAGGCAATATCTTTTATGGTGACAAATCCTTTTTTCATTCAGCTGATGACAGTTGATTTTCGGTTTTAAATGTACTAAAAAATCAACAATTTGATGAGAAACTCCCGGTTTTAACCCTGACGGGGCTTGGAGCCCCGTCAGGGTTGGTGCTGAGTCTCGTTGGTGGTTTCATAAGATTTTTTATTCGGGATCGTAATTCGTCACTACAATCTCATTAATAGCCTGCCGTTTGTCTCCTGCAGAATTTATTATCCGCCTGGCCGGTACCCGAAAAATCTGAAAATCTTTATATAAATCGTCAAAAAACCGGTCATCCGGGTTGTGGTTTTTGGGGTCGGAATTGCTCAGCATCTGTTTTACTCCTTTCTGGTTTAATTCAGAAAAAAGAGTGGCCAGAGCTATTTGTTCCGGGTCACTAAAAGCATCTTTACTGTATGCCGTAAAGCTCGAAGTTCGATTCAGCGGGCGGTAGGGCGGATCGTAATAAACAAAAGTGTTTTCGTTCACCCTGTTTTTTATTTCCCTGAAATCGGCTTTTTGGATTTCAGCAACCGAAAGCAGTTCAGAAACTTTCTCCAGGTTTTCGGCGTCCAGAATTTTGGGGTTTTTGTACCTGCCCTGCGGAACGTTGAATTCGCCTTTGGAATTGAACCGGAACAACCCGTTGAAACAGGTACGGTTCAAAAAAATGATTTGTGCTGTCCGCTCTGTCCATTTTGCTGAAAACCTGTTGTAGTTGATTTTTTTCTTCTCTGCGTTGAATTGCTCACGCATTTTGTAAAAATATTCCGTGCGTTTTTCTTCGTTCAGCTTCAGGTATTGGTTCTGCAACCGGTCCAGTTTTTCAACCAGGTTCTGTACCTCTTTTTGAATGACCAGATAGGTCAGAATTAAATCCTCGTTATTGTCGCACAAAAGCGCGGATTTTATGGAAAACTTTTGCGCGATGTCGAAAAAAACGGCGCCACCGCCAACGAACGGTTCGCAGTAGGCTTCAATTTTTCCTTTCCTGAGCTCATTGGGATAGAACCGTTGAAAAGCCTCCAGCAACTGTCCTTTTCCCCCGGCCCATTTCAGAAAAGGTTTTGCCGGGATTTCTTTCAGGCTGTTTGTATCGATAGATTTTTGTTTGGTCATATTATTTTTATTGAGGGGTAAAAATACCAAAACAAATTTCAGTTTAAAAGTCCATGTCCAATTTCCTTTTTCCCGGAAATTTATACCTACCGGATCCAACCTGTTTTAAAACATATTCGGCGCAAACGAAACCGCAAACGTTTGCGGTTATCAACATGTTAAAAAACGATAAATATCCTTAACAATTTATATACTTTCGCATCGAATTTTTGCTTTGCTCAGGCAAAAACAGGAAGTAACATATTGATTTATTGCCAATTTAAAGATTAACTATTTGTTAATTAAACCGTGAAAGTAGTATTAATTAATAACATTAAAAATGAGTATCATACGTAAAAACCTAAAGTTTTTTCTGTTTTGGGTTGCCATGTTAACCTTTTTATCGGGTTATACGCAGCAAAAAACAGTTACAGGGAAAGTTTCAGATGCTGAAAGTGGTGAGTCCTTACCGGGGGTTACCATTGCAGTAAGTGGAACAACAAGAGGCACTGTTACCAACATTGAAGGAGAATATATGCTGGATGTGGAGGAGGGGCAAACGCTCTATTTCTCTTTCGTTGGATATGCGAGACAGGAAATAACCGTTGGCTCTGAAAACGTAATTAATGTTCAAATGACTTCATCGGTTTTTGGATTGGGTGAAGTTGTAGTTATTGGTTACGGCCAGGTGAGAAAGGAAGATGCCACAGGTTCGGTACAGGCCATTAGTTCCGACGATTTTAACCCTGGAGCCATCACTTCGCCACAAGAACTGGTAACCGGAAAAATTGCCGGGGTAAACATTACCTCTGGCGGAGGCTCACCAGGTGAAGGTGCAACCATTCGCATCCGCGGAGGTTCATCACTCTCTGCAAGCAACGACCCGCTTTTTGTGATTGACGGTGTTCCGGTTGACAACGACGGAATTACGGGGATGAAAAACCCGCTGAGCACCATTCATCCCAGCGATATTGAAACCTTTACCGTATTAAAAGATGCTTCGGCAACTGCCATTTACGGTTCACGCGCGTCAAACGGCGTAATTATCATTACAACCAAGCGCGGAAGAAAAGGCATGCCACTTGGAGTTACCTACAATCAGTTTTTCTCTGTGGGAACCCATGCCAGCAAAATTTATCCTCTGTCAACCGATGAGTTCCGCTCACTGATTCAGCAACGGTATGCCAACAATCCCAATGCCACAAGGCTTTTGGGTAATTCCGATACCGACTGGCAGGATGCAATTTATCAGACAGCCTTTGGGCACGACCATAACCTGGGAATTACCGGAAACATTAAAGATATGCCATTCAGGGCATCGGTGGGGTATTCAAACCAGGAAGGTATTTTGAAAACCGATGGCATTGAGCGAATTACTGGGTCGCTCGGGTTTAATCCATCCTTTTTCGAAGACCATCTTCGTGTAACCCTGAACCTGAAAGGGATGATCATAAATAACCAGTTTGGCAACCGCGGCGCCATTGGTTCGGCTTACAGCTTCGATCCTACGCAGCCCGTTTATAACGGAAGCCCTTACGGCGGCTTTTTTACCTGGGTACAACAAAACGGCGACCCCATTACCATTGCCAATATGAACCCTGTGGCCCAACTTCAACTGCGGGATGACCAGTCTAAAGTGCAGAGAAGTATTGGTAATGCAGAATTTGATTACCGGTTCCATTTTCTGCCCGATTTAAGGGCTAACCTGAATTTAGGTTACGATATTTCTGCCAGTGAAGGTTCGGTAAACGTTCCGGAGTATGCCCCCTGGGCATTTAACCGAGCCAGAGGAGGTGGTGAACTAACAGATTATTCTCAGGACAAAAAAAATACATTGCTCGATTTTTACCTGAATTACGTAAAAACCATCGATGCCATCGACAGCCGGATTGATGCCATGGCAGGTTATTCATGGCAGCATTTCTGGAGAGCCGGCGCCTCTAAAACCACCAATGCAAGTGGAAGTTATACAGAATCAGACACCAGTTATGAAACCGAAAATTACCTGGTTTCATTCTTTGGCCGTCTCAATTATATCTTTAAAGAACGCTACCTGGCAACTTTTACACTGCGTAACGATGGTTCGTCGCGTTTCTCGCCCGATACCCGATGGGGCTTGTTCCCCTCGGTTGCATTAGCCTGGCAAATTGTTGAAGAACCCTTTCTTGCCGATTCGCGCGTGCTTTCCGACTTAAAACTTCGTTTGGGATACGGGATTACCGGTCAGCAAAACATTACCGCCAACGACTATCCGTACATGGCCCGTTATACCTTTGGTGAACCCACCGCATCCTACCAATTTGGTAATTCCTTTGTTACCACCATCAGGCCCGAAGGTTACGATGCCAACATTAAATGGGAAGAAACTACAACATACAACATCGGGCTGGACTATGGTTTTCTGAATAACCGTATTTCGGGTGCCATCGATGCATACTACCGGGTTACCGATGATTTGATCAACTTTATTCCGGTTCCGGCAGGTACCAACCTTACCAATATGATTTTGACCAACGTGGGCGACCTGGAAAACCGCGGACTGGAATTTAGCATCAATGCCATTCCTGTTTCAAAAAAGGATTTGAGTTGGGAAATCGGATTCAATGCTTCGTATAACGAAAATGAAATTACAAAGCTTACTGCTAATGATGATCCGGCCTATATCGGTGTTGAAACCGGAGGAATTTCAGGGGGTGTTGGTAACAACATTCAAATTCACAGTGTGGGTTACCCGGCCAATTCTTTCTTTGTTTACGAACAGGTTTACACGCCCGAAGGAAAACCGGTTGAAGGACTGTACGTTGACCGCAACGGCGACGGCGTTATAACCAACGATGACAAGTACCGGTACAAAAAACCTTCTGCCGATGTATTTATGGGCTTTTCTTCAGGACTGAATTACAAAAACTGGGATTTCGGCTTCAACGGAAGGGTGAGCCTGAATAACTATGTGTATAACAACGTCATGTCTGGCCAGGCGACTTTCAATAACCTGTACAATTCGGTAGGTTATCTGAATAACATCAGTAATGCTGTTTTTGATTCAGAATTTGAAAATCCGAGATACTGGTCGGATTATTATGTGAGAAACGCTTCATTTTTACGACTTGATAACATCAGCCTGGGGCATACTTTTACCAATTTTTACCAGGAACGCATGAAAATAAGGTTGTATGCAACCGTACAGAATGTATTTGTTATAACCGACTACGAAGGGCTCGATCCTGAAGTGAGCGGCGGTATCGACAACAACATCTATCCGCGTCCGCGTACCTATACGTTTGGTGTAAGTATTAATTTTTAACCGTAAAAGAACAAAATAATGAAAACGAAAATTTATAACATATTTATTGCGGTTGGACTGGTAGTTCTCGTGGCTTTTTCGTCGTGCATTAACGATTTGGACACTACACCGCTCGACAAAGATGTGGTTACTGCTGAAAATGTCTATTCCAATCCGGAAAATTACAAAGGCGTACTGGCCAAGCTGTATGCCGGTTTAGCAGTGAGCGGACAGGAAGGCCCTGCCGGAATGAACGACCTGAGCGGCCTCGATGAAGGTTTTGGACAGTACCTGCGTGCCTACTGGTATGCACAGGAATTGCCAACCGATGAAGCAGTTATTGCCTGGAACGACGGCAACCTGCGCGACTATCAGGAAATGAACTGGAGTTCGAACAACGAATTCATTTCCAATATGTATTACCGCGTATTTTATCAGATTGCACTCACCAACGAGTTCATTCGCGAAACTACTCCCCAAAAACTGGATGAACGCGGAGTTGACGGTTCGTATCGTACCGATATTGAACTGTATCGCAAAGAGGCCCGCTTCCTGCGTGCGCTTAGTTACTGGCATGCCATCGACATGTTTGGAAATGTTCCCTTTGTAACTGAAGAAGACGCAGTTGGCTCATTTTTCCCGGAACAGATTTCACGTGCCGACCTGTTTAACTACATTGAATCGGAATTGCTCGACATTGAATCGCAGCTTTCTGCTCCCGGTCAGATTGAATATGGCCGCGCCGACCAGGCTGCCGTCTGGACGTTGCTGGCCAAATTGTATTTGAACGCTGAAGTTTACGTTAACCAGGCAAAATATACAGAGTGTTTAACTTACTGTAACAAAATTCTGAATGCCGGTTATTCGCTTGAACCCGAGTACCAGCATCTGTTCCTGGCCGATAACCACAATTCCAACGAAATCATATTCCCCATCATCCAGGATGGAAACCGGATTAAAACGTATGGTGGAGTTACCTTCATTATTAAAGCTGGTCTTGGCGGAAGCATGGACCCGGCAGAATTTGGTGTTGACGGTGGCTGGGGCGGAACCCGTGTTACCAAAGAGTTTGTGGGAAAATTCCTGAACCTGGAAACGTTGAAAAACGCCAGGATTCCGTTAAAAAGCGCTGCCGACTATCCGGTGATATATGTGCCGGGCGGTTACCAGGAAGCAAGTGGTTACAGTGCAGGAAACTGGTCGCCTGATTCAGCACCCACACTGGCATCGAAAAATGCTGATGACAATTACGAAGGATATATTTATTTTGCAGAAGGTAATTCAGAATACAAATTTACCGCTGGTCCAAACTGGGACTTAAACTGGGGCGATGACAACAGCGACGGCACACTGGAACAAAACGGCGCCAACCTGATTGCTCCTGAAGCAGGGATGTACAAAATCAATGTGAATCTGAACAACTTCAGCTACACAGCAGTAAAAACCGACTGGGGCCTGATTGGAGACGCCACCCCCGGGAGTTGGGACAACAGCACACCCATGGAGTTCGACCCTGAAACCAAAGTATGGAGTGTAGTGGCTGAACTGGGAACCGGCAGTTTTAAATTCCGTGCAAACGATGCCTGGGACATCAATATGGGCGACAATGACGCAGATGGATCACTGGAATACGACGGTGCAAATATTACCGTGGATGAACCGGGGAAATACCTGATTCAGCTTTACCTCGCCATTCCCGATTATACGTATTCTGTTGAAAAATTCAGCTCTGACGAACGTGCCATGTTCCATACCGACGGGCAAACGCTGGAAATTGAAAGCATGTTTGAATTTACCAACGGTTATGCCGTTAAGAAATGGAAAAACGTAACTTCAACCGGGCAACCCGGTTCAGCTGTTGATTTTGTGGACACAGACTTCCCGTTGTTCCGTTTGGGGGATGTTTACCTGATGTATGCCGAAGCAGTTCTGCGCGGTGGCTCTGGTGGCGATGCTGCAACGGCACTCAACTATGTGAACCAGATACGCGAAAGGGCTTATGGAGATACCGGCGGAAATATCAGCACCGGCGATCTGACTCTTGACTTTATACTCGATGAGCGTGCCCGCGAACTTTACTGGGAAGCTCACCGCAGAACAGACCTCATCCGCTTTGGAAAATTCAGCGGCGGTGATTACCTCTGGGAGTGGAAAGGTGCTGTGAAAGACGGAAGATCAATCGATGCCAAATTCGATATTTTCCCGATACCGGCTGCCGATGTGATTGCAAATCCGAATCTGACACAGAATCAGGGGTATTAAAAATTTTAATTCTAAAAAAAGACAGAGATGAAAAAAATACATCATATACTGATTATTTTCCTGGCTGCTTCGCTGCTGTTTGCCTGCGAAGATATGGAAAGAGAACCGGTGATTATACCGGGTGATGCACCTGCATTAAGCCAGCCGGCCTCAGGAACCCAGGTCGTATTCCAGCGGGTGAATGCTTCTGAACAATCGATAACTTTTACATGGAGTGAAGCCGATTTTGGCTTCCCCAGTGCAACGGTTTACAACCTGCAGGTGGATGTTGCCGGCAATAATTTTGCCAGTGCAACTCAACTGGCATCAACGTCAGAGCTTTCGGTGAGCATTACCCATGCAACCTTAAATGAAAGGTTGATGACGAAAGGATTACCTCCAAATGAACCCACCGCAATTGAATTCCGGGTGGAAGCCACGGTTAATCCGAAATATTCGTTGTATTCGCAACCGGTAAATATGACCGTAACACTTTACGCTGCATCGTTCCCGCCCATTTATATGATTGGCGCCAGCGTTGGTGGTTGGGATACCAGCAAAGCCGTGGAAGTGGTTTCCACCGGCGAACCATTTCAGTACATTACCGTCTGGAGGTTCGATGCTTCAAACGGTGCGAACTTCCGCTTTTTCAGCCAGCCCGAATGGAGTGCTTCACTGGGGGGGTACGATAAGTTTACCAGCTATCCTGAAGATTTACTCGAACCGGCAACTGGTGACGATGACCCAAACTTCAACTTCATTGGAACCGCCGGATGGTATGAAATTAAGGTGAATACCGAAACCGGAACTATTGAAATGGCTGCAGTGAATGAACCGGGGATGTACCTTACCGGCGATGCAACACACGGCTGGAACTGGGACGAACCGGTTACCGCTCTGCAATATAAGAGCTACAAATTGTGGGAAGGTGATGTTACATTTATCCAGGGAGGTGCATTCAGACTGTTCGCCCAGAAAGACTGGGGTCCGACCAGCTACGGTTATGATGTGGTGGTGAATTACGACACCGATTACATTGATGTGATGGAAGGACACGACGACCCGAATTGGGAATTCCTGAAACCTTCGGGAACCTATCACGTAGTTGTTAATTTGAGAACCAACACGATAGAAATTAGTGAATAATTGGTCTGCTTCCTTAGTAACATTAGTTCAGGAAGAAGATTAAATGTTATTTTACCTGAAAAGAGCCATCGGAAACCTTTCTGGTGGCTCTTTTTGTTAAAAAGAAAAGTAAATGATTATGAATAAGCTGAAAGTTGTTTTTTTGGTTTTGGTGTTGATGGTTCCTTTGTTTTTGAAAGCTCAAATAACCACTGAGCCTGCTTTGCCGGTAGCCGCACAAAAAGTAACCATCACATTCAATTCGTCTGAAGAGACTCGGTTGGGCTATTTTACCGGCGATTTGTATGCCCACACCGGGGTTGGTATTGAGGGGAAAGGCGACTGGCAAAATATTGTGGGCGGTGGCGACAGTTGGGGAAAAAACGAACTTCAGCCAAAACTTACCAACAAAGGAAACGGGATTTACGAACTGGAAATTACGCCTGATATTAATACTTTTTATTCGGTAGCCAGCGGTGAAAAAGTGATTAACATGTCGTTTGTTTTTCGGTCTGCAGACCAGTCGCAGCAAACCAACGACCTGTTTGTGACTGTTTACGAGGAAGGCTTGGTGGTTGAAATTACCGAACCAGCCCGCGGTTCCATTCTGCCAAAAAACCAGCCGGTAAACATTTCAGCACAGTCATCCATGGATTCAGACCTGAGACTGTACCTGAACGAAACAATTCTTTCTCAAAATTCAGGAAAAACCATTTCAACCTCCCATTCTTTTTCTGAAAGCAATTTGTACTGGCTGATTGCCGAAGCCACAGCCGGCGAGGAAACAAAAAGGGATTCAGTACAGGTTTTTGTTCGCGAAGATGTAACCGAAGAAACACTGCCGGAAGCTTACCGGAAAGGAATCAATTACCCCTCGGACAATTCTGCCGCACTGGTATTGTATGCGCCCTTTAAAGAATTTGTATTCGTTTTGGGCGATTTTAACAACTGGGAACCCCAAAACGAATTCCAGATGAAAAAAGACGGGGACCATTTCTGGCTCGAAATTCCCGGACTTGAAAAGGATAAGGAATACGCCTTTCAGTATTTTATCGATGGCGAAATTCGCATAGCCGATCCTTACGCTGAAAAAATCCTCGACCCCTGGAACGACCATTACATCAAAGAAGAAACGTATCCCGGACTTCTTGAATATCCCGAAGGAAAAACCGATGGAATTGTTGCGGTGCTGCACCCCGGACAGGAAGAATACCAGTGGGAAGTAACCGATTTTCAAATTCCGGATAAGGAAAAACTGGTGATTTACGAACTGCTCATCCGCGATTTTACCGAAGAGCACACCTTTAAAGCCGTTCGTGAAAAGCTGGATTACCTGGAGGATTTGAACATCAATGTACTGGAACTGATGCCCGTTAACGAGTTTGAAGGCAACAGCAGCTGGGGTTACAACCCTTCGTTTTATTTTGCCCCCGACAAATATTACGGTCCGCGCAACGAATTGAAAAAACTCATCGACGAGTGCCACAAACGCGGCATTGCGGTGGTTCTCGATATGGTGCTGAACCACAGTTACGGGCAAAGTCCGTTGGTGCAGATGTACATGGATAACTGGACCATTACGCCTGAAAATCCGTGGTACAATGTGGAATCGAACTTTGAAAACCCAAATTTGCGCTGGGGATACGATTTTAACCACGAAGCCGATGTGGTAAAAGAGCTGGTGGACAGTGTGAACAGTTTCTGGATGACCGAATATAAAGTGGACGGTTTCCGGTTCGATTTTACCAAAGGATTTTCCAATTCCCCATACGACGAAAACAGCTGGGGCAGTGAATACGATGCCGCCCGAATTGCCAACCTGAAACGTATGGCCGATGAAATCCGGAAGCGAAAAGAAGACGCTCTGGTTATTTTTGAGCACCTTTCCGATAATCCCGAAGAAAAGGAACTGGCCGACTATGGTATTTTGATGTGGGGAATTTTGCATGGGCAATACCGCGAAGCAGCTCGCGGCAACACCGGAGTTTCCGATTTAAGTGCGGGTGTTTACGACCACCGTGGCTGGAATGAACCCAATCTGATTACCTATGCTGAGAGTCATGACGAGGAACGGATTATGGTTAGTCTGCTTCAATCCGGTTTTATTGAAGGCGATTACAACATCAGGCAACTGCCTACAGCATTAAAAAGAGTTGAGTTGAATTCGGTGTTTCTGCTGCCGTTGCCCGGCCCCAAAATGATTTGGCAGTTTGGCGAACGCGGTTACGATGTTTCCATCAATGATTTTGGCGGACGGCTTTCTGAAAAACCGCCCCGATGGGAATACCTCGACAATTCAAACCGGACCGATTTGTTTCAGGTGATGGCGCAACTGAATTATCTGAAACAGACTTACGAAGAATTTACGCCCGAAAGTTTCGATTACAACCTGAGCGGTCAGGTGCGCTGGTACCGGTTGAGCCACAGCGGAAACCATGTGTTTGCCGTTGGGAATTTTGGCACCACTTCCACCACTGGAAATGTTACTTTTCCTGAAACCGGAAAATGGTTCGAATTTTTTACACAGGATTCCATTGAGGTGGAAACAGCGGCAAAAAGTTTTTCCATGCAGCCCGGCGAATACAGGCTTTATTCCACCCGCAAGCTGGCAAAAACACAGGTGGTTACCGAGATTATGGAATTTGGTTCTGCTGAGGACGAAATTCACATGTATCCAAATCCGGCAACCGTTGAGGTAACAATCGCTTCTGAAAAACCCATTTCAAAAATTGAAATCTGTTCGGTTGCCGGCACTTTGATGAAGCAACTGGATGTTTTATCAGAAAATCAAATAAAAATTTCAACCGGAGATTATACCCCCGGAATTTATTTTGTACATATTTTTCAGGAGAATAACCGAACAACAAAAAAACTGATGGTAAAATAAAGGATGGCATCGCTTCGGGCGATGCTATCCTTTTTCCATATTTCTTCTTAACTTGCAATCCATAAACCAAAAACAAATTATCATGAAAAAATATGCACTTTTGTTCCTATCCGTTCTTTTTATGAATCAGTTAAATGCAAAGGATTATTCCGTTAAATCCCCTTCAGAAAGATTAACGGTTAAAGTGACCGTAAATGAAGATGTTCGCTACTCTGTTTTTCTGGGCGATAAAGAAATTATTGCCGCCTCGCCCATTTCACTGACGCTTGAAAACGAAGTTTTGGGGAAAAATACCAAAGTTCGCAGGGACAAAACAATTTCGGTTAACGAAGAAATCATTCCGGTGGTGGCCCGCAAAAATGCCCGTATTCCGGATGTGTACAATCAGTTAACCCTTTCGTTTAAAGATTACAACCTGCATTTCAGGGCCTACGACGAAGGTGTTGCTTACCGCTGGGAAGTAAC
Organism: Mariniphaga sp.; assembly: GCA_019429205.1. Classification (GTDB taxonomy): domain Bacteria; phylum Bacteroidota; class Bacteroidia; order Bacteroidales; family Prolixibacteraceae; genus Mariniphaga. The sequence continues at coordinate 46,618 of JAHYIT010000015.1, read as the reverse complement.
CGCCAAAGGCCCGCTGAAAGTGATGAATGAGCAGGCCACCTTTACGTTTCCAACCGACCTGAAAATTTGGTTTCCGGAAGAGGAAAGCATGTTTTCGCACCAGGAACGTTCTTATTTGGATGTCAAACTTTCAGAAATTACACCCGAACGTTTTGCATCCACCGGGTTGTTGGTAAGCTGCAACAACAATGTGAAAGTTTACATTTCAGAATCGGATTTGGTAACCGACTATGCCGGAATGTTTTTAAAAGGTTCTGCTGAAAATTCTTTCCGGCTCGAAGGCAAATTTGCCGGAGTGGTTTTGGAAGAAGAACAACGAACCGACCGCGATGTGGCGCCGGTAAAATATGCGGATTACATTGCCGAACTTGAAGGTCCGAAAAGCTTTCCGTGGCGGGCGATAATTATTTCCGACGATGACCGGCAACTGGTGGAATCGGAACTGATTTACAAACTGGCGCCTGAAAACGTGCTGGAAAACACGGACTGGATTAAACCCGGGAAAGTGGCCTGGGACTGGTGGAATGCCCTGAATATTTACGGTGTGGATTTCAAATCGGGCGTGAACAATGCCACCTACAAATATTACATTGATTTTGCCGCTGAATACGGCCTCGATTATATTATTCTCGACGAAGGCTGGTACCACCTGGAAGACATCATGAAAGTACAGGATGAAATTAACGTGCAGGAACTTGTTGATTACGGAAAAGATAAAGGTGTTGGTGTGATTCTCTGGGTGGTTTGGAAAGCGCTGGACGACAAACTCACCGAAGCGCTCGACCAGTTCGAAACCTGGGGCGTAAAGGGAATTAAAATCGACTTTATGCAGCGCGATGACCAGTGGATGGTGAATTTTTATGAAAAAATTGCCAGAGAATGTGCCGAACGGAAAATGCTGGTTGATTACCATGGTGCTTACAAACCGGCTGGCCTCGACCGCAAGTATCCGAATGTGATTTCCTACGAGGGCGTAAAAGGCATGGAAAATTGCAAATGGTCTGAACTACCCGATCCGGAACTCAATGTGACCCTGCCGTTCATTCGTATGGTTGCCGGCCCTATGGATTACACGCCCGGCGCCATGCTGAACGCCAACAAGGAAAATTTCAGAGATATTTTTGAAGCACCCATGGCGCCCGGAACCCGCTGCCATCAATTGGCCATGTATGTTGTGTTTGAAAGTCCGCTGCAAATGCTTTCCGATAATCCGTCCAATTACTACCGCGAACCGGAAGCCATGGAATTTTTGAAAGAGGTACCCACCGTTTGGGACGAAACCCGTGTGCTGGAAGCCAAAGTGGGCGACTACATTTTAATGGCCCGCCGCAAGGGCGAAACCTGGTATGTGGGCGCCATGACCGACTGGTCGCCGCGCTCGCTGGAACTCAACCTCAGCTTACTACCCGCCGGAAATTACACCATACAGGTTTGGAAAGACGGTGTAAATGCCGACCGGCATGCGGCCGATTTTAAACAGGAAAAACAAAATGTAAGTGCATCCTCCAAAATTAAAATCGATATGGCGCCAGGCGGTGGTTGGGCTGCAATAATCAGCAAAAACTAAATTTGTTTAGATATGAAAGCATAAAGAGAAAAGGATGGCATGGTTTTTATTGACGTGTCATCCTTTTATTTTCAGGTCATCTGGATTTCGACGACTGTCCCAGATTGCATGAATTACTATTTCTCTTTCAGTGATTTCGTAATAAATAATGTAATAGCCTGAAATCAAACCTCTCACATTTTCAATGTCTGTTTGAATGCCAATATTGGGGTACTTTTCTAAAATCTGGATTTCCTGAATTATCTTTTTATAAAGCTTCGCTGAATACACCTTACTTCTATTTCGGTCCGCAAAAAATTTCAGGATCCGGTAAAGTGTAATCCTTGCCCGATGTGACCAGATTATTCTTCGTTTAGCCATGCATTAATTTCTTCATCTAAACTTTCATGATCAACATAGATGCCTTTTTCAATCTCTTTTTTGGATGCCATAATCTCATCTCGTTGTTCGTTGGAAAGAGGTAAAATCTTATGGTCTGTTTTCGCATCAATAATTGTTTGAATCGCTTTTAAAAAAGAAACATCATCAATAGCAGCAATTTTATGTATGAGAATATTTTTTAACTCCAATGCTGTCATAATCTGTATTTTTTTCAAAATTAATTAAAATTCGGCAAAAAATTGTTGGAAAGGGTGAATAGCTCAGGGTCAGATTTTTATTATGAATCAGAATAAATCGGTGTGCGTACCGGTCCTAATCAATTTGATTTCTTTTTGCTGTGTGTCTTTTTCCCAGATAAGCAGCCAGTCCGGTTTTATATGACATTCCCGGCAATCAACGTAATTCCCTGAAAGTTTGTGCGATTTATATTTCGAAGGTAAAACTTCATTGGCTTCGAGCAGAGAAAATACTTCCAGTAATTCAGAAATTGGATAATTTCGCTTTTTACAGGTCTTAAAATCGCGTTTAAATTGGTTGGTAAATGAAAGCGTATAACTCATGCATTCAGTTTTTCCATCAGGTCAACTAAATTTTTTGCCCGGGTAACTTTACCTTCCTTTGCGGCCCGAATTGCCTTTTTTGTCGTTTCATTGGGCTCTTTTTCAATGGAAATAAATTTTTCGTCTGAAAAGCTTTTCAGGAATTCCAGCAATTTTTTTCCTTTGGTTGTTTTCTCGTCTATAACTACCGTTGTCATTTTATGAACATTTTTCTCAAAATTAAGAAAAATTTGTCAAATACTCACCGGTCCAACCACTGTTTAAATTCTGAAACTTTGTCGCGGCTGACTATGAGACCATCATCTGTAAAATTTTTCAGTTTCAGTTTTAGCCGGTTGGTAGAGTAGCTGATGATTTCGGCTATGCAGTTGATATTTACTATAAAATTCCGGTTAATTCGAAAAAACAATTCCGGGTCAACCCGCTTTTGAAGTTGGTCGAGTGAATAATCGAGCGCATAGTTTTTTCCGGTTTGGGTTTTCAGAAACGAACACCGTTCTTCCACAAAAAAGCAGCAGATTTCTTCCACCGGCACCGATTGAAAATGTACGCCCACTTTCACGAAAAACCTCGTTTTCCATGGTTTGGCCAACTGTTCAAAAACTTTTGATAGCTTTTCTTCCATTCCGGCAGGCCTGAAAATTCGCCGGTACTTTTCCAGGGCAGACTCCAGCGCTTCCCGGTCAATTGGTTTCAGTAAATAATCCACGCTGTTCACTTTAAATGCGCGAATGGCATACTGGTCGAACGCCGTGGTGAAAATCACCGGCGCTTCCACCTTGACGGCATCAAAAATCTCGAAAGAAATGCCGTCGTCGAGCTGAATGTCCATAAAAATCAGGTCGGGAGTTGGATTGGATGTAAGCCAATTTACCGACTCTTCTACCGATTCCAGTTTTCCAACCACTTCAACTTCAGCATTAACCTGCTTTAAAAGCGATTCCAGTTTTTCGGCAGCCAGCCGTTCGTCTTCAATAATTACTACCTTCATTTTTCTGAATTTTAGCTGGTATTTTCACTACAAATTCTGTTTCGGTTTGAAGGATTTCAATTTCACGTTTCAATATCAGCCGGCAACGTTCATTCAGGTTTTTCAACCCGGTTTTCGATGAATTGCTGAGTTGCGATTTCGGTTGCAGGTTATTCCGCACCACCAGCTTGTCCAGTCCTTCATTGTGTATGGTAATAACCAGCGGATTTTTACGTGTGGTGGCGTTGTGTTTCAACGCATTTTCGATTAAAAGCTGCAACGAAACCGGTGGTATCAGTAGGTTTTCAGTTTCTGCCATCTCTACTTTCAATTCAATTTTTTCTTCATCCCTGATTTTTTGCAGCGAAAAATATTCCTGCACAAACTTCATTTCATCGGTCAGCGGAACCAAATTTTTTTCCTGGTTCTCCAGAATATACCGGTAAATATTCGACAATTTCCTGATAAATTTTTCCGACAGTGAAGGATTGCTATGCACCAGCGACGACAACGTGTTCAGGCTGTTGAACAGAAAATGCGGGTTCACCTGGCTTTTCAAGGTTTCGTACTGAAAAAGCAATTTTTCCTGCGCCAGTTTTTCTTCCCGTTTAAGTGCATCCGACCATTGGGCGTAGAAGAAAAAAAGCGTTCCAAAAGCAAAGCCAATCAGCGTAGCAGAAATCATTCCGCTCATTTCCTGTTGTTTGAATGTCGAAAAGGAATCGGTAAAACTAACCCCATTCGCGGTATTCTGGATTAGAAAGACGGCCATAAAAATGGCGGATGCGATGAGAATTACGGTTAGATAAAAGAGAACAAGCCTTAACATAGTTTTCTTTTTAAACTGGCTGACCGAAACATCGAGGTCGCGGAAAAACCTGGATCCAAGCCAGATAAATATTTCAAGTTGCAGCCAGGTGAGGGAAACCATAACAGGCAACCCTTCATGAAAAATTTGTCCAACCAGCACAAGGCTGAAAAAAAGCGAAATAAAAAATGCCCCTGCCAAGATTTTCAGTCTGTTCAGCAGGAATCCTTTGGTTAATGGCCTGAATAACTTTGGTTTTCTCATTTTAGATATTTCCCCCGGTTTAATTCGAATATTTTCTTTTGCTTCAAAATTCAGAATAAAATAGTTAACCGGAAAATATTTTTTGACGAACGGGCGATTTCAGTGCCTGAACGGGAATATTTAACAACAAAAGGATGGTGTTTGAAACTTACCATCCTTTTGCTGTAAATAAAATGAGTGTTGACTATTTATGCACGTGCACATCCATTTGCGGGAACGGTATGTTAAGGCCTTCTTTTGCAAATATTTTATACACTTTTTCGTGCATATCGAAGAAAATTGCCCAGTAATCTGAAGCCTCGGCCCATGCACGTACCACAATATTTACCGAACTGTCGCCGAGCTCTTTCACTGCAATAAACGGAGCGGGATCCTGCAAAATACGTTTGTCATCATCAATTAATTTTTTCAAAACCTGCTTGGCTTTATCCACATCGTCACCATAACCAATTCCAAAAAGAAAATCAACTCTGCGGCGTTTTTCAGTTGAATAATTCACCATTGAGTTGGTGGAAAGTCCCCCGTTAGGTATAATAATGGTTACATTGTCGGGAGTTTTAAGTATCGTATTGAAAATTTGGATTTCATTAACCGTTCCCGAATGTCCCTGAGCTGTAATATAATCGCCTGTTTTAAACGGTTTGAACAAAAGAAGCATTACGCCACCGGCAAAATTTTGTAATGTGCCCGAAAGGGCCATACCCACCGCCAGGCCGGCAGCACCCAAAATGGCAATAAACGAGGTCATCTGAACTCCAATCATTCCAACCACGCTAATCAGGAGCAAAGTCTTCAAGAGAATGCCAAGCATGCTGTTTAAAAAACCCCGAAGGGAGGGTTCCATGTCTCTTTTTTCAAATTTTTTTCTCAGGCTTTTTTGAACGATACTGATTATCCACCACCCAATGATGAGGGTGATAATCGCCCCGACAAGCCGGGGGCCAAAGGTTAATACTACATCGTTAATTTTTTCCCAGAGTGTATTCACTGAATCCATATTTAATAAATATTTTTTGTTATTCTTTTAAAGATACAAGAAATGACCGAACAAAAAAAGAGAGCAAAAATTTGCCCTCTTCTCATTTAACAATTAATAATCACCCAAAAAAACTAAGCTGTATGTTTTAAAAATGTTACAGTATCGTTAACACTTCCAAAGCTCAAAACCTCCTCGTCACGAACCGAAATATCAAAAATACCTTCCAGGTAAAAAGTAAATATTTTCCAGTCAACCGAATCAAAATTCAAATCTTTACTAAATGATGCTTCGAGCTGAATATCATTCTTCTGTACACCTGTTTTTCGCAACACACGGTAAAGGTTTCTTCTAATCTTCTTTTCTTCCATTGTTTCCATCATCGTATTTACCCTTACAGTATTTATTAAAAAAACCGAACAAACGAATTTTTGGGTCAAATATATTAAGATTCTTTGAATATCATATCCATCTTAACACATATTAACTTTAGAGAAACATTTAACAATTTCACTCACAGCCAGATAAACTGATTATATGAGTATTCATCAGAGATAATCTGATTTTACAAAACTGTAAACCTGCAAATCCAAATATTTTCCCCTGTGAAATTCTCCTTCACGCTCTGTTCCTTCGTATTGAAATCCCAATCGTTTGGGGATAGCCGAACTTTTTTCATTTTTGCAGGCAACCTTAATTTGAATGCGGTTCATTCCCAATTTATTAAAAGCAATTTTTATCATTTTTTTTACACAGGCCGTAGCAATCCCTTTTCCCTGCATTTTTTCGGTTAACCAATAACCCAATTCAGTTTTACGGTTTATCCAGTCGGTATCTTTAAAACCAATGAGCCCGGCAAAATCCTGGTTGTACCAAATGGTAAATACTTCATCCTTTTTTTTACCACACTGAGAAACGATTGATTTTATAAACTCTTCGGTTTGAGCCACCTGTTGAGTTTCTTCAATAAACGGAAGCCATTCTTTAAGGTATTCGCGGTCGCGATCAATGGCTTCGAATATTACTTCTGCCTGGTTGAGTTTAATAGCTTCGAGCCTTAGTTTCGAATTAATTTGAATGTAATCCATCATTTTGTGGCTTTGCAGTATCTGACTTTTTATAACAGGATTGGTTACAAAGAGAGTAATGTTTTTTTCAACTTGTTATATTTACGCAAATTTTTAATGTCAGGTAATACAAAAATTGAAAGTTATGAGAAACTGGGGAATATTCGTTTTTATCTTCATACTATTGGGAGCCTTTTCCTGCGGAAACACAAAACCACAAAACATTGAAGGCCATATTTTGGTTATTACAGAATACGGCAACATAAAAATTAAACTGTACGATAAAACAACGGAACACAAGAAAAATATTGAAAAGCTTGTAGATGAAGGGTTTTATGATGGATTACTATTTCATCGTGTCATTCAGAATTTTATGATTCAGGGAGGCGATCCCGATTCAAAAAATGCTGAACCGGGACAAAAACTGGGAAGTGGCTCTCTTGATTATACTTTGCCTGCCGAGTTTGTTCCGGAATATTACCACAAGAGAGGTGCAATTGCTGCCGCGCGGAAAGGCGGATTAATCAATCTGGAAAAACGTTCGAGTGCATCACAATTTTATATTGTTCAGGGCGATATTTTTTCTTATGGGGAACTTGATACGATGGAGATAATTAAAAATCAGCAGATTAAGAACGACCTTGTAAGGAATCATTTGATGGCTGTGGATGATGAAATCCAGGTTTTCAGGCAAAATAACGACAGGGAAGGATTTGCATTAAAGGTTGCTGAAATCAGAGACCGGGTGGACAGTTTGATTACTGCCAGGAATCTTATTTTCAAATTTACTGATGAACAACGTGAAATTTACACAACTGTTGGCGGATATCCATCGCTCGACGGCGACTACACGGTTTTTGGCGAAGTAATTGAAGGCATGGATGTTGTAGATAAAATTGCCGCCATGGAAACCGACCAGAACAACAGGCCGTTGCAGGATATTAAAATGAAAATTGAAAGGATAAAATAACACAATGTTTCATATTGTTTTAACAGGAATCACTGTCTTAATACTTTTATTGAACACCACAGCACAGTCGAAAAAAGTACGCATTTCGACTAATCTGGGCGATATGACTTTTATGTTATACGATGATACACCCAAACATCGCAATGCTTTTTTGGACCTGGCGCAGGAAGGTTACTACAATGAAACCCTGTTTTACCGGGTAATTCAGGATTTTCTCATTCAGGGAGGTTCCAAAAGTTCAAAAGATGCTCCTCCGGGAAAGAGAATTGGTTACGGCGACCCCGATCATACGGTTGACGATGAAATTCTGCCCCATTATTTTCACAAAAAAGGAGCACTTTGCGCACCTCGCCAGCCCGATGAAGTGAATCCCTGGCAGCAATCCGATATTTCGCAGTTTTATGTGGTGAAAGGCAGGGTTCATTCCTCAGGAGAACTCGACACGTTGGAAATGGCAGTGAACCGCCCCATCCGAAACAAAATTGTCAACAAGTACCTGAACGATGAAGTCAGGGCACAGCTTCAGGAATTGAGGGAGGAGAAAAAAGTGAAGGAGTTTCGCGAAATTGCCGACCGCGTTCGACAGCAAATCGAAACCGAATACAACATGCAAACCGGTGTGTTGGAATTTTCCGAAGAGCAGCGCGAAGCTTACACCACCATTGGCGGGTATCCCGATTTGGATGGTCAATACACCATTTTTGGCGAATGTATTTCAGGGTTTGAAACTATCGATAAAATTGCTGCATTAAAAACCGATGAAAACAACCGGCCTTTTACCGACGTTAAAATTACTGTAACCGTTTTGAATGAATAACATGAGAGTTTTTGTCCTTTTCTTCTTTTTTTCGATGATCTTTTTTTCCTGTAAAAACAGGGAAAAGAAGAGTGGTGAAAAGACAAATAAGGAGCCACAAAAGCAGGAAGCCGGGAACGAATATCAGGAAACTGGCTGGGAAAAAATTTTGGCGGCAGTGGTTTCATTCGAATCGTTTGACGGAAACCGGATTCTGGAATCGGGTCAGGGATTTTTTGTAACCGAAAATATTATTGCCACACGCTACTCGCTTGTAAATCAGGCCAGTAACATTGTGTTTTCACCGCTTGATAGCGATGAGAAATTCCGGTGCGAAAAATACATTGCTGTGGACCGCATCAACGACATTATTTTACTGAAAACGGATAGTTTAAAACGCAATCCGGTGGAACTCTTTCAGGGAACAGCGCCCAATACAGCCAAAACCATGTACATTTCGGCCTCGCCGCGAAAAACGGTGCAGTTATTCACCGGGCAGTTGCTCAACCAAACCACTGTTCAGGGCTCAAGGCTTTACCGCATTACCAACCGCATACGAAAAAATACTTTTGGAACACCTGTTTTTGTTTCGAACAAAAAAGCAATTGGAATTGCCTTTGCCGATGTGGTGAGTTACGAACTGCAAAGTTTTGCGATACCATCGACATATATTTCCCGGTTGCTCGAAAAACAGAATGAACCGGCAAAAACACTGGAATCGCTACGGTCATCTTCCAGCGAAGAAATAGCAGCCGAAAACCGGAAAATAAAAGGTCTGGTACTTGAAACCGACATGGGAAACATCACTATTCGGTTATTTAACGAAACGCCTGAGTACCGCGACAACTTCATTAAACTGGTAAAAGAAAACTATTACGACAGCCTGCTCATTCACCGGGTAATTTCCAACTTCGGCATTCAAACCGGCGCTGCCGATACACGTTATGCCGAAAAAGGTGATTTGGTAGGCTGGAAAGGCCCCGGTTATACTTTGCCTGCTCATATTGTTCCGGGACTCTACCATAAGCGGGGAATGATTGGTTCGCCCCGGAAACCAGACACCCAAAACCAGCGCCGGCGGGCTGATGGGTCGCAGTTTTACATTGTTACCGGACGAAAATATTTTGACAAGGAACTGGACGACATTGAAGTAGAAAACGATTATAAATTTACCGCAGAACAACGGCAGGTTTATAAAACCATTGGCGGCGCCCCGCACCTCGATGGCACTTACACCATTTTTGGCGAAGTAATTTCAGGTTTGGAAGTGGCAGACCAAATTGTTCAGGTAGAAACCGACCGGCAATGGCGGCCTGTAGAGGATATCAGACTGAAAAAAATACGGATAATCAATTAAATCCTTAACTTTAAAAGAAAATTTTGGAACAAAAGGTTAAATATTGGCTTGAGTTATCTGATTATGACTTTGTTACTGCAAAAGCGATGCTTGACACAAAGAGATACTTATATGTTGGTTTCATGTGTCATCAGACCATCGAAAAATTATTAAAAGCCTATTATACAAAAACAAAAAATGAGACTCCGCCATTCGTTCACAGCCTTTTATACCTTTCAAAGAAATCAGGGATAATGGATTTATTGACTGATGAATTAAAAGATACACTAGATTTTCTTGAACCTCTTAACATTGAATCACGTTATCCAACATATAAAGAACGGCTTTTGAAAAGTTTGACTCAGGAAAGATGCCTGGATATTATTTCTAAAACAGATTTATTCAGAAAATGGATAAAAAAGATGCTATAAATAAATTGATCCAATATAAGATGTTACTTTCAAATTATTTTGAATTGGATAAACTTATACTTTTTGGTTCGTTTGCAAAAGATACCAATTCTGAAGATAGTGATATTGATGTAGCTGTAATTGTAAAAAAACTCAATGAGGATTACTTTGCAGACACCCCATTATTTTGGAAATTACGCAGGCAAATTGATGAACGAATTGAACCGGTTATTTTCGAAAAAGGAAAAGATGAAAGCGGATTCTTATCGGAAATAATGAAAACCGGAATTGAGATTTAAAACACCTCAGCAACCTCCATTCCATCTTTCAACCAGAAAGTTTTCAACCCTGCTTTCTCAGCACCTGAAATGTTTTTTTCTAAATCATCAACAAATAAAGTTTCGCCGGGTGTAATTCCTGAAAGTTCAATCACTTTCTGATAGGATGCCAAATCGGGTTTGCGTTCGTGAATTTCGTGCGAATAAAAATCTTTTACAAAAAGGGAAGGAAATTCAATTTCGTAGATATTCCGAAATTCTTTATGAAGGCGTTTGATGTGGATTGCATTCGTATTGCTGAACAAATAAACTTTGTAGTTTTTTGAGAGTTCTTTAACCATCTTTACCCGCTTTGCCGGAATATCAAGTATCATGGCACACCATGCACCGTCAATTTCCTGGCCAGTAGCTTCGGGGTTGTTCAAAATCCGGCGCACCCGTTTTCTGAATTCTTCCGGTGTTGTTTGGCCGGTTTCCAGTTCATAAAAAATGGAATCGGCATAAGCCTGTTGCCGGTTCACTACTTCCGAATTCAACCCAAGTTTTCTGAATGCCTGAATTGATGCATCAAAATCGAGGTTCAGTAAAACATTTCCCAGATCGAATACAATATTTTTGATATTTGTGAGCTTTGGCTTCATCTTTTTATTTTAAGCCAACGAATATAAATATTATTTTTGCTTTTATTTCCATGCAAATTAACAACAAACCATATCATACCATTTGGCTGAGTGATGAAAATCCTTCGGTTGTGCAGGTTATCGATCAGCGAAAACTGCCTTTCGTTTTCGAAATTCTCGATTTAAAAACGCCAGACGATTGTTTCTTTGCCATTCGTGATATGGCAGTCCGTGGTGCACCGTTAATCGGGGTAACTGCTGCTTACGGAATGTATCTGGCTTTGCTTTGTTATAAAAATGAAGATCTGGAAAACTATCTTCGTGAAAAGGCTGAATATTTGAAATTATCCCGCCCAACCGCGGTGAACCTGTCTTTTGCAGTGAATGTGATGCTGGATTTTATGCTCAGAAATCTCACCAGTCCGAATCTGAAGGAAATTTCACTGGCCAAAGTTGAGGAACTGAAATCCCGGGAAATCAGGTTCAGCGAAAAAATTGGGGAATTCGGGTTGAAAATCATCGAAGAAATTTATCAGAAAAAACAAGAATCGGTAAATATTTTAACGCATTGCAATGCCGGCTGGCTGGCCTGCATCGACTGGGGAACTGCAACTGCGCCCATTTACAAAGCCCATCACAAAGGAATTCCGGTGCATGTGTGGGTGGACGAAACCCGGCCCCGCAACCAGGGCGCCCGGTTAACTGCTTTTGAGCTGGGGCAGGAAGGTGTTCCACACACCGTAATTGCCGACAACACCGGCGGCCATTTAATGCAGCACAAAATGGTTGATTTGGTGATTGTGGGCAGCGACCGCACCACGGTTACCGGCGACGTGGCCAATAAAATTGGGACTTACCTGAAAGCCCTGGCGGCAAAAGACAATGGCATCCCGTTTTATGTGGCGCTTCCTTCCTCTACATTCGACTGGCAAATGGAAGACGGAATTACTGAAATTCCCATCGAAGAACGCGATTCAGACGAAGTGGCTAAAATTGAAGGATGGAACGGAAACTCGATTCAACTGGTGAGGTTGATTCCCGAAAACAGTCAGGCAGCAAATTACGGTTTCGATGTTACCCCGGCCCGGCTGGTAACAGGTTTGATAACTGAACGTGGAATTTGTAAAGCAAATAAAGAAAGCATTTTAAAACTTTTTCCAAAAAACAAATAATAATGAATATTGCAATCATCGGTGGTTCGGGCCTCGAAAATCCGGATATTCTGAAAAATTCGAACGAAATAAAAGTTGAAACTCCTTACGGAAGTCCTTCTTCCTCTTTTAAAACAGGTCAGATAGAAGGAATAGAAGTGGCGATTCTTTCACGGCATGGAAGGAACCATGAGATTCCACCTTCCCAAGTTAACAACAGAGCAAATATTTGGGCAATCAGGGAATTGGGATGCACTCACATTTTGGCCACTACTGCGTGCGGAAGTTTGCGTGAAGAAATTAAACGTGGCGATTTGGTTATCCCCGACCAGTTTATCGATTTTACACGCCACCGCGAAATTACTTTTCATGAAAAATTTGAAGACGGAAAACTTCAGCACATTCCCATGGCCGAACCTTTCAATAAAAAATTACGTCAAAAACTTATTGATACTGCAGGCAAATTAAACCTTCCGTTTCATCATAAAGGAACTGTTATTACCATTGAAGGGCCACGTTTTTCAACCCGTGCCGAATCGAACATGTTCCGGCTTTGGAGCGCTGATGTTATCAATATGTCGCTTGCACCGGAGTGTATTCTCGCCAACGAACTGCAAATCCCTTATGCAGCCGTTGCGCTAAGTACCGACTACGATTGCTGGAAAACCGATGAAAAACCAGTAACCTGGGAAGAAGTATTGAAAGTTTTTAATCAGAATCTAAAAAACGTAATCAGACTGCTGCAGGAAACAATTGCAGGTTTTCAATAAATTTTTCTTTTACCTGCTGAACGGCATATCAAAACAAAATAATTTGGCATATTCTTTGATAAAATAATTTCTGTTGTCTTGAAGCCAAAAAAACAGAAATGAAAGACCGTTCAGTTAGTACTATATAAATTCAGCCATCAAGCTTCGTTGGCTTTTAATTCCCGGCGGCATCTTTAAAAAGGTGCCGCTTTTTTTATTCCTCTCTTATTCCTTCCAAATTCAGGAAAAATAAGTTTAAATGTTATCCATATTTTATGATATAAAACCTTATTTTTGATCATTGGTAAAATTCAGTAAATCAAAATGAACAGCAATAATTACTCACGTCGAAGTTTTATATCCGGGACACTTGCTGCGGGAATAACCGGGTCAATGGGTTCTGGTTTGTTTTCTTCCTGTACATCCGGGAACAATAATGAAGTAGCTTTTTCCTATAGAAAAAGAGATCTGAACTTGCCTCCTTACCTTGAAAAAGCGCCTGACGGTGCACAACTCAAAGCTGGCCTTATTGGCTGCGGAGGAAGGGGCACCGGGGCTGCCATTAACTTTATAGATGCCGGAAACGGTTTAACCATTTGGGCTCTTGGCGATGTTTTTCAGGACAGGGTTGACAATTGCCGGGAAAAAATAAAATCGGAAAGAGGTGTGGAAGTCCCGGTAGAAAACTGTTTTACCGGTTTCGATGCCTTTGAAAAAGTGATTGATTCAGGTGTGGATGTTGTTTTACTGGCCTGTCCTCCCAAATTCAGGCCAAAACACTTTGAGGCAGCGGTAAAGGCAAGAAAACACATTTTTATGGAAAAACCCGTTGCCGTTGATCCGGTTGGTGTCAGATCTATCCTGAGCACAGCTAAAATGGCCGATTCGCTGGGATTAAAAATTGTTGCCGGCACTCATAAACGGCATGAAAAGAATTTTGCAGAAATGCTTTCAAAAGTAAATGATAATGCCATAGGTGAGATTATTTCTGCAAACATTTATTTTAATATGCAACAGCTTTGGTACAGAAACCGAAATGCAGACTGGAGCGAAATGGAGTGGATGATTCGCGATTGGGTAAACTGGTGCTGGCTCTCAGGTGATCATATTGTTGAACAGCATGTTCACAATATAGATATTGCCAACTGGTTTTTTGGAACACATCCGGTTAAAGCACTTGGTTTTGGTTCACGGCACAGGCGCCCAACAGGCGATCAATACGACAACTTCAGCGTGGATTATTCGATGGAAGACGGACGGCAGATTCACAGTATGTGCAGGCAAATTAACGGAACCCACAGTAAAGTATCGGAAATATTTCACGGTACCAAAGGAATTGCCGAAACAGGCGATTGGGAGAACTTAAAAATTCTTGATTTTAAAGGAAATGTTACGGAAACCTTTGAAAAAGCAAAAATCGGGGGACATCTGCAGGAACAAATCAACCTGGTTACCTGTATCCGGAACAACATTTTGCGAAATGAGGCGGAAGAAACCGCCATTTCAACCATGGTTGCCATAATGGGAAGAGTTTCTGCTTACACCGGGAAAGAGGTAACTTACGATGAAATGATGAATTCAGAAATGAAGCTGGGGCCTGAAGTTTTTGTTATGGGAGACGTTGGCTTTATCCAAAATGCCAGTGTGCCAGTGCCGGGAACAGAGGGTTAGTATAGTTGACTCTAAAACTTGTTTATCTGTTTTCTTAAAAACACTGAAAGATTAATTAACCGTTTTATCGGAATCCATTATCTTTGGCCCTTCACGAAAAAACATGTAAAAAATGTTGAAAAGAATCAACGAATTAAAGCAGGAAATTGAAACGGCAACTGCCTCGTCGGTTGACGAGGTTGATGCGTTACGTATCAGGTACATCAGTAAAAAAGGAAGCGTAAACCAGCTTTTTGCAGAATTTAAAAACGTACCGAACGAAGAGAAAAAAGCAGTTGGCAAAGCGCTGAACGATCTGAAAAACTTTGCCCTCGAAAAAATCAACAGCCTGCGCGATTCCTTCGAATCAAAAGGAACTGATGCTACCGGAACAGACCTTACCCGGCCTGGCGAACCCTTGAAACTGGGAACCCGGCATCCGCTTTCGCTGGTAAAAAACGAAATCATCAGTATTTTTGGAAGACTTGGTTTTACTGTTGCCGAAGGCCCCGAAATTGAGGATGACTGGCACGTGTTTTCAGCGTTGAACTTCCCGCCTGAACACCCGGCCCGCGATATGCAGGATACTTTTTTTATTGAAAAAGACCCCGATGTGTTGCTACGCACCCACACTTCAAGCGTGCAAATTCGTGTGATGGAACGCACCCAGCCACCCATCCGCGCCATTTTCCCCGGGAGGGTTTTTCGTAACGAAGCCATTTCAGCCCGGTCGCACTGCATTTTTCACCAGGTTGAGGGATTGTATGTGGACGAAAATGTTTCGTTTGCCGACCTGAAACAAACGCTGCTTTATTTTGCCAAAGAGTTGTTTGGAGAAGATACCCAAATCAGGTTGCGCCCCAGTTACTTCCCGTTTACAGAGCCAAGCGCCGAAATGGATGTAAGTTGCTCGATATGCGGCGGAAAAGGCTGCAATGTATGCAAATACACTGGATGGCTCGAAATTCTGGGCTGCGGTATGGTTGACCCCAACGTACTGGAATCCTGCAACATAGACAGTCAAAAATATACCGGATTTGCATTTGGAATGGGCATTGAACGCATTGCCATGCTGCGTTACGGCATCAAGGACATCCGGCACTTTTTTGAAAATGATATTCGCTTTTTAAAGCAGTTTGAATCGGCCATCTGAATTTTACCCCCAAAACCGCTTCATTGACCTTTAATTTTTTGTTGTTCGTCGTTTTATTGTATTCAAGACGTAACATCGGGACTCAAACGTATGTCTTAATATCAAACAATGTAAACAAAAACAATGGAGTCATGAAAACAAAAAATTTGGTATTAACAGCAATGGCAGTATTTGTTGCAGCAACAGTATTTGCCACCCAACTCCCAACAATGAATGTAATTCCGGTTAAAAATGAAAAAGCACTGGTAGCATTTGAAACCATGTCGCCGGCGAATTTTGAGCTGTCATTAAAAAACCAGCGCGGAGAAACCGTTTACTACAAAAAATCGGAAGTGCCGGTTCAAAATTACAAGTTGGTTTTTGATTTGAAAAATTTGGAAAACGGCAATTACCATGTGAACCTGAAACACGGCAATTGCACGCTCGACAGGTTAATTACGGTTTCGAACGGAACAAATCTTAAGGTTGGTGAAGAAATCAGGATGTTCAGTCCGTACTACAAATTTGGAAACAACACCCTTCAAATTTCTTACCTGAACAATTCACAAAAAAATGTATTCCTGAATATTTACCGCGATGGGCAGTATGTTACAGGGAAAAAACTGGGAAAAGAAATGTGTATTCAGAAAACGCTTGATTTCTCAAAACTTGAAAAGGGAACTTACAATGTAGTATTGACCAATAACAGCAACGAATTTCAGTTTACCGTTCAGAAATAAAAAGAGTGAGTATTTGAACGCAATTAAGGCTCCGGGTTTCCGGAGCCTTTTTTTTGATTTTTATTTTTTGGTAATATATTGACAGGCTTTTATACTTATTCCCCTACAAATAAAAATTACCGTGTTTCATTTAAACTATTTCGAGGCGCTCAAGTCAAAATCAGTGTTTTAATATCTGGAGGAAAAATCGTGCAAATAAAAATTGAGAATCTGAACAAAGTTTACCCCAACGGGAATTATGCCATCAAGAATCTGAACCTGGATATTCCCAATGGTATGTTTGGATTGCTGGGACCCAACGGAGCCGGCAAATCAACCCTCATGCGGATTTTGGTTACCTTAATGAAACCTTCAAGCGGACGGGTTTTGGTAAATGACCTCGATTTAGCTAAAAACAGGCGTGAGATTAGGGCCATGCTTGGTTACCTTCCCCAGGATTTCAGCTTTTTTTCGAAACTGAAAACGTATGAGTTTTTAGATTATGCCGCCCGATTGGCAGGTATGAAGAACGGTGCAGCACGAAAAACTGCCGTTGACCAAATGTTGGAAGAAGTTGGGCTTTATGAAGCACGCGACCGCAACGCCAACAAACTCTCGGGCGGAATGAAACGCAGGCTGGGCATTGCACAGGCTTTAATTAACGATCCTAAAATTATAATTGTAGATGAGCCAACCACCGGCCTCGACCCCGAAGAACGTATCCGCTTCAGAAATTTGCTCTCTAATATCAGTACACGCGATGTTATCATTGTTTTATCGACCCACATTGTTGGAGATATTTCAAGTACCTGCCACGATATGGCATTGCTTAACAAAGGAGAACTTGCTTTTTCCGGTTCGCCCGAAGAATTAGTAAAGAAAGCAGAAGGAAATGTGTGGCTAATTGAAGCTACTGAAGCCGAATACCTTGAAATCAACGAGAAATACCCGGTTATTTCTACCATCCCCACCGAAGGAGGCTGGGAAGTTCAGGTAGTTGCACCGGAAATTAACGGGTATTACGGAAAACAAATTGAGCCAAACCTGGAACATGCCTATGTACATTATATGGAAAACAATCTGAACCAGTGGATAAATTCTTAATTACTTAACAGAATAAATAAAAATGATTTCATTACACAACATATTCTCCATTGCCAAATATGAGCGTAAAACACTTCTCAGAAGCTGGTTTTTTCGCATTTTTGGCGTATTGTCATTATTGGTTCTTTTTGCGTTAAACTTCGGAATGATTATAGAAGGCGGCGGCGACCAGGGATGGGCGATTCGCAGTATTCCGGCGGCAATTCCTTATTTTAACCTGCTCATATTAAACGTCGCACAAGCTATCATAGCAGTTTTTCTGGCTTCCGACTTTTTAAAACGCGACAAAAAACTCGATACCACCGAGGTCATTTACATGCGGTCGATGACCAACGGCGAATACGTAATAGGAAAAACCTGGGGAAACCTTCAGGTGTTTTTGGTGCTGAACATCGCTGTAGTTTTAATGGCCCTTATTTTTAACATGCTTTCGCAGCAAACAACCATAAACTGGGAATCTTACGGAATTTACCTGGTACTTATCAGCGTTCCAACCCTGGTTTTTATTATGGGGCTTTCGTTTTTACTGATGAGTGTTATCCGAAACCAGGCCATCACATTTGTACTCATTTTGGGATATATCGGAATCACCTTGTTTTTGCTCGAAGACAAGTTTTATTACATTTTCGATTACATGGCTTTTAATATTCCCATGTTAATTTCAGACATTGCCGGAATGGGCAACATGGGAAAAGTGCTCATTCACCGCGGAATATATTTCTCGCTGGGTATCAGTTTTATTTTTATGACTATCTTCCTTTTGAAACGACTACCCCAGTCAGAATCCATGACCTGGTTTTCATTGGTTTTTGCCATTCTGTTTTTTGCATCAGGTGGTTATTTTGCCTGGCAGCACATTACCCAGTTCAAAACAAATGCAACATTACGAAATGAGGCCATTACTTTAAACAACACTTATGTTAAGGAGCCACTGCCTGCAACAGTTTCTAATGCTATTGTTTTGAATCACAATGGAAACAGTATTGAATCCGTTTCAAAACTAACGGTTAAAAACAACAATAAAGAACCGCTTAACAAACTCATTTTCAGCCTAAATGAGGGGTTGCTGGTGCAAAGCATTAAACTAAACGGACAAGAAACACCCTTCGAGCGTAAAAATCACCTCATAATCAGCGAAAATATTACATTGCAGCCTGGTCAGGAGGCTGAAGTTGAAATTGCTTATTCCGGAAGAATAAATGAAACACTTTGTTACCTCGATATTCCGGAAGAAGAACATACTGAAAAGTATGGAAAATTTGTGTTGAATGTAGATAAAAGATATGCCTTTTTAACGCCGAAATATGTTTTGTTAACGCCAGAGGCAAACTGGTACCCCAGAACAGGAGTAACTTACAGCACCCAAGATGTTAGCTGGAATCATCCGGAATTTATGAATTTCAGCCTGGAAGTTAATACCCAGCCGGGGCTCCAACCTGTATCGCAGGGTGAAATAACCAAAGTTTCAGAAGGACAATTCGTTTTTAAAAATACTGTTCCGCTAACACAATTATCGTTGGCTATTGGAAATTACGAAAAGAAAAACATCATGACCGACAGTCTGGAATATGGAATCTGGCATATAAAAGGACACGATTTTTTCACTGAGGCATTTCCGGAAACAAAGGATACGCTGGCTCAGTTGGTCAACGAGCGAATGGGCGATTTTGAACGAACCTATAATTTGGAATATGCCTTTAAACGACTCTTTCTTGTTGAAGTACCGGCCCAGTTTAAAACATACGAACGCATTTGGTCAGGCAGGCAGGAGTTTATTCAGCCGGAACAGGTACTGATTCCTGAAAAAGGATATATGCTGCGCGAGGCCGATATTGAAGGTTCCAAAAAAAGAATGGAACGACGGGGAAGACGCGGCGATAGCAATATGACGGAAAAAGACAAGGAAATCCGTCTGCTTTACGACTTTATGCAAATTTTCACCAGGGAACAATCAGCCGATTTCCAGCGAAACAGAGGAAATTTTTCCGTGCAGGAAATTCCGAATCCGTATTTTATTTTTGCTATGCTGTATAATTTCCAGAATAATATTATTTCTGACCAATGGCCAATTACCAACCGCATTTTCGAAGCCTATTTAAAAAGTCAGTCAACTGATATGCGCTCGGGATGGATGCGTAACATGCAGGGAATGAGCGACGACGAACTAGCAAACATTGCCCTGCAGGACAGCACTTTCGAAGAAATTCTGGCCGACCCGAGGCAGAAAAAAATAATTGACAATGTAATAAAACTAAAGGGTGAAGTATTATTTTCGATGGTACAGTGGAAAGCCGGGCAGGAAGAATTTGAAGATTTTTTACGCGAAATACTTAGAGAATACCGCTTTCAAAATATCGAATTTGAGCAATTTGACCAGGTTATAAATGAAAAATTCGGCGTTCAACTCATCCCTATGATGGATGAATGGTTTAAGGCAAAAACGCTTCCCGGCTATTTATTTTCCCCAATAAAAGCGGTGAAAGTAAAAACCGGTGACCGGATGCAAACCAAAGTTTCAGTGAAAATAACGAATTTCTCTGATACAGAAGGAATTGTTAAACTCACTTTCAGAATGGGAGGTGGGGGTGGCCCAGGCAGAGGTTTTGGAGGTGGCGGCGGCTCTGATGATATGATTAACAAACTGGTGTACCTGGAGCCGCAACAGACAAAAGATGTGAATTACATGTTTGATTCTGACCCAAGGATGGTAATGGTAAACACAATGACATCAAAAAATATTCCGCAGGTTATTATGGAAGGATTCCGCGATGTGGAGGAAGATCCACGGGCCATTCCGCAAGACGGTGAAACCATTTCTGATATCCCGGTGCGAAAACAACTGCCCGGAGAATTTATCGTTGACAATGAAGATCCGCAGTTTGAAATTACGGTAACAGAAAATATTAGCCTGCTTGAAAAATGGCTGGCAAAAGACCCCGAAGACGCACAAAAATATTCGGGAATGAACTATTGGCGGCCTCCGGCAAACTGGACTGCCAGTACAAATTCCGACTTTTTTGGTGAATACGTTCGTTCTGCACATTACATTAAAGCAGGCGACGGCTCCATGAAAGCCAAATGGCACGTACTTATAGAGGAAGCCGGTTATTATGATGTGTATTACCATTTGTATAAACCACGGAGAATGGGTCGCGGCGGAAATGACGATAGTGGTGAATACCAGTTTTTTATATACAGTGATGAAGGTACAGAAGAACAATCGCTGGCTATTCAAAGTGCCGAAGAAGGATGGAACCACTTGGGTTCATATTACTTTGTGCCCGACACGGCTCTTATCGAATTAACCAATAAATCGCAATCGCGGATGGTATTTGCCGATGCCGTACGATTAGTAAAATTGTAAGTAAAACAGAAAAAACAGAAATATGAAGTCGTTTAAAAAATTAAACCCAATGCGAAAAATAATTTTTTTGCTTTCACTGTTCCTTTTATCCGTTTCAGGAATTAAGGCTCAGGAAATTCTTACCCTCGACAGGGCATTTCAGATTGCCGAAACCAGCAGCCCCGATTTGCAACAATCTTTGTTAAATCTCGAGCGGTTTCAGAAGAACCTCGAAGCGCAGAGGGCCGCATTAAAATCGCGCTTTTCTCTTGATGTTGCTCCCATTGGTTTCAGCCGTAACCGCCGATTCGACAACAGGGTATCACAATGGTACACCAACGAAAATTTTGAAACCAATGCCCTGTTCAGAGTAGTGCAGCCAATTCTGCTCACTGATGGTTCTGTTTCTCTTACTAATCAGTTCGGTTGGCAAAGCAGCTATTCTGATGCCTCTGATATTGAAAGCAAGGTTTTTTACAATAACCTGTACCTTAATTTTAATCAGCCGCTTTTTACTTACAACCGGCAAAGACTGGAGTTAAAAGAACTTGAACTGAACTTTGAAAACGCCAACCTCGGGTATGTTATGCAAAGACTGAATATGGAAAGGAATGTGACCCAATTCTTTTACAATGTTTATATGACTCAGATGAATCTGAACATAGCCCGGGAAGAATTGTCCAATACCCAAAAAAGCTACGAAATCATAAAAAACAAAGTGGATGCCGGACTTGCAGCCATGGAAGAATTGTACCAGGCCGAACTCAACCTGGCCACTTCAAAGTCATCTCTGCAAGACCGGGAGGTGGCTTTTGAAAATGCAAAAGACCAACTGAAACTTTACCTGGGAATGAATCTATATACTGACTTCTCCATCCTTGCCGATGTGTCGGCCAATCCGGTTCCGGTTGATTTGGATAAAGCCATTGAAACCGGCCTGGAGTCGCGCATGGAACTTCGCCAAAGGGAAATCGATATTGAATCAAGTCAGTTCGACCTCATCCGCACCAAGTCCTTAAATGAGTTCAGAGGAGATGTAAACCTGCGTTTGGGTATTTCGGGCGATAACCGGAATCTCAACCAGATTTTTGATGCACCAACCAACAGTCCCTCGGTGGGTATCAGTTTTAACATTCCGCTGTTCGACTGGGGCGAGAAAAAAGCACGGATTGCCGCCCAGGAAGCAGCCATTGAATCGCAAAAACTCAATTATACCGACGAGCAGAATCAGATAATCATTGGAATCAGGCAGGCATTCCGCAATTTGCAAAACCAACTTAACCAAATTGCCATTGCCGAGCAAAGCCAAACCAATGCAGAACTAACTTACGAAATTAACCAGGAGCGATACGAAAACGGCGACCTCACAGGTATGGATCTCAACTTGTACCAAACTCAGCTTTCGGAACGAAAAATAGCTTATGCTCAGGCGCTTATTAATTATAAAATTGAGTTGCTCAATCTGAAAATTCAAAGTCTCTTCGACTTCGAAAACAATGAACCCATCATTCCTGCCGACTTATATTTAAAACAAAACAACTAATTCAGAAAAAACAGTTTAAAAATGAAAAATATTAAATTCTTCCCGCTAATTATTCTGGTTGCTTTAGCTGTTGCATGCAACCAGCAAACCCAGTCAGAGAGCAGCGAACTGGCTGTTCCGGTTTCTGTTGAAGATATACGTCTTCAGAGCATCGAACAATTTATCAGCACTACAGGCACAGTAAATGCCACAGCTGAAGTGGCTTTAAATTCAGAAATGGCCGGCGATTATTATCTTCAAACGAATCCGGTAACAGGCAGAACTTTTAAACTGGGCGACCGGGTAAACAAAGGCCAAACCATTATTAAGTTCGAAAACGAGGAATATGTGAATAACCTGGCAATGGATGCCGTTAAACTGAACCTCGAAATTTCGGAGCAGGAATACGAAAAGCAAAAGTCTTTGTATGAAAAGGGTGGTGTTACCCTGCGTGAATTAAGGAATTCAGAAGTTTCAAAAACCAATGCGCAGTACAATTTCGAAAATGCCCGGATTCAAATGACCAAAATGAGTGTAAAGGCTCCTTTTTCAGGTGTAATTGTTGATTTGCCATATTATACCAACGGGGTTCGGGTGGCACAAGGTTCGCCCATGGTTACGCTTATGAGCTACAATCAAATGTTCATGAATATTAACCTGCCCGAAAAAAATATTGCAGAACTGAAGCTGGGACAAGAAGTTTTGGTAACCAATTACACACTTCCGGAAGATACAATCAGGGGAAAGGTTTCAGAGCTTTCACCAGCAATTAGCACTGAAACACGGACTTTTTCAGGTAAAATTGAAGTTTTAAATTCTGACCTGAAATTACGCCCGGGAATGTTTGTTAAAGCTGACATCATCACAGCCAGGAAAGACAGCACCATTGTAATTCCAAAAAATGTTATTTTAACCGGAGGCCGGGGTAAATATGTATTTATTGTAGGACGAAACAGCGCAGCCGACAATCGCCGAATTACAACCGGTCTGGAAAA
Organism: Mariniphaga sp.; assembly: GCA_019429205.1. Taxonomy (GTDB): domain Bacteria; phylum Bacteroidota; class Bacteroidia; order Bacteroidales; family Prolixibacteraceae; genus Mariniphaga. Next base: position 23,250 of record JAHYIT010000015.1, on the reverse strand, counting down.
CCAGAATTTTGTTGAAGTAACCGAAGGTCTTTCGTTAAACGACCGGCTCATTATTAAAGGATTTGAAACACTTCGCGACAATTCCAAAGTTCGGATTATCCGTTAGGAGCATACCGGAAAATCATTAGAAATTATTTAAAATGAAGAAATTAACCCAATTTTCTGTCAATTACCCGGTTACTATCCTAATGATTGTCCTTGGAGTAATCCTCCTGGGCTACATTTCGTTTGACAAGCTGGGGGTTGACCTGTTCCCCGATTTGAACTCGCCCCGTATTTTCGTGGAAATAAAATCGGGCGAGCGGCCACCGGAGGAAATGGAAAAACAGTTTGTTGAAAACATTGAAGCGCTGGCCATTCGTCAGTCAGATGTGATTCAGGTTTCTTCCATTACCCGGGTTGGTACAGCACAAATTACGGTAGAATATGCCTGGAACAAAGATATGGACGAGGCTTTCCTCGACTTGCAAAAAGCGTTGAATTCGCTGACACAAAATGCCGACATTGACGATCTGCGCATTACCCAGCACGACCCCAATACTGCACCGGTTATGCTTATTGCTGTTAAGCACAGCGAAATTACCGACATGAACGAAATCCGAAAAGTTGCGGAAAATTACATCCGCAACGAACTGGTTCGTTTGGAAGGTGTGGCAGAAGTTGAACTTTCGGGACAAGAAGAAAGCGAAGTAATTATAAATACCGACCATTACCGGCTCGAAGCACAGGGTCTTTCCCTTGATGAGGTTAGCTCACGCATTCAGAATTTTAACCGGAATGTTTCAGGAGGCCGTATCAGTGAAATGGGCCTGCAATACATTGTAAAAGGTGTTCGGTTGCTCAACAATTTGGAAGATTTTGAAAACCTTATTGTAGGCTACAAAGCCACACGGCTTGAAGCTGAAGGGCGCCCGCGTGTTGAAATGGCTCCGGTTTTTCTGCGTGATGTGGCCACGGTTTCCCTTGCAAATAAAAAACCTGCCAATATTGTGCATTTCAATGGCGAAAGGTGTGTTGGCCTGTCCATTTACAAAGAAACCAAATTCAACACCGTAAAAGCAGTGGAACAGATAAATGAAGCGCTGGTAAACATTGAAAGAGCACTGCCCGGTTACAACCTGCAACAGGTAACCAACCAGGGCCGTTTTATCAGCAGTGCCATTGGCGAAGTTCAAAACACAGCATTGCTTGGTATTTTACTGGCCGTGTTTGTGCTTTTCCTGTTCCTCCGCCGTTTGGGTACCACACTCATTGTAAGTATTGCCATTCCAATTTCCATTATTGCCACGTTCAACCTAATGTACTTTAACAACCTCACCATCAATATCATGACATTGGGAGGCCTGGCACTGGGCGCAGGTATGCTGGTTGACAACGCGATTGTTGTGCTCGAAAATATTTTCCGAAACCACGAAAACGGAATGAGTGTAAAAGATGCAGCTGTTAACGGAACCGCAGAAGTGGGAGGTGCCATTACAGCTTCAACGCTTACAACCATCGTTGTTTTCCTGCCAATTGTTTACCTGCACGGTGCATCGGGCGAGTTGTTCAAAGACCAGGCCTGGACCGTGGCATTTTCGCTTGTTTCATCTTTATTCGTGGCCATTTTTGTAATTCCGGCACTCTATCACCGTTTTTATAAAAACAAAAAAGCACCTGCTAAAAAAAGTTCGGTGAAAATGGGCGGGTACAGCCGGTTTCTCGATAAATTACTGAAAGTGAAATGGGTGGTAGTTATTGTAACCACTTTGGTGGTAATAGGTTCGTTTATGCTGGTTCCGCTTATTGGTACAGAATTTATGCCCAAAACCGAAACCCGCGAATTTACCATGAACCTGAAAATGCAGGAAGGTACAAAACTGGTTCGAACTGAATCTACGGTTCAAAATATTGAATCAATTCTTACTGAATATTTAGGCGAAAACCTGGATAAAATATATTCACACTCAGGACCATCAACCAGTATTTTAGGTGATGCCACAGCTGTTTTTCAAGGCGAAAACACAGCTCAAATAAAGGTCATTTTAAAAGAAGATGCCGCCATAACAACCGGCCAGGTTATTGAAACCATGGATAACCTCACAGCCAATATTCCTGGTCTTGAAATCAGTTATGCCGAAGAGCAAAGTGCGCTGAAATCCATTCTGGGAACTGAAGAAGCCCCGGTTGTTGTGGAAGTAAGAGGCGAAGAACTCGACGAAATTGAAGCGGTACTAAACCAGGTGAAAGAACAGATGATGAACATCGAAGGGTTGTTTAACATTCAAACTTCAACGGAAGAAGGTGCACCAGAGGTTGAAGTGCATATTGACCGCATCAGGGCCGGAATGTACAACCTTGATATCAATACTGTAATTTCGCAAATCCAGGACCAGTTGGAGGGAAAAAATGCCGGACAAATGGAAAAATCAGGAGAAATGCGTGATATCACCATAAAAGTTCCTGAAAAAGGGTTGAATGAAATTTACAATCTCACCATCAGCTCTGGCAATCAGGTATTCAGGCTAAGCGAAATTGCAGATATTACCTTTGGTGTTTCGCCAAAAGAAATTCTGCGGAAAAACCAAAACCGTATTGGCCGGGTTACTGCACAAATGGATAAAGGGCTTGCTTTGGAACATATAGCGAATAACATCAGGCAGGAAACTGCATCCATTGAATTGCCGCTAAATTACAGGATTTTAGTTACCGGCGAAGAAGAAAAAAGGCAGGAATCAATGAGCAGCCTCGGATTTGCACTTCTACTGTCGGTAATTCTGGTTTACATGGTAATGGCATCGCAATTCGAATCGCTCATTCACCCGTTTACCATTCTGCTTACCATTCCGCTGGCGGTTGTTGGTAGTATCATCATCTTTTTCGCTTTGGGAAAAACCCTCAACATTATGGCGCTTATCGGCATAATAATGCTGGCCGGAATTGCTGTTAACAACTCCATTATTTTGGTTGACCGCATAAACCAGCTTATCCGCGAGGGGAATACAAGAAGGGATGCCATTTTACAAGCCGGACAACAACGTATAAGGCCCATTATAATGACCAGTTTAACCACAATACTTGCCTTGTTGCCCTTAACTTTTGGGTTTGGTGAAAGCGCTTCGCTGCGTTCGCCCATGGCACTGGCAGTTATTGGGGGGTTGGTAACATCCACACTTTTAACGCTGGTAGTTATTCCTTGTGTTTACGATATTTTGGACAGGATAAAAACCTTGTTTGCAAGAAAATAGAATGAATTTTATAATAAACAGAAAAGTACTCATCAGCATGTTGTTTACAGGACTTACCCTTTTGGGGTATGTTTCTTATAAGCAACTGCCGGTTGAGCTTATGCCCAATGCAGAACTTCCCATGCTTTTTGTCCAGATCAACTCACGTATTGAGGTTGATCCGGCCTACATGGAAAACCAGGCGGTAATCCCCATAGAGGGAGCCATCGGAACCATGGAAGGTATTGAAAGTATAGAAACTTTTATGAATAACCGTTCGGCATCCATCCAGGTTAATTTCAATCAAAACGTCAATTTCAAATATACGTTTCTGAAACTTCAGGAAAAGATTAACCAGGCTGCCGATAACCTCGACGAAAACTTTGTTGTTTCGGTCAACCGGGTGGATATACAACAACTGTCCAACCAGTTTATGGAGATTCAGGTGAGGGGAAGCGGGGGCACAGACCGTCTTCGGAATATTGTGGACCAGGAAATTGCAGCCGAACTTGAAAATATTGACGGAATTGCTTCTGTTACCATTTTTGGCGGAAAAGAGCGTTCTATTGAAATTACATACGACAAAGCTGCCTGCGATGCTTACAATATTACACCGGCGCAAATCAGAAATGCCATTAACTCAAACTCGGCAAACCGAACTTTTGCAGGTTACCTGCACGAAAGCCAGAAACAATACTTTGTGCATGTAACTGCCGAGTATAACAAGGTAACCGATATTGAAAACATTATTGTTGCCGAAGGGCCAATTTACCTGAAAAACGTTGCCGACGTATTTTTTGGGGTGAAAGAAGAAGAAAGTATCAGCCGCGTAAACGGTTTGGATGCCGTTTCCATTATGCTGGTCAGCGACTCGCAGGCGAACCTCATTGAGCTTTCGGGAAAAGTACAGGAACGTATTGGAGCGCTGAATGAAAAACTTGCGCCAAAAGATGTAGAGATGGTGGTTCAGACCAACCTGGCTGAAACCATGGAAAAAAATATCGACCAGATTATGAACCTGGCGCTGGTTGGCGGACTGCTTGCCATTTTTGTTTTATGGATTTTTCTGAAAAACCTTAAAATTGTTTCCATCATTGCCCTGGCCATTCCGGTTTCAGTTTTCACGGCATTTAACCTGTTTTATGCCTTTAATGTTTCCATCAACAGTTTAACACTGGTTGGGCTGGTGCTGGCCATTGGAATGTTGCTCGACAACAGCGTGGTTGTGCTCGAAAACATTTACCGGCTTTCCGGGAAGCGGTTCGATCCCGATAAAGCAGTAGTTCAGGGAACTACTGAAGTCTGGCGTTCCATTGTGGCAGCCACATTAACTACGGTTACGGTTTTTCTGCCCTTCCTTTTTTCTTCCGAATACATGATTAAACTGCTGGGGAACCACGTAGGTGTTTCTATCATTTCCACACTAACGGTATCGTTGTTTGTTGCGCTTTTGCTTATTCCCATGGCAGCTCATTTTCTGCTGAAAAGGGAATCGTCGCACAATATTTTTTATGAAAAAGTAACCACCAATAACCGCATCATTCAAATTTATATTTTGCTGTTAAAAGCCAGTATGCGTGCTCCCGCTGCAACTGTTGTAGGAGCCATAGTACTGTTTTTTATTACAGTATTTATTGTGCTGGCCATAAGTGTGAACACCCTTGAGGAAGTGGAAGAGACACGTTTTTCCGTTTATGTTACCATGCCCACTGGTGCCACCCTCGAAGCAACCGATTTGGTAGCTGCTGAGGTGGAAAGTCGCCTCGAAGGGATTCAGGAAAAACAGGATGTTATCGCCAACATTCAGGAAGAGGATGCCATAATAACTGTTGTTTTACAGGAAGACTATAAAAAGATTAATAAGCGCTCCATAGCCGAAATCAAATCGGAAGTGGAAGGACTTGTCAACAATATTGCCCAGGCCGAAATAAGCCTCACTGCACCGGCTTCAAGTGCGCGGTTCCGTGGCGGCGGCAGTGGCGGTGGTGGCGCCGGAATGGAAAACTTCAGCCGCTTTTTGGGCATAGGCACCAACCGCGAACGTATTGTAATTAAAGGTGAAGATTTTGATGCCATGCGAGGTGTAGCCGAAGATTTGCAATATTTCATCGAAAACCTGGAATCCATTCGAAGTGTGAACATCAGTGTGGCCAGAAACCGGCCTGAATTGCATCTGTATTTCAACCAGTTGTTGCTCACCGAATTTGGCCTCAACATGAATAACATTGCCTCCGAACTGGGCTCTTTTACGCGTGAATTCACCTCCGGCGTAAATTTCAAACAGGGAACAGAGGAATATGAAATCATTATAAAAGAAAAACTCACCGGGGAGGAAGAAGAAAGAGAGAAAAATATTGACGATTTAAGACGTATGAAGGTAAGCAATAATCAGGGCGCCACATACGATCTTCAGGACATTGCCGATCTGGTTTATGCCGATGGTATGGCAAGTATTACCAGGGTGAACCAGGAAAAGCAGATTGAGTTGTTTTATCGTTTTGCCCAGGAGGCCGAACAATCGAAAGACCTGCTGGAAGCTTACCGGCTTGAATTGGATCAGGTTGTGAGTAACTATAAAATGCCTGCAGGTGTGGCCATTGAAGTTATTCACGAAGAAGACCAGTTTTCAGAATTTTATTTTCTGATTGGGGCAGCTTTTCTGCTCATTCTGATGATTCTGGCTTCGGTTTTCGAATCGCTTACCACGCCCATTGTTTTAATGTTTTCCGTTCCGCTGGCAGCCATTGGCTCTTTCATTGCACTCATTTTTACCGGCAACAGTTTGTTTAATGCCAACACATTAACCGGATTTCTCATTTTGCTGGGAGTCGTGGTAAATAATGGAATCATTCTTATCGATTACACCAACATTCTCCGGAAACGGGGTTACCGCAAATCGCGTGCTTTAATGACGGCCGGACTTTCGCGTGTGCGACCAATTCTGATTACAGCCATTACTACTATTGTGGCCATGTTACCGCTGGCCATGGGGCAATCGGAATATGTTGGTGCAATAGGAGCACCATTTGCCATTACCGTAATTGGCGGGCTTGCAGTAAGTACAGTCCTTACTTTGGTTTTTGTTCCCACCCTCTATTTCGGGATGGAAAATGCAGTAAACTGGCTCAAATCGCTACACTGGAGTTTAAAAGTGCTGCAACTGGTTCTCTTTGTAGTTGCCACACTTTACATCTATTTTGAAGTGGATTCATTTGTTTGGAAGTTGCTCGGGTTTATGATGGTTGTTATCCTTATTCCCGGTGTTACAGCGTTTGTATTAACGAGCTTGCGAAAAGCCAGTTCAAAAGTGGTTGACGAAAAAGAACAAATTCGGATTGTAATACAAAAACTGGTAAAAATTTACGACCGCGACAACCGTTTTGTCCGCGAGTGGAAGGCCGGAATAAAAATCAGAGAACGTGCCGGATTATTGAGAGACTATAAACATCTGCGCGATTTTTACGATCTGATTTGGCAAATTCCACTGTTCGGATTCCTCGTGTTTTTTACATTCTTTTATGTAAACAGCAATGTGTGGATGTGGATTATGTCGCATTTCGTTTACTTTTTCCTGTTTGTGCTTTACGTTCCTCTTGCACAAGTATTGGCCAACAGGTTGGAATACACTAAAAATCCTATTTACCAGAAAATTAACCGCATTGTTCGGAACATGGTTTTCTGGGGAGTTCCGGCTTTATTCCTGTTCATATTTTTCAGAAACTGGGACAACCTGGGCATGGTAATTTTTGTGGGAATAATCTGGACACTGCTTTTGGTTATTTACAGTTCGGGCGAATACATTCACCGCAAAAACCTGAATATTGCCCGTATTGAAGGAAGATTCAGCGCATTACGCCGCGCTTACTTTACCATGGTGCGTCAAATTCCGATAATCGGTAAACATAAAGTTCCTTTCCGTGCATTGAATGGAGTTTCACTGGAAATCAGAACCGGAATGTTCGGCCTTTTGGGACCCAACGGAGCAGGAAAATCGACCATGATGCGCATTATTTGCGGAATTTTGGAACAGAGTTACGGAAAAATATGGATTAACGGTCTTGACACACAGAAACACCGGGAAGAGTTGCAGGGATTAATCGGTTATCTGCCCCAGGCTTTTGGCACTTACGAAAATATGTCGGCATGGGAATTTCTCGATTACCAAGCTATTTTGAAGGGAATTAAAGATGTTAACACGCGTAATGAACGGCTGGACTATGTGCTGAAAAATGTACACTTGTTCGACCGGAAAGACGATAAAATTGGTTCGTTCTCGGGTGGAATGAAACAGCGTATTGGAATTGCTCAAATTCTGCTCAACCTGCCACGTATTTTGGTAGTGGACGAACCGACTGCCGGCCTCGACCCGCGCGAACGGATTCGTTTCCGTAACTTGTTGGTAGAATTGAGCCGCGAACGGATTGTAATTTTCTCAACCCATATTATTGAAGATATTTCGAGCTCGTGCAACCAGGTGGCGGTTATTAACCGGGGCGATTTGAAATACTATGGTACACCAAACGCGATGGTAAAAATGGGCGAAGGCTTTGTTTGGCAAATGACTTTACCTGCTAAAGAATTCGACAGTTTTTCGAACAAGCAGCTCATTGTTCATCACATGCGCGAAGGTGATAACATTAAAATTCGTGTGCTTGCAAAAGAAAAACCATCAGAAAATGCCGTGCCTGCATCGCCGCACCTTGAAGATGCCTATTTGTGCCTGCTGAAAGACTTTGCTAAAAACGTGTAAATAATGGAACAAAAATTCGAAATAAAAAATAGTTTTAAAAACACGGTGAGAATGATTCGCTACAACCTGAAAATCATTTTTGCCGGCCGTTTTATTTGGTTTTTAATGGCAGCCTTTGCTTTTTTTCTGTTTTTTGCCATTCAAACGGTTTGGAACGGTGAAGCATTAACCGATGGAACGGTTTACAATCTGCTTATTTTTCCTGGTATCCTGCTCATTTTTTACCCATCGGTATTTGGCATTCAAAACGATGACGATTCGCGAATGCTCGAAATTTTGTTCGGAATTCCCAATTACCGTTACAAGATTTGGCTGGTAAGGCTGTTAATGATTTATGTGTTAATTTTTCTGATTACCATTTTATTTTCAGCAGTTGCCTCGGTGCTATTATATAAAATTGAAGTGCTGGAAATGGCCTATCAGTTGATGTACCCCATTGTTTTTATGGGTTCCATGGCCTTTATGTTTTCAACCGTTATAAAAAACGGAAACGGAACTGCTGTATTGATGGTATTGGTTGGCGTTGCACTGATAATTTTACAGGATGCAGTAGAACGTACCCAATGGAATGTTTTTCTGAACCCGTTCCAAATTCCCAACAACTTTAATGAAATAATCTGGCAGGGACTGATTACCAAAAACCGGATATTTTTAGGCGTAAGTATGATTGTTTTTATCCTTTACGGACTTTACAACCTGCAAAAAAGGGAGAAGTTTGTTTAAGGGGTTAAACCAGCCTGTTGGTTTCAACATCGGGAAAAATAATGGAAGGCTTAAATGTTTTGGCTTCTTCAAAATCCATTGATGCGTATGAGATAATAATTACAACATCGCCTACAGCCGCCTTTCGGGCAGCCGGCCCGTTCAAACAGATTATGCCGGAACCGCGTTCGCCTTTAATCACATAGGTTTCCAGGCGTTCGCCGTTGTTAATGTTTACCACCTGCACCTTTTCATTTTCAATTAAGTTGGCTGCCTCCATCAAATCTTCGTCAATGGTAATGCTGCCTACATATTGCAGGTTGGCTTCCGTAACTGTAACTTTATGAATTTTCGATTTACAAATTTCTATACGCATAATATGCTCTTTCAGTTCAAAACAATATTATCAATCAATCGAACTTTGCCGCAAAAAACGGCAATACAACCTATTTTTTTTCCTTTATCGCCCCAGCTTTTTACTGGTTGAAGATTTTCAAAATCAACTATTTCAAAATATTCAACATTTAAAAACGGGTTTTTGTTGATGTTTTCTTTCACCCAGTTTTCAAGCTCGTTTACGTTTTTTGTGCCGGCAAGGTTTTTGGCTTTGGTTAGTGTTTCAAAAATGAATGCCGCATTGTTTCTTTCTTCAACTGAAAGAAGTTCGTTGCGCGAACTCATGGCCAGGCCGTTTTTTTCCCTGATAATGTCGCATGGAACAATTTCAACCGGCAATGCCAACATTTTTACCAGTTTGTTGATTATAGCCAACTGCTGAAAATCTTTCAAACCGAAATAGGCTTTGCCAGGCTCCACAATTTCGAAAAGACGGCTTACCACTTGCGCAACTCCGTTGAAATGCCCCGGCCGGTGTTTTCCTTCCATAGCTGTTTCCAGCGGGCCAAAATTAAATTTCCGTGTATCAGGTTCAGGATAAATTTCCCGGGCTTCAGGAGCAAAAACAATATCACAGCCGGTTGGTTCCAGTAATTTTAAATCGGCATCCAGGTTACGCGGATAGTGTTTCAAATCATTGGCATCGTTAAATTGGTTGGGATTTACAAAAATGCTTACCACCACCACCCTATTTTCGCGAACAGCCTGATTTACCAACGATATGTGACCGCTGTGCAGCGCACCCATAGTGGGCACAAATCCCAGGCTGCCTTTTTTACGAAGCGCCTTTAAATTCTTTTTAAGTTCTTCAACTGTTTTAACCAGAACCATTGCCTTAAATTTTTACAGTGCAAAGTAAATAAATTATCTGCTTAAATTTTGGTGAAGCCCTTTATTAAAGCATGAGGCTTAACACAATGGAAATAGCGATAATTGAATATTCACGATATTTTTATTACCTTTGCAGTCTGTTATAAACTGCGCTTACAGGTCAATGGAAAAGAAAAAGATCCTTTATATTTCTCAGGAAATCACCCCTTATCTTCCCGAAAGTGAAATGTCGGAAATTGCCCGCTACCTGCCTCAGGGAGTGCAGGAAAAGGGACGTGAAATCCGCACGTTTATGCCACGGTACGGTTGCGTAAACGAAAGGCGGAACCAGCTTCACGAAGTTATTCGCTTGTCGGGTATGAACCTGGTTATTGATGATACCGATCACCCGCTTATTATAAAAGTTGCCTCTATTCAGGCAGCCCGAATGCAAGTTTATTTTATTGACAATGAAGACTATTTTCACCGGAAACAGGTTGTTGCCAATTCAAAAGGAGAAGAATTTCCAGATAACGACGAACGCGCCCTGTTTTTTGCGCGTGGTGTTTTGGAGACTGTTATAAAACTAAGGTGGGCGCCTGATATTATTCATTGCCAAGGTTGGCTAACGGGCCTGGTCCCACTGTTCATCAAAAAATATTATTACAATAACCCGCTATTTAAACAATCGAAAGTAGTTTATTCGTTGTACAACGACGAATTCAAAAAAACATTAAACCCCGATATTAAAACCAAGGTTTTGCTTGAAGGAATGGTCCCTGAAGATGTTTCACTTCTCGAAAAACCAGACTATGTGAATCTGAGCAAACTGGCTATCAGTTACTCCGATGCCATTATTCAGGGTACAGAAAAAATTCACCCGGAACTGGAAAAATTTGTTCCTGAAACAGGTAAATCCTTCCTGGGCTACCAGCCAAAAGAAACATACATTGCTGCCTACGACGATTTTTACGAAAAAATATGGTAGTTGTTAAAAGATCAATTTTTATGGTAAAAAGATCAAAATTACAACCATATACACTACTGCCTCAACGATTTTTTATACGTTTGTGTTTTATTTTTTAGCAAACAGGAAAACAATTACTTAAAACAAGAATTCAGTGAAACACAAGATATCTTTTAAATACCACCTAATTGCCTGGACAATAGCCACTTTGGCGTTTTTTACCGCATGTAACGAGCCCAATGACCTGGGAATGGAATTACTGCCTACAAGTGATTTAATTGAGGTAAAAAACCTGGTGGAAAAAAACAGTATTTCTTCCTTTACCTACCGTGAAGATTCCATTTCTACAGACGAAGCATCGAAAAGCCTGCTGGGAAGTTTTTATGATCCGGTGTTTGGAAAAACTACCATCAATTTTGCAACACAATTCAGATTACAGGACTTTCCGGAATATGGAACCAATGCTGAAGCTGACTCTGTAAAATTATTTTTATACTACCGGCTCATTTATGGCGACACCATTACCCCGCAAAAATTCAGGGTTTACGAACTGGAATCACCCATTGATATAGATCAAAGATACAATCAGAATGTTAATTTAAAAGCACTGGCTTCATCTCAATTGCTTGGCGAAATAGATTACACACCGGCTGTAAGACAGGATTCGGCTTCACAAGACACATTTTACCAACTCATTTCCATTCCGCTTGCCAACTCTCTGGGACAAAAACTGGTCAATGCCGATTCGCTGCAAATGATTAACAACGATGTATTCCTGGAATATTTTAAAGGATTGTATATAGAATCTGAAGAACAAACAACCGTAGGTGGCACAATTCTTACACTCGAAGCTGCTTCATCCGGTAATTTTCAGGGATCGGCGCTGGTAGTATATTACAACAACGACGAAAACAAAGCCGAAGATGAACCGGATACTCTTTTAAATCCTTATGTAATTACACGGTTCAGTGCACGCGTTAATTCCATTGAACACGATTATTCAGGAACTCCGTTTGGAGCCAACTTGAATGTGGATTCCGGCGAAGATTCGCTTATTTATGTGCAGGCCACCGGAGGTTTAAAATCAAAAATATATATTGACGGACTTACTTCCTGGAAAGATTCGCTCAATATCGGTATAAACAAGGCCGAACTGGTATTTCAGGTTGATACCATTGCCTCTGAAGTAGAAAAATATTTACCTCCTTTGCAATTGCTGTTTACGGTGCTTGATGAAAAAGGTACCGAATTTCTTCCTTCTGATTATTCGTTCAGTTCAGCCTATTACGGCGGCAGGCTTCGTTCTGATTACACATACCGTTTTAACATTACCCAACACATGCAGCAAATTATTGATGGAGTAGCAGAAAATCACGGATTCTTTTTAACCACGGCGCGTAAAAACAGCGAGGCCAACCGTGTTGTTCTGAAAGGAAGCAACAGTAAAACCGGAATTAAACTGGTGATTACCTATTCAAAATTTATGCAGTAAGGGATTGTACACTGCTGAAAATTAAAAGTTAATGCTTCCGTCTTTTTCAAAATTCAGAATTTTTGCACCTTTGGGTTGAGATGAGTATTACCCAGTTTATAACATTCCTGTTTATAGCCATTGGATTGAGTTTTGATTCGTTTGCGGTTTCGGTTTCGTGCGGGCTGATGAAGCAGGAAATTCGTTTCAAACAGGCTGTTCCCATTGCGTTCTCGCTGGCATTTTTCCAGGCAGCTTTCCCGGTAATTGGCTGGTTTGCCGGAAAAACAATTCATACATTAATCATCTCAATTGACCATTGGATTGCCTTTGGGCTGCTGGCTTTTATCGGTATAAAAATGATGGTGGAAGGCATCAAACCAAACGGTACGCTGCAAAATTTCAATCCGTTCAGGAAACGGGTAATTATAGGCCTTTCAATAGCTACCAGCATCGACGCCCTTGTGGTAGGCCTCAGCTTCGGGTTCCTCGAAATTCCCATTTTATTTCCTGTTCTAATTATTGGAGCGATTACATTTATTGCCTCCATGCTGGGCATGTTATTCGGGAAAAACATTCCGGCCAAACGCAGTAAAAAATCATTAATTCTTGGAGGGATTATTTTATTTGGAATGGGAGTAAAAATTTTGGTTGAACACACCTTTTTATAATTTTGACCCCGAAATGCAAATCGGAAATCTCATACTGAAAGGAACCCCAGTGTTTCTGGCGCCAATGGAAGACGTTACCTACAAATCGTTTCGGTGGATGTGCAAAAAATACGGCGCCGATGTGATGTACACCGAGTTTGTGTCGTCGGAAGCATTGGTACGCGATGTAAAAAAGTCGAAACAGAAAATGGTTTTGTTCGATTTCGACCGACCGGTGGCCATTCAGATTTACGGGCATAACATCGAATCGATGGTGCATGCTGCGCAGGTAGCCGAAGAGCTGGAACCCGATTTTATCGACATCAACTTCGGCTGCCCCATGAAAAAAATTATCCGCCACGGCGCCGGTGCGGCCATGTTGCGCGACCTGCCCAAAATGCAGCAAATGGCTGCCGAAATTGTAAAGGCAGTTAAAGTTCCGGTAACCGCCAAAACCCGTTTAGGCTGGGATAAAAACGACAAACCCATCGTGGAAGCGGCCCTTCGTTTGCAGGATGCCGGAATTGCTGCGCTGGCCATTCATGGCCGAACCCGAGAGCAATTGTACACCGGCATCGCCGACTGGACTTTAATTGGCGAAGTAAAAAACCACCCGCAAATTTCAATTCCGATAATCGGAAACGGCGACATTACCGGCGGCGAAAAAGCCAAAACTTTGCTTGAGCAAACCGGGGTCGATGCACTAATGATTGGCCGCCCGGCAATTGGCCGTCCGTGGATTTTCAAAGAAGTGAAACATTACCTTCAAACCGGCGAAACACTTCCCTCACCAACCGTTGCCGAAGTGGTTGAAAACGTGAAGGAACAACTTCGACTCAATCTGGAATGGAAAGACAACGAGCGCTCGGCCATTTTAATGATGCGCCGCCATTTTGCCAAATATTTTCCCGGCCTGCCCAATTTCCGCGAATTGAAAATCAAACTTCTGCGTGCCGAGACCAATGTCGAAGTCACTGAAATTCTGGATGAAATTGTGGAGAAATATGGCGATGTGAGACCGGATTATTCGGAGTAAATTTCCCTTCCTTTTCTGCTGACTTTTGTTGAACCCTTTCAGGGTTCCGGTTTGGGGGTGATTAAATTTGAAAATAGTACAATTTAACATTCTGTATTTGTTAGTGTTGGCTTTATAACGAAACCAGAGAAACCACGAAGTGGTTTTACAACAATAGCCGCGGGTGAAACCCGTGGTGTATTGAACAGTGCGGAAAGAACCCTGAAAGGGTTCAATTATACGAAAAGTGTAGGATAGATATTCAGGGAAATTATAGAAACTAAGTATTTTTGAAGTGCTATTTTATTTTGTTTATATTTTGATGATTAACAAACAGATAGGCAATATATATGACATTCTCCTTAATCTCATAAAAAACAGTGGTTTGTTTACTTAATACTGCTTTTCTTAATCGTGGATTGTATTCTGAAACCGGAAATATTCGTGGATTTTTTACTATTAAATCAAGTAGTCTTGAAAGTCTGTTTTTAAAGTTATCAACTTCCCTTTGCGACCACCTTTCAATAAGATAGTCGAGAATATTCTCCAGGTTCCGAATGGCTTCTTCTGACCAAAAAAGTTTAAAGTCCATATTTTTCTTTTACCTCTTCATGCGGAGTTACCCGGCCTTCATCAATATCCCTGAGTCCTTGTTCTATTCCCAGTTTCTGCTCCGGAGTCAGATTATACCACCAATCCTCTTCAGATAACGCTGAATCTTTAACAAGCTTCAGGTATTCAATGGTTTCCTCATCATCGAGTTTGGTAAGCCATTCGATTAATTCCAGTTTTATAGCATCATGTCCCATCATTTTTTCTTCAAATTTACAAATTCCTTCTAATTTATCGTACCACCAGCTTTTGCGACGGACTCCTTTTGTTGCTGTATTCCACAAAATAATGGTAAACGCCGCTTTTGTAGTCAGAAACATTCAGCAGCAGGTAGTCGGTGTTCTAAATCCGGCATTGCCCGTTAGGTACATCCATCAGGTAGTATTTACAGCCAAGGGTTTCAAACTCAACTACCGAAGTAGAGTAGTCGTATTTTTTTTCGAGGGAAACCTGTGCGTTGCCCATTGTAAAAATGAACAGGAGCATGGCAGTGGTGAAAAATAATTTCATAACAATTTGAATTTTAGTTTAATTTTGCTTGTTTAATATATTCCGGGAAAAGCAGGATTCTTTTCTCGTCATTTTTATTAAAAAGAAAAGGACCAACATCCTGTGCCATCTCCTTCATATCAATTTTCGCACATTTTTCAAGAACTTGTTGTCTGAGTTCCTCCTGAGAATTGATTCCCAGTTTCATATTCAGATATTCAAAATTTGGTGTTTCCCCCTGGCCCAGCAAAAAAACAATATCGAAAAAATCCCGTCCTTTGTTTCTTTTTCGATTGATAACTGCGTAAAATTTTTGAGCAAGTAAAATATCTTTTGGTGTTGAGTTGATTTGCGTAAAAACATCAAACTTATTCAATACAAACTGGTCGGGTTTATAGTGAAAATTATGCGGTTCAGTATCCAGCCTGATTAGAATTCTTTCTTCTTTGTGCTGCGTCAATCCTTCGTTATAAAGCAGTTCGGGAAAGCGCACGTAGCAATGATAGGCGCCTTTTAAAACGTTTCGTAATTCAACTTCATATCCCAACCTTTCAAGACCGGTTTTAATCAGTTGAGTAATTTCATTAAAATCATTCATCGACAAATCGAAATTATCAAAGTCAAGGTCTTCTGAAAAACGGCTGTTGTTGTAAACAATGCGTAAACAGGTGCCGCCAAGAAAAGCCAGCTTACTTTCATAAGGGGTTTCGAATATTATCTCGAGAATTTTATACTGCAAATACTCTCTTATGATGAACCGCTCAAAATTGTGCAGCGATTCAGGGTAGAATGTTTTTATTTCTTTTAAATTAAGCATTGATTACCTGAATAAACATTCGAATTCTTTTATCTGCTGTTTTTGAGTTAAAAATCCGCTGGTATTTCGTCAGTTTATCAAAGCTAACGATTTCTTTTGCCACTATTTCATTAAAACGCATTTCTTTGACTTCTTCAAGATTATTCATTTTTTTGATGTAGAAAAAGTCAAGAAGGGCTTTTTCGGGTTCAGCAATCTTTAAAACAAAATCCTTCTCTTGCATTAATTTATAGCCAAAAAATAAAGGTGGTTTAATATGTTTGTAGCTAAAATTACCCAAAGGCGTTGCATAACTTGCCGTATTCCTGGTTGTTGCAGATGTAATGGTGAAAACACCTTCCGGTATCAGGTTATAAAAAGACAAAGCGCTTTCAAATGAGATATATGAAGGAGAATAAATTTTATTTGCAGCAAATTGCAGGAATTTTTCTCCATGTTCACCTTCCCGAAAACAATAATAGCCTCTTTTTATTTTTTTAAGATAACCCTTTTGTTGCCACTCCACCAACCTACGGCTGTCAAAACCGGGAAATCGTTTTTGTATATCCTTTACAGAAAAAACCGGAAATGTTTTTAAAGCTTTTTCAAATTCCAGATAGTTCATTTGTCTTAAAAGTTTGTTGAAAATAACAATTTTCTAATACAGAATAGACATTGTATGAGAGATTTTAAAAAATGAAATCTGTTATTTACCTCATAAGTTGCAATCCCTCGTTTGCCGAAGCATCGCCGGGATTGTAGAGTTTTACCTTGTTAAAAAGCACTTTGGCCTGATTGTAATTTCCTGTGAAATAGGAAGTCCAGGCCAGCATGAGCAACCCGTCGTAATCGAACGGGTACAAATCCACCACTTTTTTGAACAGCGGCAGAGCTTTGTCGTAGTTCTTGCGTTCGTAGTAAATCATCCCCAGCCGGAACATGGCAACGGTATTGTTGGGATGAATTTCGAGGATTTTGTTGTAAAGTTCAATCACCTCATCCCACTGGCCGAGTGCAGCTTTGGGCAGAATCAACCCAAACCGTGCTTCCTCTGAATAGGGCATCAGTTGCTGCGCCTGTGAATAATAGGTAACCGATTCATCGAACCGACCTGCATTGTAATACAGCCAGCCCATTCGCAGGTTGACTTCGTAGGAAGCCTGGTCGTAAACTTTTTTCAGTTCTCCGGCAGCAGCCACAAAATCCTTGTTTTTTTCCAGTTCGTAGCTCCTGACAAAAGCCTGTTCCAGTGTTTCCTGGTTTACCTGACCAAAAACAGGAAAAGCCGCTAATAATAGTATGAATAAAATTGCTTTTCTTTTTAAAAATTCCATGATATCCCGGCTGTTAAAGTATGTTTCATATAATTGTAAATCACTGAGTTGCTTTCTCTAAGATTCGTATAAACCTTATATTTTTCAGTCACATCCTGACTAAGATAGCGCAAAACAAGCTGATATTTTTTACCTGTGGGAAAATAGAGACTTCCAGAAAACTTTTGCTCCGAAATTCCCGGAAAATTGGACACCACATAGCCACCCGATTCGATAAAATTTTCCATTTCACCGCTCAGGTACTGCCCGTAAAAATGCACCGGTCCCAATTGCGCTCCTCCGGAAATTCCGAAGGTGTTGTAACCGAAACCGTTTTCTTCACTGCTTTTGAAATACGCTCGCGGAGTAATATAGAAATTCAGGTTTGAAAACGGATACACGGTGAGCCATGCTGAAAGTTGTGTAAATTTCTGGTCGGTTATGTTGGCCAGATTTATTTCTGCCCCGGGCGAAAAACCTCCGAAATGCGACCATGCCGATGTGGAAAACACAAAGTCGGAAAAACTTGAGGAAGCATTATAAAACATCTTCATCTGATTTCCGGTAAAACCTCCCAAAAATAATTCATAATTACCCCAGATGGCTGAAATTGAAGGAGAAACATTCAGCTTTTTACCTAATATAAATTGCGGATTCAAATAATACTGAAACTGATTGGTTTTCATCGGAAAACTATTCCCAGACCCCCAGTCAATTCGTTGCTCGCGATTTAATCCAACGTATGTCAGATTATGGTTCACACTAATTCCGGGCGTTATCCGGTGATTAAGGTCGAACGATTCAAAATGGTAACTTTTCAGATAGAAAGCTTCGCCGTAGTCTTCGCCCACACCAGCTTGCTGTCCGTGGGATGCGGCTGATAACGTTTCAAAATCGGGATTAAAAGTGTACCCGGCCTCAAATCCCACTTTGGTGATTTTCTTTGCCGAAAAACTTATTTTATCCTGCATCCCGGGAGAAAAACTGCCAGCTAATTTATTGGCTTCAGAAGCTCTCCCACCCCAAAGCAGACTATAATACAGATATTCCTGCAGCCATTCAAACGACTGGTCGCTTTCCCAGGCTTTCAAAAACCATTCGCTGGCTGAGCGGTATTTTTTCAAGTTGTAGTATGCAATTCCGGTGCGGGCCTGCAAATAGAAAAAGTCAATGTTCTGCCGGCGTGCTTCTTTCGAGTAGTCAATCAGTTCAACCCATTTTCCCTGAAGAAAAAGTTCATACGAAACTTTGTCCACTTCCGGATAATTCAATTTTTGCTGCGCCTGAACCGCCAGCAAAAACAAGGTAAACACCACTATCAATCCAATTCGTTTTTGCATATCATTTTCAGCTTTGCATCCTTTAATTCTATAAAAATTTCAAAATCGCCCTGTTGAGTAATTTCAATTTTGCTTGTACATGCTTTCACCTTTCTGCCCGCAATTTTTTTGGTGATTTCAGCTTCCATTTTTACCGAATCCGACGAGAGAATGTCTCCGGCTTCCTTTAACGTAAGCTCGTATTCTGCTTTCAGAAACAGAAAAAGCGGTGCAACAAAATCCTGTAGGAATTTCAGTATGCCGCCAAAAAGCAGGTGAACAGGCAGTGTATCATTAATTTTACTGCCAGCCTGGAATCCCACAGGTACCTTAAATAACGAAACATAAAACCAAAACAGCGGTGAATGTTTTTTCCCGTTGAAATTGGTAAAAAAGTGCATATCGCCCTGGTTATATAAATAAGCCCGTCCGTTGTGTTTTTCGCAACGGAGAAATGTGGTGTTATACACATCGGTTTCGGCCATCCACTCATATTTGCCGGCCAGTTTTTTCCATCGGGTTTTTTCCGAATCCACTTTTACCGAAACGTTTATCCGCCTTCCGGGAATGAAATGCAAAGCGTTGTTCAGTACTTCATTTTTGGAAGGATTGGCCAAAACCTGGTCTTTTTGCGGAAAATCGAAAGATTTTAGCGAATATCCTGATTCTTCCTTCAGCAAATAATGACCAAACGGATAGTCGGTGGTGGTTGCGCCCACATACGGATTGGCCTGAAACTGAAAGTGCAGGTGCGGATAAGGCGAGCGGCCTGAGTTTCCACAGCGGCCAATCAACTGTCCTTTTTTCACTGAATCTCCGGTTTTTACCTCCACCGACTGGAATTTCAAGTGGCTGAGCTTGGAGTACAAATAGTCATTGTGTTTGAAAATGACCGTATTTCCCCAGTTGTCTTTGGTGTTCACATCGCCAATGGCATTGTCGGGAACGTTGTTCACCACTTCGGCCACAGTGCCGTCGGCAGGCGCCAAAACAGCTTTTCCAAAACAGAAATAATCTTCGGCAAAATCACCCGAATTTTTAAACTGCTGTCTGTCACGGCCGGTGATGATAAAATCAAATGCATGCCGCCAGGCCCCTTTATGGGTGTGTTCGCCGTTGTGCGCCTGACTTACCGTCCACTCACCGTAAAACGGCAAAGCTGCCGAAACCGGGTAAGCCGCCGGAAAACGTTTCATATTTCCCGAATAGAGGTACAGATTTTTTTCGGGTTTCCCAAGTTGAACCGGCGTTTCAATCAAATGCCGCGGACGTTTCTCACGCAGTTTCAGCGCATATAAAAAGGTTAAAACAATCACGTTGAACGGCAACGAATAGGGAGATATGCGGAACAATACAAAAAGCTGCTGGGTACTGGTTGTAATTAAAACCACCGCCGGAAGCAGCAGAATAATCCAGCCGAAACTCACTCTTCCCGGAACAAGGTAGTACCCGCCCAGCGCAATGGCTGTCAGAATGTAGTTGAACCCGATAAATGTGTATCCCAGCGAATCAAATTCGATGCCTACAAACAGGTAAAACAGAAACGCCACAGCATAGCCCAGAATCGAAAGTACGAAGGTTATTCGCGAATAGATGAGTAGTCCTATGGAAATGATAATTCCGGCCAGCAAATGCGTTTGAAAGAAGATGGCGCCCAGCGAATGGAAATAGATGCGGATAAACGATGACGGAATGCTTTTTTCAAGGAAGTCATAAAAATTGACAAATGTTTTACCTCCGAGGGAATAGAGTTCGTTGTACACAAAAATACCGCGCTCGCTGAGATTTAGCGCCGATAAATTATTGGCCGACAGTGCAACCAACCAGATGGTGAGCAAAAAGGGAACACTTAAAAAGGGCAAGCCGTATTTTCCCAAAACGCCCTGAAAAACAACGGTAAGGAAAAAACAGGTTAATGCGGTTATGGCAATCAAAACATAGACCTCAACCGAAGGCTGGTAAAACAAACCCACGCCCAAACCAACCAGCAGCGCGTTGAACCCGTACAGTCCCGAACGCAGATAATACGCGTTGTAGCCCAGCCCCCAAGCAAGTGTGTTGGCAATGAGTACCGCTACCAAACCGCCAATGCCGGCGCCGTAATCGAAAAAACTAATGGCCACCAAAAACACCGCCAGCGTTTTTGAGGTGGAAAAAAACACCTGTGAATAGCTGTTGAGGATTGAATGAAGGATTTCCTTCCCTTTGATTACATTTTGGTTTTCCGCCATTTTAAATTTTTACCTCTTTATCTTTTAACGTTTCCAAATCTTCTTTTTTTCTGATGATATGGGATTTCCCCTCCAAATCAATTAGCACCACGTTGGGCCGGTAAGTGATGAACTGCATCCACTGGGTGACGTTGTATGCCCCCACACGCTCAATAACCAACTGGTCGCCGGTTTTTACGTGCGGAAAATTGATGGCATCGCGGATGACGTCGATATTCATACACAATGGCCCGTAAATGGTGGTTTCTTCCACATATTCAGAAGTCGGTTTGCTGGGATAAACGCCCAGGTTGTACCAGAACGAGGTGAAAAGCAGGTTCACACCAGCATCAATTATCATGTTTCGTCGTCCGATGGATGACCGTTTGTTGGCCAGTACGGTGGTGAGCAAATACCCGGCATCGTCAATCAATGCCCGACCCGTTTCCAAAAACAGCGCCGGCAGATTTTCGTGCGGAATTTCAGACGATATCAATGCGTTGGTAATGGCTTCGGCATATTCGTCGAACGACGGACAGGTTTCGGCCCCTGGCATGTAAGCGCCTTTCAGCGTATTTTTCGATGCAAAACCGCCGCCCAAATCAATGTATTTCAGCCAGTGATTGAATTTGCGGTGCGTCGCCACCATCAGGTTGGCCAGCTTAGTTGCCGCAATTCCGTACGCCGAAGCAGTCATAATGTAGGTCCCGATGTGCGTGTGCAGGCCAATCAGTTCCAGCTTTTCGGCCAGCATAATACGGTTGATGGAATTCCATGCTTCGCCGTTTTCGTAATTGAATCCAAAGCGGTCCCACATGGGATAAATGCCGGTGTCCATATTCACCCGGATGGCAACCCGTGCTGTTTTGTCCAGCTTACGGGTAATTTCCATCAGCAGGTAGAGTTCATCGAAGTGGTCGATGTGAATGCAGGCGTTGTGGTTGATGGCCAGTTCCAAATCTTTAGCCGATTTTTCAGGGCCGTTAAACAGAATTTGGGAACCATTCACGCCCAGCGCCAGCGCTTTTTCAAATTCAAACCCTGAAACTACTTCTGCCCAGGCGCCTTCATCCTGAAATATTTTACAAACCGCATCGAGGTAATTGGTTTTGTACGACCAGGCAAACTGCACCTTCGGGTAGCGGGTTTCAAACGCCCGGCGCGCTTCGGAAATCGTGTTCCGGATGGTTTTTTCAGAAAAAACGAACACAGGCGAACCGTATTCTTCCATCAGTTTTGAAACCGGAATTCCATCGATTTCGGAAATCACTTTTTGCCTGGCAGGAAGCCCGAATTTGCTGGGCATTCCGGCGGTTATTTTACTGATAACCGGTTTTTCGTATTTGATTTTTTCCATTTTTTAAATTTCTTTGTTCATTGAAATGGCGGCAAATTTTTCCAAATCCACAATCATATCGTAGGAATAGCGTACAAACATTTTTCCGATTTTGTAATGCTGCATGGGCTGAACTTCCATGCCAAGCGCCAGTTTTACCAGCGCTTCGGGAATGTTTTGCCCGGCGCCCACAGCCAGATAAACCCACGCGGGAATTCGCGGATTGATTTCGATGAGGTAATATTCGCCGGCGTTGGTTTTTATCAGTTCCAGCTCCATGCCGCCCTTCCATTTTGATTTCTGAAAAAGTGACCGGGTGAGTTCCATCATTTTTTCGTCGGCCAGGGTAATGCCGCCCCAGGCTTTTCCCTTGTCGGTGATGTACTGTTTCCGCATAGGCACGGCTGCCACGGTGTTGCCTTTGCCATCGCCCAGGGCCACCACGTTTACCTCGGTACCTGAAACAAACTCCTGTGCAATAACCGGCAAGCCCCATTGGGTGGAGATTTTCATAAAAGCCTGTCTCACCTGCTCTTTGTTGCTGGCCAGGTGGGCATCGTAAAACTGACCTTTTACCATCACCGGATAATCGAATTTATCCTCCATTTCGGTGATTTGCCCCAAACTGCCCAGGTTGAGACTGGCCGGCACTTTAATGCCGTACTTTTTACCAAACTCTGGGAGCCGGTGCTTTTCGCGCTCCTGAAACTGCTGCAATGTGGGTAAAAAAGTATGGATTCCCTGTTTGTGCAACCGCTCTTCATTTTTCATAAAAGAAAAAAGCTCGGCATCAAAATTGGGAACCAGTACGTCGATTTTCTCCTGCTGGTGGATGTGTTCGATGCGTTCAATCAATTCATTGGAGCCGGATGACGGGTAGGGAATCTGGAAGATACGGTCGCACAGGCCCTCCATGTAAATGCCCGGTTCCAGGTTTTCGTAAACCAGCCCAATAACACGAACTTCGAATTCTTTTGAATCTTTTACCCCACGAATGAACGGAACTCCCGGGCCAGGATTATCGGTATTGTTCAACCCGGTAACAGCCAGCGTGATGTGTTTCTTTTTCATGGTTTCTAATTAAATTCGAGCGGATTGCCGTGAACCGTGATTTGATGATGCTTCAGCAATGTGCAGAATTCATAAAAATCCTTTTCGAAACTCAAATCGTCCACATCGTATTTTATTAAAAAAGCATCTTTTATTTC